>NZ_MUEW01000018.1:0-45367 GCF_001995655.1 Salinivibrio sp. IB868
GTATTGAAAAGTATCTTACGTAATTTTTTTTCATAAAAATAAGGTGTTTTAGAGTAAAAACGCCAAAGATCAGGTGGATAGTGACCAAAAAAAAGCCGATAAAAATATCGGCTTTCGGTATAAAACGACAGAAAGGTCAATAAAAACCCTGAACTTAGTGGGCTTCTCCCCAGTTATCCCCGAAACCGGCTTCGGCAATCAAAGGGACATCCAAGTCAGCCGCTGATGCCATCAATTTCCGTACTTGGCTTTCAACTTTGGACATTGATGACGTTTTGACTTCCAACACCAGTTCATCGTGAACTTGCATCACTAGGCGAGCATCATCCGCCGCATTGGCTTGAATCCATTGATCAACCAGTATCATCGCACGCTTGATAATATCGGCGGCGGTTCCTTGCATCGGCGCATTGATTGCCGCGCGCTCTGCCCCTTTACGACGCATGCCATTACGCGATTTAATTTCTGGCAAATAGAGGCGACGACCAAAAATGGTTTCCACATAGCCTTTTTCCGCTGCTTGTTCACGGGTGCGGTCCATGTAGGCCTTCACGCCTGGATAACGCTCAAAGTAAGTATCCATATAGCTTTGTGCTTCATGGCGACCAATCCCTAATTGACGAGATAAGCCAAAGGCACTCATGCCATAAATCAGGCCAAAGTTGATTGCTTTGGCGCGGCGACGCTGTTCACTGGTGACTTCATCGAGGCTTACCCCCATCACTTCCGCTGCGGTGGCGGCGTGAATATCTTTGCCCTCACGGAAGGCTTCTAGCAAGGCTTTATCACCGGATAAGTGCGCCATAATCCGCAATTCGATTTGCGAGTAATCGACCGCCAAAATGGTGTGATCCGGTTCCGCGGTGAAGGCTTCTCGAATACGGCGACCCTGTTCGTTACGAATAGGGATATTTTGTAAGTTCGGATCGGTGGACGATAAGCGCCCTGTTGCAGTAACGGCTTGATGATACGAGGTATGCACACGGCCGGTTTGCGCATTGATCATGCGCGGCAACTTGTCCGTGTAAGTCGATTTGAGTTTTGCCAACCCACGGTATTCCAGAATCCGCGCTGGCAGCGGGTAATCGAGTGAGAGCTCTTGCAGCACTTCTTCATTGGTTGAGGGGCTGCCTGATGGGGTTTTCTTTACCACCGGTAGGCCCATTTTCTCAAACAAAATCGCTTGTAGTTGCTTGGGCGAGCTTAAATTGAACTCCTCACCAGCAATCTCAAACGCTTCACGCTCAAGCTCAATCAAGCGAGTATGTAGTGCCTCTGATTGGGTCGCCAACTTGTCTTTGTCGATTAGCACACCATGACGTTCCATACGCGACAACACGCTGACTAACGGCATCTCATAGCACTCAAAAATGGTTTTCAGTTTCTCGTCACTGGTGACTTTACCAATCAGGTATTGGTGCAAACGCAACGTAATATCGGCATCTTCCGCCGCATAAGGTGCCGCTTGCTCAAGAGGAATTTGATTAAAGGTCAGTTGTTTCTTGCCTTTCCCCGCTATCTCTTCAAAGCTAATGCAGGTGTGCTGCAAGTAGCGCTCAGCGAGGCTGTCCATGTCATGGCGTCCCGCGACACTGTTGTAGACGTACGACTCGAGCATGGTGTCATAGGCAATCCCTTTTAAGGTGATCCCGTGACGCGCAAACACACTGGCATCATATTTCAGATTCTGGCCAACTTTCGCCGCTGAAGGGTCTTCCAACCAAGGGCGTAACACCTCCAGCACTTCATCCAGCGATAACTGCGCGGGCGCTTCCAGATAATCATGAGCCACGGGTACATAGGCCGCTTCACCTGGCGCGACGGCAAATGAAATCCCAACCAGATTGGCTTCCATATAGTTGAGACTATCGGTTTCGGTATCGACCGCCACCACCTCAGCGTCACGAATTTTCTTCAGCCAAGTGTCTAGTGCGTCCCGCGTTAATAGCGTTTGGTAGCCACTACGGTCAATCGTGGTCGCTTGCGAGATAGGTTCATCAGACACCACTTCTTCCGGCGCATCACCTTCATCCAGCTCTTTGAGCCAGCGGCGGAATTGCAAATCACGATACATGGTCACCAAGGTGTCATTATCAGGCGCTTGCTTGACCAGCTGTTCAGGGGTGAAATCGAGCGCTACATCCAGTTTAATCGTAGCGAGTTGATATGACAGGTAAGCGGCTTCTCGATGCTCAGTCAATTTCTTCGCCATGCTTTTGGCGCCGCGGAAGCTGAGCTCAGCAATCTTATCAAGGTTGGCGTAAATATCGTCCAAGCCACCTAGATTGGCAATCAACGCGGTCGCGGTTTTATCGCCCACACCCGGTACGCCAGGAATATTATCGACTTTGTCGCCCATCAGAGCCAGATAATCAATAATATGCTCAGGGCCGAAACCATACTTCTCACGCACCGCCTCAGGATCCATCACCACATTAGTCATGGTGTTGATTAAGGTGACATGCTCATCCACCAACTGCGCCATGTCTTTATCACCCGTACTGATAAGCACCGGCATCCCCGCTTTCGAGGCTTGAGTGGCGAGCGTGCCGATAACATCGTCGGCTTCCACGCCCTCTACCGCCAGTAAAGGCAAGCCCATCGCGTTGATAATCTTGTGCAAAGGTTCAATTTGCCCGCGTAGATCCTCTGGCATCGGTGGACGGTTGGCTTTGTACTGCTCGTACATGTCGTCACGGAACGTCTTCCCTTTGGCATCAAAAATCACCGCCACATGCGAATGCGGGTACTGTCGCAACAGGCTGCGCAGCATATTCACCACCCCAAACACCGCGCCAGTGGGTTCGCCTTGGCTATTAGTGAGATTGGGAGACGCATGGTATGCCCGGTAAAGATACGAAGAGCCATCCACAAGGATTAACGGATTGTCGGGAAGAGTTGCCATATCAGAATATTGATCGCCAGTTAAACACGTTAGCCGTTAAGCATGCCACGAGTCTCGACCCCTGTTAACCATGGTTTTTCCCACAAGGTCGCCAATCTGTGGATAACTTTGTTGGTAATTATTTTATAGGATTTTGATTTTGTCTAAACAAGCATGAAAAATTGATTTTTTATTAAATAAAAACATCAACTTAAATAAAAAAACAGGATCTAGATCTTGATCGAAAAAGGATCCTGTGGTGTGGAAAAAGAAATCGCTATCGGTGTCAAAGGTTGCAGAGAAAGTCATCACAAACTGCGGAGATAATCACCAATTTATCTTGCGATCTTGACTACTATTTCGCATAAGCCCTTGGCCAATGCGACACTGTCAAACGCCATTAAGCGTAGACGATGCTTTATGCATTGCCCACTCTGATTGCAATATTGTAAATGCCGATACAAGGAGAGCGTCATGAAAAAGGTTGCTGTGATCTTATCTGGCTGCGGCGTGTTTGACGGTGCCGAGATCCAAGAAACTGTGTTATCCCTACTTGCCCTTGAGCAAAACGATGCCCAATGGCAGTGCTTTGCGCCAGATATCGATCAGCACCATGTCATTAACCATCGTACTGGCGAGGCGATGAGCGAAACGCGTAATGTGCTCACTGAAGCCAGCCGCATTGTACGTGGAGATATTCTTCCGCTGACCGATCTGAACGCCGATGACTTCGACGCCTTACTGGTTCCCGGGGGCTTTGGGGCAGCGAAAAACTTGTCGGATTTTGCCTACAATGGCGATCCGGTTCAGGTGCACCAAGATATGTTTGCGGTGTGTCAGGCCTTTGCCCGTTCCGAGAAGCCTGCTGGCTATATGTGTATTGCCCCTATTATGATCCCGCAGATCTACCCGAAAGGCGTCAAAGGCACCATTGGTAATGAGCCCGATATCGCCGCCGCCTTTAACCGTATGGGCGGTGAACATATAGAGTGTCCGGTATCGGATTATGTGTTAGACCAACGTCACCATCTGCTTTCCACCCCCGCCTATATGCTCGCGACATCCGTCACTGATGCGGCCGTTGGTATCAATCGTATGGTAAAAAAATTGGTTGAGCTCGCCTAAGCCACGCTCATCCACAAAGAGACAAAGAAGAGAAAAGAAAAAAGCGACGCCGAGATGGGCGTCGCTATAACAAGTGAGCGCAAAGTCAAAGCTGTCTTAGTAACAGTTTGCTGGCCCCAATACACTGGAAGCAATGTGAGCAATGTCGTGCCTTCAGCGCTGAGCATGTGGGCTTGGCCCTGAAGACAAGTTAACAATAACCATTCTCATTACCGTTTTCAACACTTAATTGAGAATCTTTTTCATTTGTTGATCTTGTGCGCAGACTCTCTCACTGTCATCAAACTGTCATTGCACCCACAGCCATCACACCAACAACCCAGGTTCGAAAAGCCCTTGCCCAGAAAAGAAAAAAGCGACACCCCGAGAGGTGTCGCCTAGCAAAAATAGGCTAACTTAATCACTGTCTGATAAGCGCCCCGCTAATACACTGGAAGCAATGTGAGCAATGTCGTGCCTTCAGGGTTAAGCATGTGGGCTTGCCCTGAGTGCAAGTTAATAATAACCATTCTCATTATCGTTCATCAAGAAGAAAATGCGATTATTTTGCATTCACTGCTCAATTATTGATCTTCTTCTCAAAATAAAGGCGATAGTCAGCAGGCTGACCCTTTTCCTCCAACGCCACAATCTGATAGCCATGACAAACCAGCATGCACACCATCGCGGTAAAGCGGTTGCGTGATTTAACCGCAAGCGTTTGATAACCCGACTCATCAACCCACGCTTCTTGAGCCTTGAGTAGCGCTTTCGCCACCCCTTTGCCACGGGCCGCTTTGGTCACTCCGCCGAGCCAGCTATAAAACTGGGTCTCACTGGTGGCATAGCCTATTTTCGCCCCCACAGGCTCACCGTGTAGATATCCCACCAATACCAATGCCGTGCGTCCGGCTAATCGCGCGTGGCATTGCTCCAAGGATACACCCGCATCCAACTCGGGCACGCTGTTAAGCACCGTTACCGCCTCCTCTAAGTGCCCAGCACGAATTTCCATCTCACCTCCCCGCATTGATGTAAAAAAAGAGCCGCGATGCGACTCTTTATTCTGCTACTAATTAGGACGTTTGCTGTACCGTCGCCGACGGCGTCACCTGTGTGATTCGTCGAATAATCAAGTTGAGTAACACCCCATACATAGGAATAAACAGCCCCAAGCTAATAATCAGCTTAAAGGCATAGTCTACCAAGGCAATTTCAACCCAATGCTCGGCCATAAAGGCATCCTGGCTTTGGTAAAACGCAATCGCAAAGAACGCGAGCGTGTCTGACGCATTACCAAACAAGGTAGAACAACTCGGCGCGACCCACCATTGGCGTTGCTGGCGTAACCGGTTAAACACATGAATATCTAAGATCTGGCCGAGCAGATAAGCCATAAAGCTGGCAATCGCAATTCGCGCAACGGTGAGATTAAACGTACCCAGCTGTTCCATGCCTTGATAGCTGCCTTGGTAAAACAAGACGGATAATACGTAAGAAATCAGCAGCGAAGGTACCATGACCAGCAAGATAATACGGCGTGCCAATGCTGGACCATAGATCCTGACCGTTAAATCCGTCGCCAAGAAAATAAACGGAAAGGTAAACGCTCCCCACGTGGTATGAAACCCCCATACCGTAAAGGGGATCTGCACCAAGTAGTTGCTGGAGGCAATGATCAGTAAATGAAAAATCACGAGGTAGCCCAGCGCTTTACGCTGCTGAGCAAGAGAAAAGTGGCTCATAGTGCACCTTTTTGTTATTGGGGGCGAGGGAACCCAAAAAACTTAGCTACCTGTCTGCAGGTAGCGCGAGGTGGCGAATTATACAGCAATCAATCGACGGTGCCAGTGCAATTTAGAGAGGCGGATGACGCGTCCACCAGCGGCGCAAAAAGCTAATCACCTCGTCGCCCTCCTCATCCAGCGCTTCTAACCACACGCTCTGGGTATAATGTGCCGCTTTAAGCATCAAGCGCGTGCCTTCAAAATCAATCAGCCAGGTCATCATGTCAGCGTCTTGTTGCCACTCAAGCACAGAGGCTGCGAGGGTTTCTAACAATGGCTGACAGACTTCTTTAGCATTATCCGCATCCAGCTGCGGCTGATAAAACGCCAAGGCGCCGTCGGACGCCATCAGTTGCCAGTTACTCGGTACCATAACCAAATTCACTCACACTGAGATGATCATCAATTAAGTCCAAAAATGCATCGCCGAATTTTTCTAGCTTGCGCTGCCCCACGCCACTCACCGCCAGGAGCTCTGCTTGAGATGACGGCAGCATCTCGGCCATTTCCATCAAACTGGCATCGTTAAATACCACGTAAGGCGGAATATCTTCTTCGTCAGCAATGGCTTTCCGTAACTTACGCAGCTTGGCAAACAGTTTTTTATCGTAATGGCGCTGGCTCAGCTTGTTGGCTTTGGTGCGAGGGCTGAGGCCAATACGCGGCACCGCCAGCTCGAGGGCAATCTCGCTGCGCAGCAATGGTCGCGCTTGTTCGGTCAACTGCAGCACCGAACTACGGGCAATGTTTTGCACCAGATAACCGCGGTGGATCAATTGGCGAATAATACTCACCCAGTATTCATGGCTCCACTCTCGCCCGATGCCATAGGTAGAGAGCTTGTCGTGACCATGATCTTTAATGCGCTGATTTTGCATCCCGCGCAACACTTCCACCACATATCCAACCCCGAAGCTTTGGTTAACACGGTACACGCACGACAGCGCTTTTTGTGCTTGTTCGGTGCCATCAAAATGGGTGGGTGGGTCGAGACAAATATCACAGTTGCCACAAGGGGTTTGGCGATGCTCGCCAAAGTAGTTTAGGAGCACTAAACGGCGACAGGTTTGCGCTTCAGCAAACGCGCCCATCGCGGTCAGTTTATGGCTTTCGACCTGCTTTTGGGGCCCATCCGGCTTTTCTTCCAAGCAGCGATGGAGCCATCCCATATCGGAGGGGTCATACAACAACACCGCTTCAGCCGGCAGTCCATCTCGCCCTGCTCGGCCGGTTTCTTGGTAGTAAGATTCAATATTGCGCGGCACATCATAGTGCACCACAAAGCGGACATTGGGCTTATTGATCCCCATCCCAAACGCCACAGTCGCCACCACAATGTTGACATCGTCACGTTGAAACGCCTCTTGCACAGAGCCGCGCGCCTCAGTGCTCATTCCCGCATGGTAGGCAGCGGCGAGCATATTGTTATCACACAGTTTTTGAGTGACCTGCTCAACCCGCTTACGGCTATTGCAATAGACAATCCCTGATTGGCCGCGTTGACCGCTCAGAAACTGCACCAATTGCGCCAAAGGTTTGTGCTTTTCCAGCAAGGTGTAGCGAATGTTAGGGCGGTCAAAGCTACCCAGATGCACCAAGGGATCGTGCAGAGCAAGGCGGGATAAAATATCCTCGCGCGTGGTGGCATCCGCGGTGGCTGTCAGCGCCATCACAGGCACATCAGGAAAGTGCTGTTTGAGCTGGCCTAAAGAGGCATATTCGCGGCGAAAGTCATGGCCCCATTGGGAAATACAGTGCGCTTCGTCGACCGCAATCAACGCCAGTTGCCACTCCGTTAAGCGATGGATAAAGTCGCGCCCTAACGCGCGCTCAGGCGACACATAGAGTAGCTTCACCTCCCCCTGATTTAACGTGCGCAAGGTGTCCGCTTGCGCCTCAGGCGTCATCGCTGAGTTTAAACACGCCGCGGCAACACCATTGGCATTAAGCTGGTCAACCTGATCTTTCATCAATGAAATCAAAGGTGAAATCACCACGGTCAAGCCAGTGCGCACCAACGCAGGGATCTGATAGCACAGTGATTTCCCGCCCCCGGTCGGCATAATCACCAAGGCGTCACGCCCCGCAATCGCCGCATCAATCACCGCTTGCTGACCCTCGCGGAACTGGTGATAACCAAACACTGCTTTGAGTACCTGATGGGCAGGACTCATGGCAGGATCAGCGGTAGCGACGTCAGTTTCGGTTGACGCATCGGCATGGGCGGGGGTGGCGGACATAATCAAGCTCATTACTCAAACTGGCGCTCATTCTACCGACACCCCGTAAGCGATGAAACCCTGAGCACAGAGAAAGGTGCTTGCGCCCGCCCTTACAACTTGTTACATCTAGGCAACATGCACACGTTCGTGTTCATCCCTGACCGACACTTATAACGAGACTGCGCTGTGATTCCTGATCCAAAACGCACACGCCAAGGCGTGTTACTGGCCCTTGTGGCCTACATTATGTGGGGTATCGCCCCCATGTACTTTAAAACGGTCAACCATATTCCGGCGCCGGAAATTTTAGCGCACCGGGTATTGTGGTCGTTTGTTTTTTTGGCATTACTGCTTTTTTTCACCCGTCGTTTTTATCAGCTCAAGCCGATTATCCGCGAGCCGAAAAAGCTGTTGATGTTGATGCTCACCTCTTGCTTTATTGGCTGTAATTGGCTGATTTTTATCTGGGCGATTGTCAATAACCGCATGCTAGATGCCAGCCTTGGCTACTACATTAATCCACTGGTGAACGTAGCGCTGGGGATGATCTTTCTTGGTGAGCGTTTCCGCCGTCTACAGTGGCTTGCGGCCGCGCTAGCGTTGGTAGGGGTATTAGTACAACTGATCACCTTTGGTTCACTGCCTTGGATTGCGTTGGTGCTGGCCAACAGTTTTGCGATTTACGGCTTACTGCGCAAAAAAATCAATCTCCCTGCGGTGCCGGGTTTGTTTGTGGAGACCTGCACACTCTTGCCCGTTGCGCTGATTTATCTGTGGCAGTTTGCCGATACACCCAGCGCCAACCTGCTCGATAATCCCATCAGCCTGAATATGCTACTGGCCGCTGCCGGTTTGATCACGACGGTGCCTTTACTGTGCTTTACCGGCGCCGCCACCCGCTTACCCTTGACGGTATTGGGCTTTTTCCAATATATCGGCCCCAGCTTAATGTTTTTACTTGCCGTCGGCTTGTATGACGAACCCTTTACCCCAGATAAAGCCACCACCTTTGCCTTTATTTGGGCCGCCTTGGCGATATTTAGCTTTGATGCCTATCGAGCGAAACGACAGCAAGAAGCCAAGATAGAGACCACGCCTTTGTCAGCAGGAAAATCAGGATGAATGAGTTCGCTATTCTCGCCACGCTGGCGGGGGTACATATGGTTGCGCTGCTCAGTCCCGGGCCCGACTTTGCCTTGGTGCTCCAAAATGCGACCCGTTATGGCCGTGCCACTGGCTTGGCGATTGCGCTGGGGTTATCGCTCAGTATTTTGGCGCACACAATACTGAGCATTACCGGCATCAGCCTGTTGGTACATCAGCACCCGCAACTGTTTATGTGGGTGCAGGTGGCAGGGGGCAGTGTGCTGATGTATTTAGGTCTTAGCGCGATTAAAGGTTTGCTCGCCGCCACCACAGCGCCAGTGCAAACCGCCAATGATGCGCCTGCGGTACGCGGCCAAAAACAGGCCTTTTGGAAAGGGGTGCTGACCAACCTTTTTAATCCGAAAGCCTTGGTGTTTTTTATTTCGTTGATGAGTACCTTGGTGCCGGCCAGCATGTCTGCCAGCGGCAAAGCCATGGCCGTGGCGGTGGTGTTTCTGCTCTCATTAGGCTGGTTTTCGTCACTCGCCTGGCTGCTATCAGGCAGTCGCGTACAGCAAGTGCTCACCAAAGTCGCCCCAGTTATCGATGGCCTGTGTGCGTTGTTGTTTTTGCTGCTAGGTGGCGCGGTCGTTTGGCAAGCCGGCGTGTTCGGCTAACGATGCAGCTGAAAAACGCAGGTGATAGGATAAATACCAACACGCCCAGCCGAGGCTGGGCGTTTTTTGGCGTTAACCGGTCGAGCTTAAAGCGCTTCCAGTTTGGCGTACTGAGTCACCAACCACTTAATCCCTTCCCCATTAAAGGCAACTTGCACGCGGCTTTGTCCGCCACTGCCTTCAAAGTTGATGATGGTGCCTTCACCAAATTTAGGGTGTTGAACCCGCTGACCCAAACTAAACCCGGTTTGGTTAAAGTTCTCCTGAGTCTGCGTTTTGGAAAAACGGCCACCGCTTGCGGCAGGGCGTGAGACATTGGCACGCATCCGCACTTCTTCCAAGCAGGCCTCGGGCAGCTCACGAATAAAGCGCGAGATCTTATGGAACATATCTTTGCCGTACACACGGCGCATTTCTGCGTAGGTCAGATAGAGCTTTTCCATCGCTCGCGTCATGCCGACATAGCAAAGGCGACGCTCTTCTTCTAAGCGGCCCGCTTCTTCGGCTGACATCTGGCTGGGGAACATACCCTCTTCCACCCCGACCATAAAGACTAAGGGGAATTCGAGGCCTTTGGCACTGTGTAAGGTCATCAATTGGACCGCATCATCAAACTCGTCCGCTTGGCCTTCACCGGCCTCAAGGGCGGCATGGGCCAAGAACGCCGACAGCGGTGTCATCCCTTCCGCTTCCGCCTCTTCAGGAGGCGTAAATTGGCGCGTAGCCGTCACCAACTCTTCCAAGTTATCGACACGCGCTTGCGCTTTTTCACCTTTTTCTTGCTCGTACATGGCGCGCAAGCCGGAGTGACGGATCACCGCATCGGTTTGTTGATACAGTGCCATGTCACGGGTGTCATCTTCTAGCGCATTGACCAGCTCGATAAACCGGCCCAGCGCATTGGCTGCGCGTCCTGCCAGTGCTTTTTCTGCCAAGATTTGCTCGGCCGTGTGCCATAAGGTTTGGCCACGATCGCGCGCCGCGCCACGAAGCGTCTCAAGGGTGCGATCACCAATCCCCCGAGTGGGCGTGTTTACCACCCGCTCAAACGCCGCATCGTCATTGCGATTCGCCATCAAACGTAAATAGGCCAGCGCATCTTTGATTTCCTGACGTTCGAAAAAGCGCATGCCGCCGTAGATACGATAAGGGAGACCGGCTTGAATTAAGGCTTCTTCCAGCACCCGAGATTGGGCGTTGTTGCGGTATAAAATCGCGCTGTCGGTGAGCGCGCCGCCTTCGTCTTGCCAGGTTTTGATTTTCCCGACCACAAAACGCGCTTCATCCAGCTCATTAAAACCGGCATACACAGAGATGGGCTCACCCTCTTTGCCCTCGGTCCACAGGCTTTTGCCCATCCGGTCGGCATTGTTTTCAATCAGGGTGTTCGCCGCTTGCAAAATCGTACTGGTTGAGCGGTAGTTTTGCTCCAAACGAATGGTCTGCGGGGTGGTGAAATCATCCAGAAAACGCTGAATATTTTCGACTTTCGCGCCACGCCAACCGTAAATGGATTGGTCGTCGTCACCGACAATCATCACATGCGCCTGTTGGCCGGCCATCATACGCAGCCACGCATATTGGATGTTGTTGGTATCTTGGAACTCATCCACCAAAATGTGCTGGAAACGCGCTTGGTAGTGTTCGCGGATCACCGCTTTATCGCGCAATAACTCTAACGTTCGCAGCAAGATCTCGGCAAAATCCACCAAACCGGCGCGATCACAGGCTTCTTGATAAGCCTGATAAATCCGCAGCCAAGTACTTTCAACCGGATCATGGCGGGTATCAATGTGCTTGGGGCGCAAGCCTTCATCTTTTTTGCCATTGATATACCAACTCGCTTGCTTGGCGGGCCAGTGTTTTTCATCCAAGTTTTGCGCTTTAATTAACCGACGTAGCAAACGCTGCTGATCGTCTGAATCAAGAATTTGGAAGTCTTGTGGCAGGTTGGCGTCTAAATAGTGGGCACGGAGAATACGATGGCAAATGCCGTGGAAGGTGCCACACCACATGCCAGAGGCGGTGCCTTGCATCAATTGCTCGATACGACCGCGCATTTCCGCTGCCGCTTTGTTGGTGAAGGTGACCGCCATCACCGAGAACGGCGATGCCTCTTCGACCCGCATCAGCCAAGCCATACGATGAACCAGCACCCGGGTTTTACCACTGCCAGCACCTGCCAACACCAAATGGTTGCCGAGCGGCGCGGCCACGGCTTCACGCTGTTTGTCGTTGAGTCCGTCAAGAAGAGTTGATACGTCCATCGCCACCTGCCATTTTACTGGGTATTTATACACTGGTTAGCGATTATACCAGCTCGCCACTAAATTGCGCGCCCGATCCCGACGCAACTTTTTTAAACAATAATTCAGCAGGTTAGCCACCAGCACGCAAAAAATCGCTTAAGTGGTGAAAGATTGCGCAGTGTTTTCCTATCTTGGTTTATATGCCCACCACCAATCAGTGGGCTGATAACACCAACACGGAACAAGAAGAGGAAGCATGATGAAACATACTAACCTAGCGGTTGCCGCCGCTGTCACAGGATTGCTGGCCGTAGGCGCGACCACACTCACTAGCGCACCGGCCCATGCGGCAGAAAAAGAAAAATGCTATGGCGTCGCCAAAGCCGGACAAAATGACTGCGCCACCAACACCAGCTCCTGCGCGGGCACCTCCACCGAAGACGGCCAAAAAGATGCGTTTGTGATGGTACCAAAAGGCTTATGCGATCGCTTAGCCGGCGGCAGTACCTCGTCATCGTGATATGGCGCGCCCGGGCTAACCCCGGGCTTTGTCATTTGACTACAAGGAGCAACCATGGATGAGGCAACCGTTTTGACCGGCGTGGGGCTCAGACAACCACATCTCGCCTACTTCGACCAATATCGCCCAAAGCTTGGCTGGTTAGAAATTCACAGTGAAAACTATTTCCGTCCCCACCGTCCTGCCTTCTCAACCCTGATGCGGTTACGTGAGGATTACGCCATCAGCTGTCATGGCGTGGGATTATCGCTGGGGAGCGACGAGCCGCTTGATCGGGCACATTTAGACAAATTGTGTACACTGGTCAAACACGTCGAGCCACTGTTTGTGTCTGACCATTTAAGTTGGAGCCGGATAGACGGGCAGCACTTTCACGATTTACTCCCCCTCCCTTACACCGAGCAGGCATTGCGGGTGTTTTGCACCAATGTGCAACAGGTTCAAGACGCGCTGCAGCGTCCTCTGCTGATTGAGAACCCATCGAGCTATTTAAGCTTTGCTCAGGGTGACTACCACGAATGGGACTTTCTCGCCGAAGTACACGCTCGCACGGGCTGCGATTTACTGCTCGATTTAAATAACGTTCATGTCAGCGCGTTTAACCATGATTTCAGCGCCAGCACCTACCTTGACGCGATTCCCGCCCATGCGGTGAAAGAAATTCACCTTGCTGGGTTTACCGTCAAACACACCCCCGCAGGAGAAATTTGGATAGACACCCATAACCAGCCGGTTAGCGAGGCGGTGTGGACGCTCTATCAACAGTGGATTGACCGCCACGGCCCTCGCCACACCCTCATTGAGTGGGATAGCGACTTGCCCGCGCCCGAGCGATTGTTAGCAGAAGCAGCCAAAGCCCACCACCGACTGGCTCGACATAAGGAGGCGGTATGACGCTGGCAACCTTGCAGCAGGCCTTTGCTGCCACATTGCGAGATGACCCTCAGCCGCTGCCGATAAAAGATGGTCGCGTTGCCGCTGACAAGCGATTGCAGATTTATCGCAACCATTATGTGATCACCCTCACTGACACGCTAAAATGCGTGTATCCCAAGACCTGTGCACTACTGGGTGAGGCGTGTTTTGATGCGGTAGCGCGTCATCATGCGATGGTGCATCCCCCGCAAACCGGGGTGATGGAAGACTATGGCGCACAGTTCGATGCGACCTTGCGCGCCCTGCCCAATATTATCGAGCCCGTGCCTTGTTGCGCCGAACTTGCCCGTTTTGAGTGGGCGCAAGTGGTGCTCACTCTCACCCCTCCCTCTCCGGCGTTTGAAGGCAGCGCGCTCGCGTCGCTAAGCCCTGAGCAACAAGCGCAGGTTTGTTTACCGCTCAACCATCAAGCGCGTCTATTTGAAAGCGACTACGCAGTCAGTGACGTGTGGCAAGCGATCGCCACGGAGCAGTTCGAAGGCTTGGTGGTCGAGAAGCCGCAAGCTTTATTACTGGTTGCTAACCAAGACAAGGTGCATTGGTACGCGCTCAATACCCATCATGTCAGTGTGCTCAACGCCTGCCCACACACTCCATTAGGCGCCCTGTCAGAGACGCAACTGGCATGTGTGTCTGAGCTCGCGGCCATGAATGCATTTACCACCCCAACGACTGCCTGCAATGCTAAGGAGTAAGCCATGTGGCTAACCACAATCAATCACACCTTCGCCCGCGCGCTTACCCCACTGCAACCGCTACTTCTTCTGGTGGGTCGCGTCTATGTAGCGTGGATTTTTTTTCAATCCGGGCTGATCAAATACCAAAATTGGGACAGCACCCTATACCTGTTCGAGTATGAGTATCAAGTGCCGTTGCTGCCGTGGCAGCTGGCCGCTTATTTAGGGACCGCGGCGGAGCTGATTTTGCCGATATTTGTTGCTTTGGGCCTGCTCGCACGGCCAATGACGTTGGCGTTATTTGTGTTCAACATCGTCGCGGTCGCCTCCTACCCACTGCTATGGGAGCGTGGCTATGATGACCACATTATGTGGGGCGTGATCTTGTTGGTGGTCAGTGTGTGGGGGCCGGGTTGGCTTAACCTCGATAACTGGCTAACCCGCAAACCAAGCGGCACCCATTAGCGGTGCCGTTGCTGAATAAGGGTATCGAGCTCAGATAAATCGTCGATCGCCACATCCGGTAAGGTGCGTCCTTTATGCATCATGGGGGATTGGCGCTCTGGGCGGATCCAACATGCTTGCATGCCCGCTTGGCGCGCGCCAGCTACATCCGAACTTAAGTGATCGCCCACATGTAAAATACGCGCCGGGGCGATGCCTAAGGCCTGCGCAGCTTTATCAAACATCTCTGGACTCGGCTTGGCCGCCCCGTGTTCACCGGCACGGAAAATATGCTGGAAAAACGGCGTCAGGCCAATCGCATCGGTGTCGACGTTACCGTTGGTGATGGCCACCAATGGCAGTTTCTCGGACCAGGCTTTTAAGTAAGCCAAACTTTGCGCCGGCGGAGTAAAGTCACTGCGATATCCGCAAAAGAAGGTGGTCGCCGCTTGGGCTTGTGCGCGCGCCTTCTCCGCAGTTAAACCAACATGTTCACCGGCAAGCGTCAGCTGGGCAACCCGCATCGCGGTAACATCAAAGCGTTGGGCAGGGTTCTGGTCACGGGCTTGGCGGCGAAATCCCGCAAGTGTGGCTTTATCAAGCGCGGCGAGCGGCGGGCAGTGCTCACTCAAATAGTCGTTTAGCGCCGCCTCCGCACGTGCGATCACCGGCCAGTTATCGTACAAGGTATCATCCAAGTCAAAACTCACCGCATCAAACGCGTTTAAGCGACGATAAAATTTCATATCACGACTCCGAGTTGTTTTTTTTACCTGCGCGAGGTTTGCTAGCCCCTGTGCTGCGGGCACGGGGATGCGCCGCGTCATATACTTTCGCCAAGTGTTGAAAGTCCAAATGGGTATAGATTTGTGTGGTACTTAAATCGGCATGGCCGAGCAGCTCTTGCACTGCGCGCAAATCCCCGGACGACTCCAGCATGTGAGTGGCAAAACTATGACGCAGTTTGTGAGGATTAATGTGGCTATTCACCGCCTGCTTTTGTCCCCACTCCGCCATACGTTTTTGCACGCTACGGTGCGAAATTCGCTGGCCAAGTTTAGAGATAAATAGCGCCTCTTCTGGCCCTTTGAGGAGCTGGTTACGCACTTTCAGCCAGTTCATTACCCAAGTTTTGGCCATGCCGGAAAAAGGCACGATGCGCTCTTTTTCCCCTTTACCGGTGACACGCAAATCCCCTTTACGTACCGAGACATCACGCACGTTTAAATCAACCAGCTCGGCTAAACGCAATCCTGCGCCATACATCAGCTCCATCATCGCCCGATCACGCACCGACAGCGGGTCGTCTTGATCCACCTCGAGCAGTTGATTCATTTCATCCACATCAAGGTTTTTCGGCAACTGACGCCCTTGCTTAGGCGCGGCGACCCCTTTGGCCGGATTAGCCGCGAGCTGCTCGGTGAGAACGAGGTAGTCGAAAAAGCTGCGCAGTGCGGACAGCCGCAACGCAATACTGCCCGGTTTAAGGCCATCGCGTTTGGCTTGGCTCGAAATTTGTCGCACCCAATCCGCATCCACGTCTTGCCAATGGGCGATACCCCGCGCGGTCAGAAAGTCGACAATCTTATCTAACTGGCGCTGATAATTGCGTTGCGTATGGGCACTAAGGCCCCGTTCGCTGAGCTGATATTGATAAAAGCGGTCGAGCGGGACCGTCAGTGAACGGGGAGCAGCTTGGTCAGGCGTTACCGCTGTCACTGACGCTCACCCTTTTTCGCCCATTGGCTGCATAATATGGCCAAGTGCGAGGCCAGCTGTTCGATAAAAAGGGTGTCCATGTCTGGTTGAAAGTGCCCGCCATCTGCGCTTGCAAAGCTCAACAGTCCCCACTCTTTGCCTTCCCCTTTAATCGGTACCAGCGCAAAAGAGCCTAGCTCCGGTGGCGTTGCCATCACCGCTTCTGCATCCACACGGCGTAAGCGCCCAAGATAGCAACGACGACCAGCAAAATGATGGCTTTTTAATTGATCCACCGCCTGACGCGAGATGGTCTGCAGCCCATCGATAGGCGCATATACCCGTAAACTGACGGTCAGTTGCAGTTGCTTGCTAAGTGCCGTTAACGCCGCTTGCACCGCCTGTGGCGTGTTGGCACGCAACAGTGCCTGATGCGCTTCAGCAAAAGCTCGAAACAGCGCATCGTTTTTCGCCCCCAGGCTCATCAGTTGGGTAATGTCTTCTTCCAACTCCGCCACCCGCTCACGCAGGCGCTTGAGTTGAATCTCCACCAGCGATACCGCGCCTTGCTCACCGTGTGGCACGGTCAGCTGCGTCAGCAAATCGCGATGGCGAATAAAAAAATCTGGATTGTCTTTTAAATACGCCGCCACCGCCTCGTCGCTTAGTGGCATGGTTTCCAGTGTCGAGGCTTCTACCCCATCATTCATAATTGCAATTGTCCATCAAATACATGTGTCGCTGGGCCTGTCATTGATAAGGGATGGCCCGGCCCACGCCAGCGAATGCGTAGATCTCCACCGGGTAAACTCACCGTTACTTGCTCATCCAGCACGCCTTGTATAATCCCGACCGCAACCGCGGCACACGCGCCACTGCCACAGGCTTGGGTTTCGCCGGCACCGCGTTCGTACACTCTAAGCTTAATCGCATTGCGTGAAAGGATCTGCATAAAGCCGGCATTGACCCGCTCAGGGAAGCGTTCGTGACTTTCAAGTAACGGCCCCAAGGTGTCCACGTCGGCGTGGTCGACATCCTCAACCACGGTCACCACATGCGGGTTGCCCATGCTCACGGCGCCAACAAATAAGGTCTGCTCCGCCACCCGCATTAAGTAGGTTTTCTCTTGCGAGTTGGCACGAAACGGAATTTTTCCCGGCGTGAACTCCGGCTCGCCCATGTTCACGCGTACTTGATTGTCGTTTTCAATGTGCAGCAGCATTTTACCGGCTTGGGTGCTCACGCTGATCTGATGCTTATTAGTCAGGCCTTTCATTCGCACAAAGCGCGCAAAGCAGCGCGCACCGTTTCCGCATTGCGAGACTTCCGATGCGTCAGGGTTAAAAATTCGGTAGTGGAAGTCTGTTTCGGGATCGTAGGGCGGCTCAACCACTAAAAGCTGATCAAATCCCACCCCACGATGACGATCGGCCAGACGCCGAATCAGATCCGGCGAAAAGAACGCGTTTTGCGTGACACAGTCAACCACCATGAAGTCGTTGCCCAGTCCGTGCATTTTTGCAAACTGTACCTGCATGCCAATCCTTATTCTGGTAGGCGCTGTTCAAGCTGCCATAACGACGCCAAGTTCTCGCGCTCGCGCACAAGGTGTGCCTGGTCGCCATCGACCATCACTTCGGCAGGACGGCAGCGTGAGTTATAGTTTGACGCCATCACAAAGCCATACGCGCCGGCTGAGCGCACCGCCAGCAAATCGCCTGCTTCTAACACCAGCGAGCGATTTTTACCTAAGTAGTCACCCGTTTCACACACCGGGCCAACCAAATCATAGGTTTGCGGTTCACCGTCGCGCGGCACCACGGGAATGATCTCTTGATAGGCTTGATACAGGGACGGACGAATTAAGTCGTTCATCCCCGCATCGATAATGGCAAAGTTTTTGTGCTCACTGTGCTTGAGGAATTCGACCTTGGTCAGCAACACCCCTGCATTGGCAGCAATCGCACGGCCCGGCTCAAAAATCAGCTCAAGATGACGATGATTGTCCAAACGCGCCAACAGCGCTTTGGCATATTCCGATGGCTGCGGCGGTTTCTCGTCGCTGTAGGTCACGCCTAAGCCGCCACCCACATCGAGATGGCGAATAGAAATGCCTTCATCGCCCAAGGTATCAATCAGCGCCAGCAAACGGTCAGTGGATTCAATAAAAGGCGCTAGCTCGGTTAACTGCGAGCCGATATGGCAATCAATACCTTCGACCTTAAGGTGTGGCAAGCTGGCCGCATAACGGAAGCTCGTCAGCGCTTGATCAAAGGCAATGCCAAACTTATTGTCTTTCAACCCGGTAGAAATATAAGGGTGAGTATTGGCATCCACATCGGGGTTAATACGCAGCGATATCGGCGCTTGCACACCCAACTCGCCCGCCACTTGGTTTAAGCGATCGAGTTCAGAGTGAGATTCCACATTGAAGCACTTGATGCCTACTTCCAGCGCACGACGCATCTCTGCGGCCGTTTTGCCCACGCCAGAAAACACCACTTTCGCGGGATCACCACCGGCGACGAGCACGCGCTCAAGCTCACCTTGAGAGACAATATCAAACCCTGAGCCCAAGCGTGCCAGCACATTTAATACGCCAATATTGGCGTTCGCTTTAACGGCATAACACACCAAATGCGGGTGGTCGCCCACGGCGCGGTCAAACGCGTGCCAATGGCGCTCAAAGGTGGCACGCGAGTATACGTACAAGGGCGTGCCGTGGTCGTGGGCCAGTTGGGTCAAGGGCAGTGATTCAGCCCACAGCTGGCCGTCGTCCTGATAATTGAAATAGTCCAAGGTGCTCTTCCCTGTCGTCGTTGGTTATTGATTTTGCGTCGGTTGTTGGTCCGGATAATACAGGGGCCCTTGTTGGCCACAGCCGGTCAGTGTCATGATGCCAGTGAACATCAGTAAAATGACGAGTTTTCGCATAGTGAATGCCAGTGATTATCGAGTCAATGCCCTCTATAATCGCATCACAACCATGAAAAGCAATAGGATGTAACGGGATGAACACAACGGAATATCATCAGTTGGTCGATTTACAAATGCAGGCCATTGAAGAAGGTATCGATGACTCAGGCGCCGACATCGATTATGAGAGCGTTGGCAACGTGATGACGCTGGAGTTCGATGATGGCAGCCAGATCATCATTAATCGCCAAGAGCCCATGCAAGAAATTTGGGTGGCGTCAAAAAGTGGTGGGTTCCACTTCGCCCTCAAAGACGGCGAGTGGACCTGCAGCAAAACCGGCTTGATCCTGATGGATTTAGTTCAGCAAGAGTGCAGCAAGCACGCTGGCGAACCTATTTCTTGGTGATACATGGTCACGCATAAGCGCCCGCGGCTCGGGCGCTTATGCTCACTTAAATGATGCGACTTGCCCGGTAAACCCGCCTTGAGAAGGCGGACGTGGTGGCTGCCACTGACCATCACATTTAAAGGGCAAGGCTTGGGTGTCGCCCCCGTCATCGGTGACAATCTGATAAAACTGCGGCAAATTAAAGTTAATGAAGTTCGCGCTGTAGCTGTAACGGTCGTGGGACGAGGTATAAAAACGGTTTACGCCCTGTACCATTTCGGTTTTATCCCCGCTGCACTGGCGATACACTTCCACCCGATTGTTCTCGTCGAGAATATAGAGGTTGTAACCATTGGTACAATCTTCAAAGAAAAACTGTACTAAGCCCTCGCTGGCATACGCATCCACGACTTCCGGCGGATGCACATCCTGCGGATTATCCACCACCATCACTGGCGTGCCGTTTACCTTGTTGGTGGAAATACAGCGATAAAAGTCGACCGAGTTTTCCAACCGCTGGACTGACACACCACGACGCTCAAAGAACAAACCATGAGTTTGCTTGCCGATGCGTAAGGCTTTAAAACGACGACGCTTCTCTTTTTCAACCGGCTTTAAACGTAATTCAATGCACTCAGCCACCAGTTGGTAAACCAAGTTTCGGATTAAACCGCGCATTTTGCTCGAATAACAGAACACATCGACTGACTCAGGCGGCACCGCATCCTGGTGCATTTTACCCAACATGGTTTTTAGCGCTTCCAAAATGGCATCGTCGCCACGGTAATTGAGCGTGCGCACTTCGTTCCATGAGTTGCGGTAAACGAGGTCAACACTCCCCACCAAGCAGGTTTGTTCAGGGCCATAGCTAAAAATATCGCTATTTTTAAAATCAAAGCGCATCGACGGCTTTTTGTAGGCTGATGTCGGATCGTGCTCCAGGTTGACAAACAAGGCGAGCTGACGGATTTCGCATGGGCTCGACAACGCATCCAGCGTCGGACGTGGAGGGTTGAGCGAGAAGGTATTACGAATATCACTGACCAGCTGATACAAGGTATCAATATCAACATCGGCGTCGCGTACCACGGTATCCAGGCGTGTAGACTCTGTTAGCAGCCCATTGAAAAATGCCCAAGCGACCAGCTTGGAGAGGTAGCTGTTGTGCTCAAGTGGGGCACGACCGATGATATCGACCGGATCAAGCGAGTGCTTATACAAATACCATCCCGGCGCATTAGTGCGCCCCTCCGGTACTTGAATAAAGGTGAGATCCGGTTCGTGTAAGTCTGGCGAAATTTGCGGGTTGAGCAAGGTGACTTTACCCGGCAACTCTTCAAATGCCGCGTAGAGCTTGCGGGCGAGAATGCTGATGTCTTGCGGGCTAATCGCGGATGTAATGTCGTTACGGCGCGCAAAGCGGATCAGGTTCCGATAACTTTGCATCAAAGCATCAAGCAATTCATTGTGGGCGTGCTGTACTTCCTCGACTTTCCAATGGCGACGATTATCGAGATACGCCAATGCCTGTTCATCCCAGCCCCACTCACGCGCCAATAAGCGCAGCACTTCGCGGCGCCAAGCGACCGAACCAGTCGCTGGGGACTGGGTCAATTTCTCATGGGTTTTAAGGTAAAAACAACGACGAACCAAATCTAAACGGCGCGTGTCACCAATCGACTCCAAGTAACGGGTGACTTTTTCCAGCATCAGATAATAAGCATCAGATTGATACACATCGACCCAGCCTGCATAGAAGCGGCGTTTGCCATCCACACTCAAAAGCTGGGTGCCGGGATACTGCCACGAGTAGGCCTCGAGCAAAATCGCTTTGAGCACCGACTTATACGGCGAATCAATGCTTTTATACAGCTGCCACAAACTCGAGCCAAAATATTCTTCGGCCGGGATGGTCGGCAGGCCGCCAAAATCGACCCAATCACGACGGTCAAGGCCATGTTCGGCTACCAGTGTGTCGACGTACTCTTCATAACAGCCTTCCATCTCTGGTGGTACCATGTACCACAACAGCTTTTGCCCGGCGAGTCGCATAGAGGAGCGATAAAACTCGTCCAGCAAAAGGAAATGCTGGCTGGTGCCACAGTTATCGCTGGTCATCGCTTGGGAGAGATGATGACGAAAGCGCCCCTCACAAACCACAAAAAAATTGGCTTCTATCCCTTGGCTTAACGCCCATTCCGAGATCGCCATGCATTTGGCATCAAGCTTATCGCGCTGAGCGGCCGTTACAGAGGCATCGATACACACCCAAATATCGAGATCACTGGTGAGGCTTTGCCCCATCGAGCCGGTACTGCCCATGGTATACATGCCTTTGATCGGATGGCGCTCACGACCTTCCACGCAGGCGGTTAAAGAAGAGAAGCGGGTGTTTGAGTGGATCAGGCAATCAGAGACAAACTCTCGTTGTGTCTCATCGAGCGCGTAATCAGCAATACCGAAAGGCACGCTGTCGCCACAAAACCCGGGTAATGCGGGGTGATTTAGATGTAAAAGCACTGGCAGCACATCAAAGATAGCTTGCGCCTGACGGCTCATCGCGGACCGCGCGCGATCCATTCTCACGCGGTTAAACGCTTCTATGCGCTCAGTTTGCTGTTCTACGTATGTTTGCAAGGCAATCATCCAGATTCGTTGACATCCCGGTCAACAGGTCGACGTTACTGTCTTCACCGTATCCGCCCAATTGCAGATAACAAAACGTGATCAATGTAACACTCTCGACAACTCGGGTAAAGCCAATAACCCCGATGCCTGTGTGGTGGTATCAACATCGCACTATAGGTGCTTTTTGAGACCAATATCAACTTTTTTGCTCTACTACCTTAGTCGTAAGTCAGCCATATTGCCGCCTTCAGATCTCATTATTTGCGCAAATAATACGCTATCGATCACATTTTTTCACCTATATGACCATAACGCCGTCATAAATCGCCAAACCGCATGGCAGAGATTACGAGTCGTCCAGCGCCAATGTTACGATGGGTGTTATGAACCAAGAAGGAAAACAAACCATGTACTCAACGCCTGTACGCATTGCCACGCGCAAAAGCCCTTTGGCTCTCTGGCAAGCTGAATTTGTTAAAGACGCATTAGAGCGCTCTCACCCGGGGCTAACGGTTGAACTGGTGCCGATGGTCACGAAAGGTGACGTGATTCTGGACACGCCTTTGGCGAAAATCGGTGGTAAAGGCTTGTTTATTAAAGAGCTTGAACAAGCCATGCTCGACGGCCGCGCAGACATTGCGGTGCACTCAATGAAAGATGTCCCGGTTGAATTCCCCGAAGGATTAGGGCTGGTCACGATTTGTGAACGCGGCGACCCACGTGATGCGTTTGTCTCCAATCACTACGACAGCATTGACGACTTACCTGAAGGCGCGGTGGTAGGTACCTCTAGCCTGCGCCGCGAGTGTCAATTGCGCGAGCGTCGTCCTGATCTGGTCATTAACACATTACGGGGCAACGTGGGGACACGCCTCGGTAAACTCGATGACGGCCAGTACGATGCGATTGTCCTCGCTGCCGCTGGCTTAAAACGATTAGGTTTGAATGAACGCATTCGCAGCGAAATCCCACCAGAAGTCATTCTACCCGCCGTCGGCCAAGGCGCCGTAGGGATTGAGTGTCGCCTTGATGATGAACGCATTCGCACCTTGCTCGCGCCCTTGTCTGATGCCAGCACCACGCAGCGCGTCTTATGTGAGCGCGCAATGAACAACCGCCTAGAGGGCGGCTGCCAGGTCCCGATTGGTAGCTATTCAGACATTCAAGGCGATAAAATCTGGCTACGTGCGTTGGTCGGCGAACCTGACGGCTCCACCATTTTACGTGGCGAAGTCACGGGCCCGCTTGAAAAAGGCGAACAGCTCGGCACCGATTTGGCAGAGCAGCTTCTTGCTCAAGGCGCGCGTCAAATCTTGGATAAGCTTTATCAAGACGACGCATGACCACGGTTGTTGTTCGCCCCGAGCCAGACTGCAGTCAGTTAGTCGCCCTACTCGCCCAGCAAGGGCTAGCGGCGATCCCCTGTCCACTGGTCAGTTTTACGCCGGGGCGAGGCTTACCGTCTCTGGCCAGTCTGCTCGTCTCACTGCCTTCCGGTAGCATCTTGGTCGCAGTGAGCCCGCGCGCCGTGGCATTTGCTCATCAAGCCTTGCAACACCAAAACGGGAGGTGGCCTGTTGACTGTCACTACGTCGCGGTTGGGCAACGCACTGCCAACGAGTGGCAGGCCGTCTCAGGGCAGCCTATCTTGACCCCCACCCGAGAAGACAGCGAAGGCATGCTTACACTTGCTCCTTTTAGTGCCGTGACAGGGACGCAAGTGGTGATTCTGCGCGGGGAGAGTGGACGCGATATGATGGGGCAAACGTTACAAGCACAAGGCGCACAAGTTCACTATTGCGAGACCTATCGGCGACAATGGGCGATTGAGCCTTTAGTATCGCAAGTAGTAAGCTGGCCGCATGACGCTATCGACACAGTCGTTATCACCAGTGGCCAACAATTAGCCTACTTTGATCAACTTATCACACTGAGCGGACAGCACTGGCTGCGCCAATGCCGTATACTGGTGCCCAGTAAAAGGATTCAAGATCAAGCCACTGCGCTTGGTTTTGACACGATTACGACCGTTGACAGCGTGGCCAATGATGCACTGGTTAACACGCTGCTCAGGTTAAGTAAAACGGGACTTTCGGATGACTGACAACAAAAATACCGACACCAAACAAAGCAAGGCCACCACGCCATCTTCACCCAAGACCCACGCGACAGATGCGCCGGCGCCTGAAAAAGCCAGCCAAACCTCATCGGGGGGACGTGGCGGCATATTACTCGGCGCTATCGCCATCGCCTTAGCCCTCGGCTCCAGTGGCTGGGTATTTTATCATGGCCACCAGCAAGCCACCGTGTTGCAAAACACCGTATCCGCGCAACAATCTCATATCTCGCGCCTTGAACAAGATCTTAACCAACAAAAGCAAGCGGCAGAACAAGCGCGAGAGCAACTGAAAGCCACCACTCAAACACGTTTGAACCAGCAGGACAGCAGTTTATCTAGCTTGCAAAAAGCCGTCGCTGAAGTGAAAGGCCGACGTCCCAATGACTGGTTACTGGCAGAAGCCGACTATCTGATCCGAATGGCTGGGCGTAAAATTTGGCTCGAACAAGATGCACAAAGCGCCACTGCCCTGATGGAAGCGGCCGATCACCGCATTGCTCAGCTCAACGACCCGTCCTTGATGCCGATTCGCCAGGCGATGGCTGACGATATCACCGCGTTAAAGGCGGTGAAACGGGTTGATAGAGATGGGATTGTACTGCGCTTGACCAGCATGCAACAGCGGGTCGAAAATCTTCCGCTTGCCAGCGCGGTCATTCCCGACGCCGAGGCGGTGGACACGCCTATTGTCTCTGAGTCAGTGAATGACTGGAAAAGTAACCTCACCACTTCAGTCAAAGACTTTGTCGATAACTTTGTCACCTACCGCAAACGTGACGGCAACGTGGTGCCCTTGTTATCACCCACCCAAAGCTACTACCTGCAAGAAAATTTAAAAAACAAACTCGATCAAGCAATGCGCGCCGTGTATGAAGGCAATGATACCCTGTATCACGAAGCGCTAGAGATGGGAAAAGACTGGACACTGCGCTTTTATAATCAAGACGCCAATGCCACTCGCCGCTTTGTCGAGCAGCTTGACGAGCTGAACCAACAAACCATTGGCGTCGACCTGCCGCAAAAACTGAAAAGCCAGTCGCTAGTCAGTGATGAAATTAATACCCGACTGCGTCGAGACATTGCACCGCTGACAGGAGGCCAATCATGATTAGGTTGCTTTTGCTCGTCCTTGTGCTGGCGGCAGGGCTGGTGGTTGGCCCTCAATTAGCCGGACAGCAAGGTTATGTTTTGATCTCCGCGGCAGAACAAACACTGGAAATGAGTGTTACCACCTTGTTGGTACTGATTGGCATGTTAATCGCGGTATTATGGGCACTGGAGTGGCTACTGAGAAAGCTTTTATCCATCAGCAGCACCGCAACAGGCTGGTTATCCGGCCGTAAGCAACGCAAAGCGCGCCAACAAACCCAAACTGGCTTAATTAAGTTACGCGAAGGGGAGTGGAAAAAAGCCGAAAAACTCCTCGCCAAAGCCCGGCCTCACAGCGATGCGCCTATGCATAACTTATTGGCTGCCGCGGAGGCGGCACAACAGCGACAAAACCTGCAGGCGCGTGACCAATACCTGCAGCAAGCCGCTGATCTTAACGCCAATAGCTTGGCTCTCGCCCTGACTCGTGCGCAGCTCCATAGCCAAAGTGGTCAGCACGAAGAAGCCTTGGCCTCGTTGCGTGCGATTAAACGTCAGCATCCTCGCAACCCGGTGATGCTGGCGCTGCTAAAAGACACCTATATTCATCTAGAAGATTGGTCAGCGCTTCTTAACCTTCTGCCCACCTTGAAAAAGGCTCAACTGCTTGATCATGAGCAATTTGATGCCCTACACGAGCGAGCTGAGCTAGGTGTAATGACCCATGTCGCCAGTCAACAAGGCACCGAGGGACTGCTGGCGCATTGGAACCAACTCCCTAAAGCCAAACGCAACCAGCCTTCACTCTTAGCGGGGTTAGTCAAACATCTGGCGGCGCGCAATGCCGACTCAGAAGCCTACATTCTGCTACGCGAGGCCTTGAAAAAGCGCACCGATGATCGCTTGATTGCCCTGATCCCGACGCTAAAATTGCCAGATAACTACCCCGCGGTGGTGATGCTGGAAGAGTTGCTCACGCAAGATAGCCGCAACCCTGTACTTCACAGCGCCCTTGGGCAACTGCTTATGCAGTCGGGAAAATGGCAAGATGCGCGCAGCCACTTTGAGAAAGCCCTGGAGTATCGTGCCGACGTCACCGACTATGCGTATTTGGCTGATGTGTTGGATAAGC
The DNA here is from genome assembly GCF_001995655.1 of Salinivibrio sp. IB868. NCBI lineage: Bacteria > Pseudomonadati > Pseudomonadota > Gammaproteobacteria > Vibrionales > Vibrionaceae > Salinivibrio > Salinivibrio sp. IB868. The sequence continues at coordinate 26,558 of NZ_MUEW01000018.1, forward strand.
TTGATCAGGGAAAAGCCGCGAGTGATGTCTCACGTACAGCGTTAAAGTTAGCACTGCCTGAACAACCTCCCGCGGCATAGTATTTCCGCCAGCCGAAAAGGCCGTCAGTCAATTGCCTTCGAATGAGAAAAAACGCCCCGCACTGCGGGGCGTCTTATTATTGCGGATAGCGACTACCGCTTTTTACACAAGACATTGAGCGCCGCATCGGCGTTACGTGTCACCACTTTGCCACTTCGAGCATCTACGCCCTTGGCGCCTTGTACCCAGTACGGTAAGCGCATGGGGAGCTGATCTGTCGCCTGCGCCACTTGCACCAATTCCTGCTGGGAGGCCAACACCATCCCTTCACGTTGACAGCGGGGTGCCGCCTGCGCATAAGGGACACGCAACCAACTCATGGATTTTTCGGTGTATTGCTTATCGCCAGCTTCTGGCTCTGGTAAGCCAAAATGGCTCAAGGTAATCGCCGTTTCCATCGGCGCCGACTTTTCAGCTCCCGAGGTCGATTGGGTTTGAGACAGCGGCGGTAAGCGGATCACGGCCGGTTGCGACAATGGCTGACGGGTTTGTCTTAATACCGCCTGCTTGGTTGGCCCAAATTGACGAACCCGTTTTAGCACCAACTGAGCCACGTCTAGGTTAGGATACGGACCAATTAAGCAACGTCCTCGGCCCTCACGCACCTGCACTTGAAACGGCAAGTCCGGTAAGCCTTGACGCAGAGACTGATAGAATTGGCGTGATGGCACGCCTTGCGTGGCGCCGCATTGCACCCAAAACGCCGTGCTCTGCGGATCCGGAGATTGATTGCCCCACAACCCTTGTCCGATATCACATGTCTCGCCAATGATTGGCCAGCCTTGTTGGCGGTCGATAATGGCGCAAGGGTTCTGTTCTGCGCGCACTGGCGCACTAATTGCCCACACTGCTACCACACTGACAGCCAAACCTCGCCACCGCCCCATGAGTCGCTCCCTTGATAATCTAATCTGCTCAGCTTAAGCAAAGTCACACATTGACTCAAGCAAGGGATCACCAAGCTGTCAGACAGCCATCAAAAAAATGGCTGCGAACGCAGCCATTTTCCTTACCCTTTGTAGATTTTGGGATTGAAAACATCTCGTAGCCAATCGCCGAGCAAATTGATCACTAGCACCAGTAAGACCAGCACAATACCTGGGAAGGCGGTTATCCACCACGCGCCGGAGAAAATATAATTAAAACCGATGCTGATCAATGAGCCTAGTGATGGCTGATCGACAGGCATCCCCAGCCCCAAGAAAGACAGTGCCGCCTCAGACATAATCGCATTGGCAACCTGCACGGTTGAAATCACCAAGATGGGCGACAAGCAGTTGGGAAGAATATGACGGAACATGATCCGTGGCGAGCGGAAACCCATCACTCGCGCTGCTTCCACATATTCTTTTTTCTTTTCTGCCAGGACAGAGGCACGAATGGTCCGCGCATACTGTGGCCACTCGGCAATCCCGATAATCACCACCAGCATTAAAATCGCGTATTGGCTATAAAACTCACTGCCAAAGCTGGCTTTAAAAATCGCTGAGACAATAATAGCGACCATCATGGTCGAGAAAGACAGCTGGATATCGGCGATACGCATAAAAAAGCTATCAATGCGGCCACCAAAATAGCCGGCACTCAGACCAATCACCGTCCCCAGAATCAACTGCAGGCCGACGGCACACAAACCTATGGTCAAAGAGATCCGCAAACCATAAATAATGGTCGACAAAATATCTCGCCCTTGGTTATCCGTGCCGAGCAAAAAGCGCGGATCGCTCCACTCCATCCAGACAGGGGGGAGCTCAGAGTCCATAATATCAATCGCCATTAAATCATAGGGATTGGTTGGGGACACTAAGGGCGCAAAGACCGCGAGCAATAAGAACACCATGAAAATGGTGAAGCTAGCGATCGCCACCTTGTCACGCTTAAAGTGGTAGAAGAAGTCAGAGTCCAAGAAGCGCTGCCAACGACTTGGTGTTGTATTCGCTTGTGTCATCGCTTACGCCTCCTTGCCGGTTAAGTTAACCGTTGGGTTAATCAAGCCATACAGCAGATCGACAATAGTGTTGGTCACCACAAAGATCAGCCCGACGAAAATCACGTAAGCGGTAATCAACGGCGTATCTACACGGTTAATCGCTTCAAGGAACAAAAAGCCCGTCCCCGGCCACTGAAAGACGGTCTCGGTCAAAATGGTATACGCAATCATAGTACCGATTTGCACACCACCAACCGTTACCACCGGCAGCATGGTGTTCTTCAGCGCATGCTGATAATAAACCTTGTTTTCGGGCAACCCTTTAGCACGTGCAAATTTCACATACTCGGTTCCCAAGGCTTCCAGCATTTCAGAGCGCACCAAGCGAATGAACAAAGGTAGCATGATGGATGCCAGCGACACGGAGGGCAGCACCAAATGTGCTAAGCCATCCAGGGTGAAAAAGCCGGACTCCCAGCCAAGCCAATTGGCCGTTTCTCCACGCCCATAAGAAGGCAGCCAGCCCAACTCAATCGAGAAGACATACATGAGCATAATCGCGGTCAAGAAGACAGGTATCGAGATACCCACGATACTAAAGCCCATGATTATCTTGGTGAGCATGCTATTGGGGTGAATCGCCGAGTACACCCCGAGTGGAATCGACACCACGACAATGATCAGTGCCGCCCCCGCCACGAGTTCTAGCGTTGCCACCAATTTATCTAAAATGACGTCCACGACTGGACGCTTAAAGAAATAAGAATTGCCTAAATCCCCTTGTAGGGCCTTGCCTACAAAGCGGGTATATTTGGTTAAGAAGGGATCGTTAAGCCCCATTTCATCACGCAGCGCATCACGCTCCGCTTCTGATACTGATTGCCCCACCAGCTCCCGCAAGGGGTCGCCGAGGTTGTCTTGGATAGCAAACGCCACCAGACTGATGACAAACATCACAATCAGTGCCTGTACCAGACGTTTGACTAAAAACGTTACCATGTGTGCCTCTAAGCGATTGGATAATCAGGGCCCCAGCGGTTGGGGCCCTGTTTTAGTCCATTACTCGACCACTAGATCGCCGAAGTAAGGGAAGTTCATACCGTTAACGATCGGCTCGATGTTAACGTTATTTTTGGCTGCCCATGATGGATCTTGCCAGTGCAGAGGTAAGAAGGCCGCTTCGTCATACAGGATCTTCTCGACCTTTTGCAGCATCGCACTACGCTTTTCCAGATCCGTTTCTGAGTTGGCTTCCATCACCAGCTTATCCACTTCGCTGTTCGAGTAGTGGCCACAGTTATACTGACCCTTACCGGTGTCCGCATCACGTGTCATGGTGAGGAACTCGGTGAAGTTGGCAGAATCTTCTGTATCTGGGTGCCAACCGATCATCTGCATGCCCGCTTCGCACTTATCAAACTCAGGCCAGTACTGCGCTTTTGGCATGGTTTGCAAGTCAACCTTGATACCAATTTTCGCCATCATTGCCGCCACCGCTTGAGCGATTTTTTCATCGTTCACGTAACGGTTGTTAGGGGCAATCATGGTGATTGAGAAACCATCTGGGTAACCGGCCTCTTCCATCAGTTTTTTCGCTTTCGCCAGGTCATAACGTGGCTCGAGATCAGGATTATAGCCTGCATACCCGACTGGGCTTTGCTGGCTCGCGGGCGTGGCCGCCCCTTTCATGATCTTCTGCGCGATACCTTCGTTGTTGACCGCATAAGCCACCGCTTGGCGAACACGTGGATCTTTAAACTCATCCACCACACTCTGGTTCATTTGGAAGGTGATGACCCGCGTCCCTGGCATGGTCACCAATTGCAGCTCGTCGGCACGTTCGATACGGCGATAGTCGTTAGGAGAAACAGGCGCAATCATGTCGACATCACCAGACAGCAGCGCCGCGACGCGGGTGGCATCTTCTTTGATCGGACGCAGCGTGATGTTATCCACATTGCCTTCGCTGTCTTTGTCCCAGTAATTCTCATTACGGTCAAACTCGACAACCACGCCTTGTTCACGTTCGTCAACCACATACGGCCCGGTGCCTGACAGGTGTGTCGACGCATAGGTTGAGCCATTTTTCTTCAGCTCAGATTTATCACGGCCGTCTTCTGTCTCACCACTGTAGAACTTGCTGTCCATCGGGAACACGTAGGTCATGACGTTTTCTACCAGCGGGTAGGTACCGTCCGTCACCACATCCACCGTGTGCTCGTCGACTTTTTTGATATCAACGATTGGGGTGAAAATCCCTTTAAAGTCGGGGGATGATTTCAAACGATCAAAGGTCCACACCACATCGTCGGCAGTAAACGCGTTTCCGGAATGGAACGTCACGCCTTCGCGAAGATTGAAACGCACGGTTTCATTATCGATACGCTCCCAAGACGTGGCGAGGCGAGGCTCAAAGTCCATCTCTTGGGTAAAGCGGACCAAGGGGTCGAAGACCATGTGTGATAGCTGTAGCGTACCACCGGAAAGCTGCTCATGAGGGTCCAGTGAAACCGGATCCGCATCATACGCGACGGTGATATCTGCAGCCGCGGCACTAACGCTCAGGCCGGCGGCCATAAGCGCCACGGCAATCTTGCTCTTCATTGTTTTCATTGCATAGCTCCTTTATGCGTAGGGGTTGCCCCCTGCTGTGTTTGCATCATGGATGAGGTGCGGCGCAATGCCGCGTCGACATAGCGTGCTATGCCGGTTGCAAACCTTCCGTGCTCATTCCCTTAAACTCTGGCATCAATGAGATAAGCTGACGGCTATATTCGTGTTGTGGGTTAGTAAACAGTTGCTCTGTCGGTGCCACTTCTAACAGCTGGCCTTTGCGCATCACACCAATGCGGTCACACATTTGGCGAATCACCGGCAAATCGTGACTGATAAACAACATGGTGAGATTGAGCTCGTCCTGCAGATCTTTGAGCAGGTTCAAAATTTGCGCTTGTACTGACACATCCAACGCGGATGTCGGCTCATCGCAAATCAGTAAACGCGGACGCGTCGCCAATGCGCGAGCAATCGAAATACGCTGGCGTTGCCCCCCAGAGAACTCGTGCGGATATTTAATCCCTGCGCCGCGACCCAGGCCAACGTGATCAAGCAAGTCGCCGACGATTTGGCGGATTTGAGACTCGCTTTCGGCCAAACGGTGAAAACGAATGGGCTCAGCGATAATGTCGTATATCTTCATCCGTGGGTTCATGGATGAATACGGGTTTTGAAACACCATTTGCATTTGGCGACGGATAGGACGTCGGGCGCGTTCGTTTTTAATCGCAGTCAGATCGATATCTTCAAAAATGATTTGCCCCGTGTTGGGCGGATAAAGCCCGGTGATCGCGCGCGCAATGGTCGACTTTCCTGAGCCCGACTCACCGACAAGACCAAAGGTTTCCCCCTCAACCACGTCAAAGCTGACATGATCAGAGGCTTGGACGTATTCGCGGCGGCTCGCAAAGAGAGAATCCTTAGTAATAAAGCGCAAGGACACATCTTTCACCTGCAGTAGCGGACCGCTGTAAGCGCGCTGATCTTGGCTTTGCCCCAGCCAGTGATTCTTGACATCAAGCTCAAGGGTTTCACCGGCTTCCTCGATATAATTGACCAGCGGAAAGCGGTCCAGCTTGATATCAGAGCGTGGCACCGCTGAAATGAGACTTTGCGTGTAAGGATGCTGAGGCTCACCTAACACCTGCTGGGTGGTGCCTAGCTCCACCAAATCACCACGATACATCACCGCGACACGGTCGGTCACATTGGCGACCACGCCCATATCATGGGTGACCAGCATACAGCCAACATTTTTCTTTTGGCATAAGTCGCGGATGAGGTTAAGGATTTGATCTTGGATGGACACATCCAACGCCGTGGTCGGCTCATCGGCAATGATGAGATCCGGCTCCCCGGCCAGCGCAACCGCAATCACCACGCGCTGACGCATCCCGCCGGAAAACTGATGGGGGTATTGTTTGATGCGCAGCTCTGGCTCAGGGATCCCCACCTGCTCCATTAAATTAAGCGCGCGCTGATAGGCCTGTTGCTGCGTCACATTCAAGTTGGTCAAAATGGTTTCGGTAAGCTGCTGCTCGACCGTAAACAGCGGATTCAGGGAGGTCATCGGGTCTTGAAAGATAAACCCAATTTTATCACCGCGCACTTTGCGCATTTCGTTGGGGGTTAGCCCGGAGATTTTTTTACCGTCCAGATACACATCGCCACTGGCAATGCGACCCGGCGGACTGAGCAAATCAATCACGGCATTACCGACCGTGGACTTGCCCGCCCCAGACTCACCCACCACGCCAACAATCTCACCGCGCTCAATCGTTAATGACAATGACGTCACGGCGGCGTGAACGCCATGGCGAGACGGGTACTCTATTCGTAGATTATTTACTTCTAGCAGTGACATTTTTCATCCTTGATATCGTCTTAGGTGACGATCGACTTCCTTACCAAAACAAGGTGATATGATCTTGCCTCGGAGAGATGCGGATTTAATCTGGCAAACATTTCACAAAAAATCAACATCACAGCAGAAAATGCCATAATGACACAGTCGGCTCGAATATTCATTCACTTGGCTACGATTGTGTACCCAAGCGTCAAACAAAAAATACACTTCATATCATAAAGATATAAGGTATTACGCTTTCCCCTGTTTTAAAGCAAATCGCGCATAGAATAAAGCAAAGTTATTTAACAGCGTGTAAACAATGACAGCGATAAGTACCAAAAAAAACGCGTTTGTCGAGTTAATWGATTACTTAATAAATGAAAGGCAGTTTTTTGAACCACACAATGATAGGTATAGCAGTCACATCAAAAGGTGTGGTTTTTATTGCTGATTGGTGACTTTTTATCTATCAGAATCTTGATAGAGTTCTAATTTCTGCATTTTATCCTCTCTCAACGTCGCCACGTAGAGAAAAGAATCATCAACACGTACTCGCAAAGCGATATAAAGCCGTCCCATAACAGGGAAGCTTGAGGAGTAAAGACATGGTCATAGGGAGGAGGGCCAAACAAAAAAAACCCAGCCATTAGGCTAGGGTTTGTAATAGTGGTCGGTGAAGAGGGATTCGATGGGGCGGCCTACCGCGCGACCGGGCTTCCGTTGGGCCGGCTTCCGGCCCCCGACCCTCGCTCTCCAACGAACAGGCATAAACAAAAAAACCCCAGCCGTTAGGCTAGGGTTTGTAATAGTGGTCGGTGAAGAGGGATTCGAACCCCCGACCCTCTGGTCCCAAACCAGATGCGCTACCAAACTGCGCTATTCACCGACATATTCGCTGTTAGCGAAAATAATGGGGTGGCTGACGGGACTTGAACCCGCGACAACTGGAATCACAATCCAGGGCTCTACCAACTGAGCTACAGCCACCACTGATTTTTTGCCAATTTCCTTTATCCCCGGAATGGCGCGCCCGACAGGATTTGAACCTGTGACCTTTGGCTTCGGAGGCCAACACTCTATCCAACTGAGCTACGGGCGCTTGCCCCGTTGGCGGTGACGAATATTACGGATATCACCACCAGCCGTCTAGCACTTTTTTTAATTTTTTTACTGACTGGTCTCTTTTTCAACAAATTGCGTAGAAATCGTCAGTAAGGTCTCTACTATAACGGTTTAACGTAACAATCTAAAGCGCTATAATCACCTAATCTTTACACGGAGTTAACCCAGCAACGTTGGCAAATCCGTTAAGACGAGACTGACAGGCCGCAACCGAATCACCCTTGATTGATTCACCCCCTTAGGTTGGCGGCAAATAAGATAAAAAAGGCGTTAAGCCACCAGTAATGTGGGAGTGTCATTGTGAGCGCAAAGGGAAAAAGTCTAGGTCAAATTATGGTTGCCACCGTGGCGGCCCTGTTATTTGCTTCTGCTGCGCAAGCGCTAGAAGTGTCTGAGCAAGAAAAAGCCGCTATTGCTGAACGCATTGCCCCGGTTGGTGATGTGTATATTGACGGCGAAGCGCCAACGCAAACCGCCGCCGCAGAGCCGAGTGGCCCACGCAGCGGCGAGCAGGTCTACAACACCTACTGCACCGCGTGTCACGGCACAGGCGCAGCCGGCGCGCCCAAAACAGGCGATGCCGCCGCTTGGGGGCCACGTGTCGATAAAGGCATGGAAACGCTGACCACGCACGCTATCAACGGCTTTAATGCGATGCCTGCCAAAGGGACGTGTATGGATTGCTCGGATGATGAGATTGTGGCGGCCATCGAGCACATGCTCGACGCACTTTAATACCGCCGCGCATTGCCAGTGTGACAATAACGCCGCCCTTGCGGCGTTATTTGTTTTTATCCAGCATGGCTTTTAGGTTGGCGATCGCGGCTTGCCCTTTCTCCATCCGCTCTTCTTGTGAAACAGGCTTTCTTTGCGACTCCCACTCCACATCGTCAAAAGGAAGCTCTTCCAGGAAGCGGCTTTGCTGAGGTTTAATCACTTCACCAAATTGACGCCGTTCTCGACACACTACAAAGGTCAGCGCCTTTTGCGCACGGGTCAGTCCGACATAAGCCAAACGCCGCTCTTCATCGATATTGTCTTCATCAATGCTCGACTGATGCGGCAATAAACCTTCTTCCATGCCAATCAGGTAGACATAAGGAAATTCGAGCCCTTTGGAGGCATGCAAGGTCATCAACTGGACTTGGTCTGCGTCATCATCGTCTTCCCCCCGCTCCATCATGTCACGTAGTGTAAGGCGCTGAACCACCTCTCTTAAGCTGCGTTCGACCTGATCGGGGTTATCACCTTCTAAGTCGGCGACAATCCAACTATAAAGCTGTGAGACGTTTTTCATCCGCATTTCAGCCACTTTAGGGCTTGAAGACGTTTCGTACAGCCACTCTTCGTAGTGAATGTCACGCAAAAGCGCCCTCACCGCCGCCACGGTATCGCCTCGCTCGGCTTGATCGGATAATTCTACCACCCAGCGGGTAAACGCTTGTAGCGACGCCAAACCACGTCCCGATAAATGTTGACTAAGCCCGAGCTCGAAGCTTGCCGCAAACAAGCTCTTTCCGCGTTGGTTGGCATAACTGCCGAGTTTCTCTAACGTCACAGGGCCAATCTCACGTCGTGGCGTGTTAACGACTCGCAAGAACGCGTTGTCATCATCGGGGTTCGTGAGCAGGCGCAGATAGGCCATGATATCTTTGATTTCTGCACGTGAGAAAAACGACGTCCCACCCGAGATCTTGTAAGGAATGCGGTTTTGCATCAGCGCTTTTTCGATTAAACGCGATTGGTGGTTTCCGCGATATAGGATGGCGTAATCTTTGTATTGGGTACGTCCGAGAAAACGATGGCCTATCAGCTCGCCGACCACGCGCTCCGCCTCATGTTCTTCATTATTGGCCGTCAATACTTTGAGCATGTCGCCATCAGGTAAAGCAGAAAATAAGGTCTTTTCGAATACATGGGGATTATTGGCAATCAAGATGTTGGCCGCGCGGAGGATGCGACTGGTTGAGCGGTAATTTTGCTCCAACTTCACCACGTGCAAACGCGGAAAGTCTTGCTGAAGATACACCAGATTTTTCGGCTGAGCCCCTCGCCACGAGTAAATTGACTGATCGTCATCCCCGACCACCGTGAAACGTGCACGCTCACCCACTAGCAGCTTCACTAACTGATATTGACTGGTGTTGGTATCTTGATATTCATCGACCAATAAATAACGAATGCGCGCTTGCCACCGCTCGCGTACGGCTTGGTTTTGGCTAAGTAGCGCGACCGGCATCAAAATGAGATCATCAAAATCCAGCGCGTTATACGCACGCATTTGTTTTTGGTAGCGCGCGTAACAGGCGGCAAACAGTTGCTCACGCTCGCCTTGCGCCTGAGCCAGTGCTTCATCCGGCCCCAACATGGCATTTTTCCAGTTGGAAATGGTATGCACTAACTGACGGAGCAAATCTTTATCGTTATCCAACTCTTGTTCGGTCAGGGCTTTTAACAAAGCTAATTGGTCTTGATCATCAAACAGCGAAAAGCCTGCCTTGAGCCCCAAGGTTTTATATTCTCGCCGAATGATATTGAGGCCCAAGGTATGAAAGGTCGACACCATCAAACCACGCGACTCTTGCTTTCCTAAACTTTGTGCTACCCGCTCTTTCATCTCGCGTGCCGCTTTGTTGGTAAAGGTTACCGCAGCGATATGGCGCGCTTTATAGCCACATTGCTGAACCAAATAGGCAATTTTATGGGTAATGACACGTGTTTTTCCCGAGCCGGCCCCTGCCAAGACCAAGCAAGGTCCAGAGATATGTCGTACGGCATCGGATTGCGCGGGGTTAAGTTTCATGGTGACAACACCTCATCAGTGGCTGAATGAGCATTGTAGAGCGAATCCAACTGATGTCTATCTCACCGCAGCAGAGTGCATTTTGCTTGCTACACTTTATGCTTGTCATTTGCGCGAAAAAACCTCTAAAATGAATGAACGTTCATTCATTGCTTGGTGCATTATCTATGGACAAACGTACGCAAATCTTTGCCGCGACCGAGCAATTAATCGCGACGGTCGGGCTCGATAAAGTCTCAATGCAACAAGTGGCGACACAAGCACACGTCGCTGCAGGGACCATTTATCGCTATTTCAAAGACAAGGATGATTTGCTTCGCCAACTGTCTTCACACCTGATGATGCAGTGTGCGACCCATATCCAGCAAGGGGTCAAGGATGAGCCAACACTCAAACGTCAGTTTGAACGCTTATGGCGCAATACTTGGACCATGATGCTACAACGCGATCATCTGCTATTGTCTCGAGACCAGTTTGATGCGCTGCCACGGGACGACCAGTTACACGCTCAGCGGGAGCGAGATGCCTTCTCCGACCTTTATCAAGTCTTTCAAGAAGGTAAGCAACAAGGCGTGCTCAAGCCCCTCGATGATGAGGTATTAATCACCTTGGGACTCGAACCCGCTTTTTGTTTAGCTCGCAAACAGGTTCGGGGTGTTATAACCCTGGACAGTCATGCTATCGCAGATGCGATCCACGCTTGCTGGGATGCAATTTCTCTTCACTAACGACGTTCGGAGCTTACTTCGATGAAAAAATGGTTTTTCTTTATGGTTATCCTCGCGCTGCTGCTGTTTGGCAGTGTGATTGGCTTTAACCTGTTCAAGCAGCAAAAGATTGCAGAGTATATGGCAAACATGCCAGAGCCCACCCACCCAGTCACCGCGGTGACGGTTGAGGCTGAGCCTTGGACACCAACGCTTGACGCCATTGGTTTTGTTGAGCCTAACCAAGGGATCACCTTAACCACCCAAATTGCCGGTGTCGTCGATGTGATTAATTTTGAGTCTGGCCAAACCGTTGAGCGTGGGCAAAACCTGGTCGAGCTCGACTCGAGCGTTGAAAAAGCCAATTTAGCCAGCACCCAAGCGCGCCTACCGGCGGCGGAAGCCAAGTTTAAACGCTACCAAGGACTGTTTGCTAAAGGCTCTATCTCTAAAGAAGCGCTGGATGAAGCCGAGGCCAATTATCGTTCGCTACAAGCTGACATTAACGCACTGAAAGCCACCATTGCCCGTCGTAATATCCAAGCACCCTTCGATGGTGTGATTGGCCTGCGTGATGTTTTCTTAGGTGAATACTTGCAGCCAGGTACGGATATTGCTCGCCTCGAGGATACCTCGGTGATGAAGCTGCGCTTTACCGTGCCACAAACAGATATTTCTAAAATCCGTCTGAGCCAGCCGTTGCGCATTACTGTCGATGCGTATCCTGAAAAGGAATTCATCGGCTCTATCAGTGCCATTGAGCCTGCGGTCAACAGCCAGAGTGGTCTTATCAAGGTGGAAGCGAATATTCCGAATAACGATGGTCAGTTGCGCTCAGGGATGTTTGCCCGTGCCGATATCGTTCTACCTACCATTGAAGAGCAAATCGTGATTGATCAAACCGCGATTAATTTCACCTTGTACGGGGAAAGTGTGTACGTGATCCGCGAAGAAGAAGGGGAAAAACGCGCGTTCCAACAAGTGCTCAAAGTCGGTGAGCGTCGTGGCCATCAAGCACGCATTATCGAAGGTCTGCAGCCTGGCGATCAGGTCGTCACCTCCGGCCAAGTGCGGTTAAGCAATGGCTCCAAAGTGAAAATCGTCGAAAACGACGCTCTCACACCACCAGAACAATTACCTCAATTGTAAGACGAGGATGTGATGCGCTTTACTGATATTTTTATCCGGCGCCCCGTGCTAGCCGCGTCAATCAGTATTCTGATTGCGCTGCTCGGCCTGCAATCTTTATTTAAGATGCAAGTCAGGGAATACCCGGAAATGACCAATACCGTGGTCACCATCACAACCAGCTATTATGGCGCCAGCGCCGACTTGATTCAGGGCTTCATTACGACGCCACTCGAACAAGCCGTGGCCCAAGCTGATAATATTGACTTTATGACCTCAGAGTCGGTGCTTGGTTCTTCGACCATTACGGTCAATATGAAGCTTAATACCGACCCTAATGCCGCCTTGGCCGATATTCTCGCCAAGGTAAACTCGGTGCGTGCTCAGCTCCCCGCTGAAGCCGAAGATCCGTCAGTATCGATGTCGACCGGTTCGACCACCGCGGTGATGTATGTTGGTTTTACCTCACCCGAGCTCGACTCCAGTCAGATCACCGACTACCTCGAACGCGTGGTCAAACCTCAGCTGTTTACCGTGGATGGTGTTTCCAAAATCGACCTTTACGGCGGGGTGAAGTATGGCCTTCGCGTGTGGCTCGATCCGGAGAAAATGGCGGCATTTAAGCTGGCGGCCACCGACGTGATGTCCGTGCTTGATGCCAACAACTACCAGTCGGCCACCGGTCAGGCGATTGGTACCTTTATGATCTATAACGGCAGTGCCGATACCCAGGTCTCCACCCCTGAAGAGCTGAGTAACTTGGTGGTGGATACCCAAGATGGTCGTGTCGTACGCCTCGGAGACATCGCTAAGGTCTCACTCGAGAAAAGCCATGATCGGGTACGTGCACTGGCCAATGGCTCTGAGGCGGTTGTCGCCGCGATCAATGCCACCCCGTCGGCTAACCCCATCAATATTGCCGCTGACGTCATGGATATGTTGCCGGAAGTTGAGCGCAACATGCCAAGCAATATCGAGATGAATGTGCTGTATGACTCATCTAATGCAATCAATGAGTCCATCAATGAGGTGATCAAAACCATCATTGAAGCGGCACTGATCGTGTTGGTGGTGATCACCCTGTTCTTGGGCTCATTCCGCGCGGTAATTATCCCTATTATCACCATTCCGCTATCCCTGATTGGTGTGGCGCTGGTGATGGAAATGATTGGCTTCTCACTGAACTTGATGACCCTGCTGGCGATGGTGCTGGCTATCGGCTTGGTGGTCGACGATGCGATCGTGGTATTGGAAAACATCGACCGCCATATCAAGCTGGGAGAGTCCCCTTTCCGCGCGGCCATTATTGGTACACGGGAAATTGCCGTGCCAGTTATCTCCATGACACTGACGTTGGCGGCGGTGTATGCCCCTATCGCCATGATGGGCGGGATCACCGGCTCGCTGTTTAAAGAGTTTGCGTTAACGCTTGCTGGGGCAGTGTTTGTCTCCGGGATTGTCGCATTAACACTCTCACCGGTAATGTGTTCGACCATGCTGAAAGCCAACGCCAAGCCAAGTCGCTTTGAACTTGCCGTTCACCGCTTCTTGGATGGAATGACCGACAAGTATGCTCATCTTCTTAGTAAGGTGATGCAACGCCGTCCTGTGGTGGTATCTTTTGCGGTCATCGTCTTTGCCTCTTTACCCGTGCTATTTAATTTTATCCCCAGTGAACTCGCACCATCGGAAGATAAAGGCGTGGTAGTCATGATGGGGACGGCGCCCTCGACGGCTAACCTAGATTACATCCAAAACAGCATGGCGGAAGTGAACCAAAAGCTCGACGAACAACCAGAAGTGGCCTTTTCTCAGGTCTTTTCTGGGGTGCCGAAATCGAATCAAGCGTTTGGTATCGCCTCACTGGTGCCTTGGAGTGAGCGGGAAGCCAGTCAGTCCGAAGTGGTAAAACGCATGGCTGACGAAGTGAAAGACATTCCGGGTATGAAGGTCACCACCTTTGAAATGCCAGAACTGCCCGGTGCCTCCTCCGGCTTGCCGATCCAATTTGTGGTGACGACCCCGAATAATTTCGAAAGTCTCTATCAAGTGACCGCCGAAATTATGTCCGAGGTACAATCTAGCCCGAACTTCGTCTATTCGGAGCTGAACCTTAACTTTGATTCGGCCACCATGAATATCAGCATTGATAAAGACAAAGCTGGGTCATATGGCGTGACGATGCGTGATATTGGCGCCACCATTGGCACCATGATGGCGGATGGCTACGTCAACCGTATCGACTTTGATGGCCGCTCATATGAGGTGATCCCGCAAGTGGAGCGTAAATATCGCCTCAACCCTGAGTCCATTGAGAGCTACTATGTTCGTGCGGCCAACGGTGATTCCATTCCGCTGGGCTCGCTGATTGACATTGAAGTCACCGCGGAGCCTCGCTCACTCCCGCACTTTAATCAGCTAAACGCTGCGACCATCAGTGCGGTATCTGCGCCCGGTGTCACCATGGGTACCGCGGTGGATTGGTTCGAAAGCAAGGCAGCAGAGTTGCCTAAAGGCTATCAGCACGATTACCTCGGTGAGTCTCGCCAATACGTGACAGAAGGCAGCGCGCTGTATGCCACCTTCTTGTTCGCCTTAGCGATCATTTATCTGGTACTGGCGATTCAGTTTGAATCCTTGCTCGACCCACTGGTGATCTTGGTCTCTGTGCCACTTGCGATTTGTGGTGCCTTAATTGCTCTCGCGTGGGGGCTGTCATCAATGAACATCTACTCACAAGTCGGGTTGATAACCTTGATAGGTCTGATTACCAAACACGGTATTCTGATCTGTGAGGTGGCTAAAGAGCAGCAACTGCATCATCAAGCCAGCCGAATGGACGCGGTAAAAGAAGCGGCCAAAATTCGTCTGCGTCCGATCTTAATGACCACTGCCGCGATGATTGCAGGCCTCATCCCGCTAATGTTCGCCACCGGCGCAGGCGCCGAGCAACGCTTTAGCATCGGGATTGTGATCGTAGCGGGTCTCGCTATCGGTACGTTATTCACGCTATTCGTTCTGCCAGTGATTTACACCTACCTGGCCAGCAAGCACAAACCACTGCCTGTGTTTGTCGAAGACGATGAACTTGATAAGCTCGATGAAGACTATCGCGCATCACACTAACCCAAAGGGCCTTCGGGCCCTTTTCTTTTATCATCCTTTCGACAAGCTGTGCGTATTTACATAGAATAAAGACAGTTAATAAAGGAGTATTCCATGTTTGACCCCAAAAAACTTGAGCAAATGGCCAAGCAAATTCACGACGCCATGCCTCAGCCTGTTAAAGAGTTAGGCACGGATATGGAAAGCCGTGTGCGCCAAGCCATCCAAGGCCAACTGACTAAGCTGGATGTAGTAAGCCGTGAGGAGTTTGATGTACAAACCCAGGTGTTACTGCGCACCCGTCAAAAGCTCACCGAACTCGAAGCCAAGCTGGATGCCATGGAAACAAAAGTGGGTCAATCGACAGATAACCAAGAATAACCCACGCAGATATAAAAAAGCCTGACCCTCAGGCCAGGCTTCTCTTCCGCGTTATCTCAAACGATCCGCGCTTTTATTTGTCGAGCGCAATTTGTTTCATATCGGTCATATAGCCGCGCAATTCCTCACCGATATACTCAATTGGGTGGTTGCGGATACGGTCATTGACCTCGATTAAGGTGGCGTTGTCGACCTGGTTAGAGGTTTCTCCAAGCCCTTTACCAATCACATCTGCGCTCACTGTTGGCATAAAGTGTTCGCGCAGCAGCGGTGTCGCCACGTTTGCGAATAAGTAGTTGCCGTACTCAGCCGTATCGGAAATGACCACGTTCATCTCGTACAAGCGCTTACGCGCAATAGTATTGGCAATCAAAGGCAATTCATGCAATGACTCGTAATACGCTGATTCTTCGATAATGCCAGATGACACCATGACTTCAAAAGCAAGCTCGACCCCTGCACGCACCATAGCTACCATCAAAATACCGTTATCAAAGAACTCCTGCTCATTGATGCTTACATCCGACTCGGGATAGTTTTCAAACGCGGTCTGTGCGGTTTCTTCACGCCATGTGAACAAGTCTTTATCGCCGTTTTCCCAATCGGCCATCATGGTCGCGGAGAAATGGCCAGCGATGATGTCATCCATGTGTTTGTTATAGAGGGGGCGCATCAGTTCTTTAAGCGACTCCGATAGCTCGAAAGCTTTGATCTTCGCTGGGTTGGATAAGCGATCCATCATGTGAGTGATGCCACCGAACTTTAGCGCTTCCGTAATGGTTTCCCAACCATACTGAATCAGTTTACCCGCATAACCTGGCTCAACACCTTCTGCGATCATTTTCTCATAGCAAACGACCGAGCCTGCCTGCAGCATCCCACACAGGATGGTTTGTTCGCCCATCAGATCGGATTTCACTTCTGCCACGAATGAAGAGGCAAGTACGCCAGCACGGTGGCCACCGGTTGCAGCTGCCCACGCTTTCGCAATCTCAAAGCCTTCACCTTTAGGATCATTTTCTGGATGGACAGCGATCAGCGTCGGCACACCAAAGCCGCGTTTATATTCTTCACGCACCTCGGTACCCGGACACTTAGGTGCCACCATAACCACAGTAATGTCTTCACGGATACGCTGACCGACTTCGACAATATTAAAACCATGTGAGTAACCGAGCGCGGCGCCCTCTTTCATCAGTGGCATCACGGTTTCGACGACATTGGAGTGCTGTTTATCTGGTGTAAGGTTAATCACCAAGTCTGCCTGTGGGATCAAATCTTGGTAGCTACCCACTTCAAATCCATTCTCAGCCGCGTTCTGATAAGAAGGACGCTTTTCATCAATGGCAGCCTGTCGCAGTGCATAAGCCACATCAAGACCCGAGTCGCGCATGTTTAAGCCTTGGTTGAGCCCTTGCGCACCACAGCCGACAATCACCACTTTTTTACCTTTGAGAAATTCGGCCTCGGTGGAAAATTCGTCACGATCCATAAATCGGCATACGCCTAATTGTCCCAATTGTTGACGCAAATTCAGGGTATTAAAGTAGTTCGCCATGGGGTGCTCCATTGATTCAAATCCGTGATTGGGTGTGTTTTCACCGCGTATTTTTGATACTACCCTAACCACTATATTGCCTAAAGTGATATATTCACAATATAACATTGCAATTACAGCAACAATAAAATCATGAATGCAAAGCAACTCACGGGCTTCCTCCATCTCTGTGACACCAAAAGCTACACCCGGGCCGCACAAGCGATGCACGTCAGCCCCTCAGCCTTGAGCCGAATCATCCAACGTCTTGAAGAAGATATCGGTCAGCCGCTGTTTATTCGCACCAATAAAGCGGTCGATCTCACCCCAGCAGGTAAAACGCTGCTTCCCGTCGCACGCGATATTCTTCAGCTTTGGCACACCACTAAAGCCAGTATCAATGAACATGCCTCTTTGCTCGGCGGTAAGCTCACGCTCTTTTGTTCGGTCACTGCAAGCTATAGCCATTTACCTGAGCTCCTCGCGCGGTTTCGTCAACAATACCCAAATATCGAGCTACAGCTTCTGACTGGCGATCCCGCCCAAGCAGAAGAGAAGGTGCAAGACAATAGCGCCGACATTGCCATTGCCGCTAAACCCAAACGCTTGTCATCCAGCTTGGTGTTTCAACCGATTGATACAGTCAGTTTGTCGGTTATCGCACCGGCAATGGCCAGCAGTGGCATTGACCTACAAGCCATTGACTGGCAGCACACACCATTAATCTTGCCCGAAGCAGGGACAGCGCGCGAACTCGCTGATCAATGGTTGACCAGTAAAGGTATCGAGCCAAACGTCTACGCACAAATAGCAGGCCATGAGGCGATTGTCAGTATGGTGGCATTGGGCTGTGGTATTGGTGTCGCGCCCGATGTAGTGATTGATAACAGCCCAGTAAAAGACAAGGTTGAGCGATTACGCCAAGAAATTGTGCAACCTCTCGAACTGGGCCTTTGTTGTAAAGCCGCCCGCGTTAAAGAGCCTTTACTCAACGCCCTACTCGATGTCATGCGATAAACACAAAAAGCCCCAACACAATGATGCTGGGGCTTAAATGCAAAAAACCCCAGCTTTTCAGCTAGGGTTTCTAAGTAGTGGCGGAGGGCCGGGGTTGCGGGCAACCGGGACTCATTCGCCCGCAGGGCGAACCTGCCAATAACAAAAAAACCCTACTAAAATTAGCAGGGCTTCTAAGTAGTGGCGGAGTGGACGGGACTCGAACCCGCGACCCCCGGCGTGACAGGCCGGTATTCTAACCAACTGAACTACCACTCCGCACCAATTCTGTATGACTAAAGACTTATATCTCTTTGCTTTAATCAATTGTAATCAAAGCCTGGCGATGTCCTACTCTCACATGGGGAGACCCCACACTACCATCGGCGCTGCTTCGTTTCACTACTGAGTTCGGCATGGAGTCAGGTGGGTCCAAAGCGCTATGGTCGCCAAGCAAATTCGGTAATCTAGAAAGCTGTTCGTTCTCGCCACAATCAACTGGCTTTATTCGAGTCCAACCCAAAACCTCTTGGGTGTTGTATGGTTAAGCCTCACGGGCAATTAGTACAGGTTAGCTCAACGCCTCACAGCGCTTACACACCCTGCCTATCAACG
>NZ_MUEW01000019.1:0-33623 GCF_001995655.1 Salinivibrio sp. IB868
ATTATAATCCCATCCAGGGTCGTTATCAGGAGAGAATCGTAATTGCATCCTGAAGCGGACAACCTTTTTAGCTGTTTTTTTTAACGAAAATAACGTCAACGTCGCGCTTTTTTACGGTTTTAACGATTATTCACATTGCAGCCTTCACTTAACTTGGGCTTAGTGAAGGTGTTTGCTGGCCTGGAGCAACAAGTATCGCTTGGGGCATCCCATCCATAATCACAACGTCAGGGTCGGCAACACAGTAAGCTTGAGCTCGCGAAGGTTGTAAGCAACGAGCTCACTATCCATCACGTGAACTGAAAGCAACAGTAAGGAATGGCTATGTTTTCGAGTAACATTAGAGTTGCCAGCAAGACCCTACTTGCCTCTGCAATTATCGGTGCGCTGAGCGCAAGTGCTGGCGTCAGTGCCGCCGAGCGCAGTGAGCTCACTATCCACCCGAAAGAATTCAATACTTTTGTCCGTAACTTTAACCCTTTCCTCGGCGCTACCTATCTGCACACCACCACTGACTTTATCTATGAGCCTTTAGTGGTGTTTAACGAAATGAAAGGCAACCAGCCTGTCTTTCGTCTCGCGAGTGGCTATGAAATGGCGGATGACCTGAAAAGTGTCACCTTCACCCTTCGCGAAGGGGTGAAATGGTCAGACGGTGAAGCCTATACCGCCGATGATGTGGTGTATTCGTTTGATTTGGTCAAAAACCACCCTGAGTTGGATCAATCTGGGATTAACCAATGGGTTGATGACGTGAAGAAGCTAGACGACTACACCGTCCGCTTTGAACTCACTGAGGCAAACTCGAATGTCCCCTACGAAATTGCGAAAGTACCTGTGGTGCCTGAACACGTCTGGAAAAATGTTGAAGAGCCCGCGTCTTACACCAATGAAAACCCGGTAGGCTCTGGCCCCTTCACCACCATCGATACCTTCACGTCACAGCTCTATATTCAATGTCGTAACCCGCATTATTGGGATAACGACAACCTCGATGTTGACTGTCTGCGCGTACCACAAATTGCCAATAACGATCAGTTTTTAAGTAAAGTGATCAACGGCGAAATGGACTGGACCTCATCGTTCATTCCTGACATTGATCGCACCTATGCCGCGGCCAATCCAAACCATCACTATTGGTACCCTGCCGCTGGCACCCAAGCCTTTATGGTCAATTTTAATGACCCAGACCCTGCCAAGCGTGAAGCGCTAACCAATGTCGACTTCCGTCGTGCATTCTCGATGGCGCTGGACCGTCAAACCATCATTGATATCGCATTTTATGGTGGTGGTACGGTAAACGACTTCGCCTCTGGCTTAGGTTATGCCTTTGAGTCTTGGTCCGACGAAGCAGTGCATGAAAAATATCGCCAATACAATACGTACGATCTAGACGGCGCCAAAGCACTGCTCGCTAAAGCCGGCTTTAAAGATCAAGACGGTGATGGCTTTGTGGAAACGCCATCAGGTAAGTCGTTTGAGCTCGAGATCCAATCCCCCAATGGCTGGACCGATTTCAACAACACCGTTCAACTAACGGTTGAGCAACTTGCCGAGGCCGGTATCAAAGCCAAAGCACGTACCCCTGATTTCTCGGTATACCGCCAAGCGATGCTCGAAGCCGACTACGACGTCGCCTACACCAACTACTTCCACGGTGCTGATCCTTATACCTATTGGAATAGCGCGTATAACTCCAACTTACAGGAAGGGGATGGCATGCCGCGGTTCGCAATGCATTATTACCAAAATGCTGAGCTCGACAAGCTGCTAGACAGCTTCTACAAAACCGCGGACAAGGCCGAGCAGCTGGAGATTGCCCACCAAATCCAAGCGATTATCGCCAAGGATCAGGTCACGATTCCGGTGCTTTCTGGCGCTCAAATGTATCAATACAACACCACCCGCTTCACCGGTTGGTGGAACGAAGACAATCCGAAAGGTCGCCCCTCGATCTGGGCCGGCATTCCTGAGCGTCTTCTTCATGTGCTGGACCTTAAGCCCGTTCAGTAACCAATATCGGGCGCCTTGCGCGCCCGCTTTTCCACGGTGTTCACGCCACGAACATCACCACTTCGCTGTGTAAGGTGTGGGTTATGGGTTATTTTTTCCGACGGCTAACTTTTTACATGATTGCCCTTTTAGTGGCAGCAACACTCAATTTTATTATTCCTCGTGCCATGCCCGGTGATCCTGTCACCATGATGTTTGCCAACGCCTCGGTGCAAGTCACTCCAGAGCGAATTGAGGCAATGAAACAACTACTGGGCTTTGTCGATGGCCCCCTCTATATGCAGTATTTCACCTACATGAAAAACGTGTTGAGCTGGGATTTAGGCACCTCCATCCAATTTTATCCGTTGTCAGTAAACGAGCTCCTCGGCAAAGCCTTTGGCTGGTCGCTGTTTCTCGCCGGCAGTGCAGTGCTGCTGTCTTTCTCGTTGGGCTCGATTTTGGGGATTTTTGCCGCTTGGAAGCGCGGCGGAAAATACGATGCTGTGATCACCCCAGGAATGCTAATCATCCAAGCGGTACCACAAGTGGTTATCGCCATGTTGGCGCTGTTTATTTTCGCGATTGGGCTGAAATGGTTTCCAACCGGATACGCCTACACGCCGGGCGTTACCCCTGACTGGACCAGCTGGGCCTTTATTAAAGATGTGGCCTATCACGCCGTACTCCCGCTTTTTTGTGCCTCCATCATTCAAGTGGGCGGCTTTTTGGTCAACATGCGCAACAACATGATTAACCTGCTTGCGGAAGACTACATCACCATGGCCCGCGGCAAAGGGTTAAGTGAAAACCGCGTGGTATTTAACTACGCCGCCCGGAACGCGCTCTTGCCCAGTGTCACGGCGCTATCAATGTCGCTGGGTATTGCCATCGGGGGCCAACTGATTGTGGAGATCATTTTTAACTACCCCGGTCTTGGCTCGGTGCTCTTGAATGCGATCAACGCGCGTGACTACCAAGTCCTGCAAGGCCAGCTGCTGATTATGACCTTGTTTATGCTCTCGTTTAACTTAATTGCTGACATGCTGTACGTGGTACTTGACCCACGCCTGCGCAAAGGAGGCAAATAACATGAAAGATCTCCTCACCCTTATCGTACGCAATAAAATTGCCCGCGCAGGCTCCATCATTGTTGGCCTATTTATATTAATGGCGGTCTTCGCGCCTTTATTAACCCAGCATGCACCTGATAAACGCACCGGTAACCCGCATGAATACCCAAGCTTTATCGTCAAAGCGGCGCAAGCAAATCCAGACGGCTGGGTCGCCACACACTTAGCGGATGATCGTCGCACCCTACTGATGTCGAAAAAGGCCGACCATGTCCTTGGTACCACCCGTATGGGTCGTGATGTCTGGTCGCAGTTAGTACATGGCGCCCGTGTTTCGTTAGCGGTGGGTTTTGGGGCAGGCATCACCGTGTGTGTGCTCGCCACCTTAATTGGTATTACCGCCGGCTATTTAGGCGGTTGGGTTGACGATGTGCTTACTGCCGCGATGAATATTATGTTGGTGATTCCGCAATACCCACTCTTGTTCGTGCTAGCCGCGTTTATCGGCGAAGCCGGACCGCTGACGATCGCCATCATTATTGGCTGTACTTCCTGGGCGTGGGGCGCACGGGTAGTCCGGTCGCAAACCCTTGCCCTGCGCGAAAAAGAGTTCGTGAAAGCTGCCGAAGTGCTGGGTGAGTCGCGCTTTCGTATCACCTTTGTCGAGATCTTGCCTAACTTGGTGCCGATTGTCGGCGCCAGCTTTATTGGCTCGGTAATGTATGCCATTGCCATGGAGTCGATTATCTCCTTTCTAGGCCTTGGCGATCCCAACACCATCAGCTGGGGGATCATGCTCTACAACGTGCAAACCTCTTCATCCATGCTAATTGGCGCGTGGTGGGAGCTGCTCGCGCCTTGTATTGCGCTGACCTTACTGGTGACGGGGCTTGCATTACTCAACTTCGCCGTGGATGAAATTGCCAACCCGCAATTACGTGCACAAAAAGGGATGAAGCGCTGGAAAAAACTCAGCCAACAAGAAAAGAAAGCCCGCGACGAGAATCCCGTTGCCGAACACATGCTGATCAGTGGAGATAAATCATGAGTCGCACCCCACTTATCTCAATCCGTGACCTGTGCGTGGACTACATTACCGATGCCGGTGATGTCCGAGCCTGTGATCACGTTAGTTTTGACATTGCCCCCGGTGAAGTTTTTGGGCTGGCTGGCGAATCGGGATGCGGTAAATCCACCGTCGCCTTTTCACTGATGCGCCTGCACAAGCCACCTGCGTTTATTACCGGCGGCGAAGTCATCTTTAACGGCGAAAATATCCTCGATTACAGCGACGCCCGCATGCGTGATTTTCGCTGGCGGGAGATGTCGATGGTGTTTCAAAGCGCCATGAATGCCCTTAATCCAGTGCTGACACTCGAAGAGCAGTTTTGCGATGTGTTGATGCGCCACACCAACCTGACCCGCAAACACGCGGTCAAACGGGCTCAAGGCTTGCTGGAAATTGTCGATATTCACCCTAGCCGCCTGACCGATTATCCGCACCAGTTTTCGGGCGGGATGCGTCAGCGCTTGGTAATTGCCATTGCGCTGGCCTTAAACCCGAAAATGATCATCATGGATGAGCCCACCACCGCATTAGATGTGGTGGTGCAGCGTGAGATCTTGCAAAAAATCTACGCGTTAAAAGAAGAGTTTGGCTTTTCGATTCTGTTTATCACCCATGATTTATCGCTCATGGTGGAGTTTTCCGATCGGATTGGGATCATGTATTCCGGTGAGCTGATTGAAGTCGCACCGTCCAAACAGGTGCTCAACAATCCCTATCACCCCTACACCGAAGGGCTGGGCAGCTCATTCCCCTCACTCACCGGGCCGAAGCGCCAGCTTACGGGGATCCCAGGCAATCCGCTCAACTTGCTCGAAATCCCGACCGGCTGCCGCTTTCAAGCGCGCTGTGCTCAGGTGCATGAGCGATGTCGCACCACGCAAACGGCGCTGCGCCAAATCGAATCGGGCCGGTATTCCAACTGCCATCTATACGGCGAGCCCATCGCCCAACAAAAACTCTAATAACGCGCCAATGTGAGGAAGTCAGTGATGAGTACAGGTTTTGGAGAACTGCTGGTTGAAGGGAAAAACGTGGTGAAAGATTTTCCCATTAACAGCCATGCCCTTAAACAACCCATGATGCGAGCGATCAATGATGTCTCGTTCAAAATGTACAAAGGTCGTGGACTTGCCGTGGTGGGGGAATCGGGCTCGGGCAAATCCACCACCGCGAAAATGATTGCCAAAATGTATGCCCCGACCGATGGCTGCATTGAATATCGCGGCCGCGATATCACCACCATTAAAAAACGTGATGAGCTGATGCGCTATCGCGAAGGCCTGCAAATGGTCTGGCAAGACCCTTTTGGCTCGCTCAACCCCACGCATAATGTGTTTCACCATATTGCGCGCCCGTTATTGATCCACAAAAAAGTCGCCAAGCGCGATAAAGCTCAGTTGAAAGAGCGGGTGTTCGAGCTGCTCGAGCAAGTGGGCCTCACTCCGGCCAAAGAAACAGCGGAGAAATTCCCCCACCAGCTGTCGGGCGGCCAGCGTCAGAGGATTAACCTGGCGAGGAACATCGCCGTCGGCGCGGAAGTGGTACTCGCCGATGAGCCAACTTCGATGCTGGATGTGTCGATTCGTGCCGGTGTACTTAATCTGATGGAAGAAATGAAAGTGGAGAAGCAAATGTCGCTGCTCTACATCACCCATGATATCGCCACCGCGCGTTACATTGCTGAAGACTTGGCAGTGATGTACGTCGGCCATATGGTCGAATGGGGAGACACCGAAGAGATTATTCATCGCCCTCAGCATCCTTACACCCAGCTATTGGTCTCAGCCGTGCCCGACCCGAGCAAGTCTATTCACGAAAAACTAAAGGGCAACAAGGGTGAAATTCCTCTGTGGACGCCGGATTCTGTCGGCTGCCCTTTTGCTGGCCGCTGCCCACATGCGACAGCCAAATGCACTGAGCAGTTGCCCCGCGTGACCAAGCTCGCCGACAACCACTATGTGCGCTGCTATTTGTACGAGCAATAGCGACCAATAAGGATACCATCATGCAAGTGCTGACCAATCACATTGGCTACTCGTTACACGGTGACAAATACGCGGTGATCGTCAGTGACAGCGACCGCCTCACCGGCACACCTGTGGCACTGATTTCCCTGCCTCCTCTTAAGGGGACAGGCACATTTAGCTCGGCGGACAAAGCTGCCTCCTCGTCTGGAGACAGGCACTTTAATGATGCCGCAGAAGGCGCGCAAAATTTTACGGGAAATTTTACGGGGACAGACACTCTTACTCACGGTACTCACGGGACAGACACTTTTGTTCGTGGGACAGACACAGCACCACTCGATAACGTGGTCGCGCAGTTTGAATTACACCAAGGCACACAGTTAAGCAACTGGCAGACTGGCACGGCTTATACCCTCGATTTTTCTGCCTTTGCGCATCGTGGACGCTATCAACTAGCATTACTAGCAGAAACACCTGTGTATTCGCATCCGTTTGAGATCATTGACGATTGCCTGTTTCACACCACGTTTTCCGATCTGCTGCATTATTTTAAATCGCAGCGGTGTAGCGGCATCTATGAACACGCGGATCAGCACGCCAAGGTATTCGGCTCTGATGAACGCGTGGATGTATCCGGCGGTTGGTACGATGCCTCTGGCGATGTGAGCAAATACCTGAGCCACCTTTCCTACGCCAATTACTTTAATCCGCAACAAATCCCGCTATTGGCTTGGGGACTGGCCGATCTTACCAGCCAATTTAGCTCGGACACGCTCCCCGCGTTTATGCGCACGCGCTTAGCCGATGAAGCGAAACACGGCGCTGATTTTCTTCTCCGTATGCAACACACTAGTGGCTTTTTTTATATGACGGTGTTTGATCAATGGTCGAAAGATCCGGAGCGCCGCACCCTTTGCGCTTATGAGACGCAAGATGGAGTAATGAGTGAGGCTTACCAGGCCGGTTTTCGTCAAGGTGGTGGCATGGCGATTGCAGCCCTTGCCGCCGCAAGCCGAGCCCCGCTTTGCGCGGATCCAGACCAACAAGCACGCTATTTAGATGCCGCCATTCGCGGCTACTGGCATTTGGTTGAACATAACCATCATTACCTTGATGACGGTGAGCCCAACATTATTGACGAAACCTGCGCCCTTCTCGCCGCATGTGAGTTGCATCACGCCACTCGGCAGTCTATCGAGGAGCAATCTACCGGGGACAGTCACGCTTATTTAGCGGGACAGGCACCTTTAGGTTCTGAGGACAGACACATTAGTGCGAACAGTGACTGTCCCTTCTTGAACGAGGCACAAGGCTGGATGACAAAGCTGATAGCACGGCAGTGCAGTGATGAAACCTGTCAGTATTATTGGTCAGCAAATACTGATGGCGGCCGCCCGTTTTACCATGCCGCCGATGCAGGTCTACCCGGCTTGGCATTAGTTCGCTACCTCGATGTGGAAACCGACCCCAGCCATCAAGCTATCGCGCAAACAGCACTGGAACGCGCCTGCCAGTTTGAGCTCAACCTAACACAAACCGCCGATAATCCATTCGCGTATCCACGTCAGTACGTCAAACCCGTCGAAGGCGTCAAACAGGTACGTCACTTTATTCCTCACCACAATGAAACCGGCTATTGGTGGCAAGGCGAGAATGCACGCTTGGGGTCGCTGGCAACCTTTGCATGTCATGCCACGCGCCATATTCAAGACAATGCGCTAAATGCGGCCCTCCACACCTTTAGCCAACGGGCGCTTAATTGGATCCTCGGTTTAAACCCATTTGATATCTGCATGCTCGACGGACATGGTCACAACAACCCAGATTACCTACCGCACTTGGGATTTTTTAATGCCAAAGGGGGGATCTGCAATGGCATTACCGCAGGGATGGAGGATGAAACACAGATTGCCTTCAACCCCGCACCATATTGCGATGATATGGCGCAAAACTGGCGATGGGGCGAGCAGTGGTTACCACATGCAAGCTGGTTTATGCTCGCCATCAGTGCGCAAACACTGGTTGGCAACGGCCACTCGAACAAGGAGAACGCGTGATGACTTACCGGCTCGATCTTAGTGTGATCAACGAGTACCCCAATGACACCCCACCGCGCAGCCGAATGGGGTTAACCTTGCATAATCTCACCGACCGTTCGTTGGAAGCGCTGTCCATTGCGGTACTGTTTGATCGCTTCATCAACCCCAATACCCTGTCACAAGGCAGTATTGAGCAAATCGGTAGTTATTGCGTCATTACACCGGCGCATCAAACTCTCGATGCCAATCAAAGCTTATACATCGAGTTTGATGCCCACACGCCGCCATTGCGGTTCCTTTGTGCCGGCTTTAAAGATGCACTGCTCTATGCCAATGGCGAGCAATATTCAGTGATGCTCACTCCTATTAACTTGGCGCACACCCACACCACACGCTCAACGATTCCAGATGTTCATCCCGCCGAGCACGCCATTATTCCGGTGCCCAAATCAGTGTGCCACCAGCCAGGGTACTTTACGCTTTCACCCACAACACCATTAATCGCGGTGGATCCAGAGGCCCTGCCCGCCGCACAGTGGCTAAGCAACGAATGGGTTCGCATGTATCCGCAAGCCGATATTGCACTCGACCCACGCCATCAAGATGCGGTGACCGGCGATCATGCGATCATTTTGCGCCCATTACCCGACTCGGCACTTCGAGATATCGCACACCGTGATGAGGCCTATCAACTCACCGTCACCGACCAAGGCGTGGTCATCCAAGCCTGTGCTGAGCGCGGGTTTATTCACGGCTGCGCATCGCTATTACAACTTTGCCAAGAGCATGAAACACAGCTTCGAATACCGGCAATCAAAATCAGCGATGCCCCACGCTTTGCTTATCGAGGGATGATGCTCGATTGCTCGCGCCATTTTCATTCGGTGGACACGGTAAAGCGACTGATTAACCAGTTAGCCTATTTTAAGTTCAATACCTTTCACTGGCATTTAACCGACGATGAAGGCTGGCGACTGGAGATTAAAGCTCTGCCTGAATTGACGCGCTATGGGAGTCAACGCGGCCCCAATACCCGCCTTGCTCCGCAATTCAGTCATATTGCAGAACGTCACGAAGGCTATTATCGCCAAGAAGAGGTGCGTGACGTGATTGAATACGCCGCGGCCCGAGGTATTACCGTCATTCCAGAAATTGATATTCCCGGCCACTGTCGCGCAGCCATCAAAGCGCTGCCTGATTGGCTACACGATGCCGACGACCGCTCTACTTACCGCAGCGTACAACACTACACCGATAACGTATTATCGCCAGCCCTTGATGGCACGTATCGATTTTTAGATACGGTATTAAGTGAAGTCGCCGAGCTTTTTCCTGCCTCATGGGTCCATATTGGCGCCGATGAAGTCCCTGACGGGGTATGGACGGATAGCCCAATTTATCGGGACAGACGCATGAACGGAGAAACGACCGCTTCGCTACAGGGACAGATACTGACCTACGCTGAACAAAAGCTACGCGCCTTGGGCAAACGTATGGTTGGCTGGGAAGAAGTGCAGCACGGCGATAAAGTCAGCAAGAATACCGTGATCTATTCATGGCAAAGCGAAGACGCCGCATTGCACTGTGCAAAGCACGGTTTTGATGTGATTTTAACCCCCGGTCAGGCGACCTATCTCGATATGGTGCAAGATTATGCTGCCACCGAGCCTGGGCTCGACTGGGCGGGCGTCACGCCATTAGAGAAAGCCTACCAATATGAGCCTCTGGCAAGCCTCGCCAGTGACGACCCCGCCCGTGAGCACATGCTAGGCGTGCAATGTGCACTCTGGAGTGAACTGATCACCAATCAGGACAGGCTCGATTACATGGTATTTCCAAGGCTTACCGCCATTGCGGAAGCGGCTTGGAGCCACAGTGAGCGCCGTGACTGGCTCGATTATCTGGCCAGACTCAAAGCGCAATTACCGCGTTTAGACAAGTTCGGTATTCAATACCGTTCCCCTTGGGCATCGAACAAGTAGGCCGAATTCGCCCACCTGGCAGCGCCTCCTGCGCTGCCAGCTCTTTGCGCTTGCATCCCATCTGTTTATAATGCCCAGCCATTGTTGTCAGTCTGAGAGTGTTTCCGGCATGCTACGCCAAGAAATTAATACCCTACTCACCCCTATTCATGGTTTTCTGCACTGTCAAACCCCCGACAGTTGGATTGAAGCGGCCATTCAGCCTGACAACCAATCGATTCTTTTGCGCGATCACGCAAACTGCGAATTAAAAGCCAGCCAAACCGCGATGTGGTTGATCCGTAAGTATGCGGTCGACGCGGCGAGTGGCGAGCAACTGCTGGCATGGGCCAAACCCTATGAGGACTTTGTCTATCGCGGCGTTCGCGATGAGATCTTCCACGCGCGCAAAAACGGTCTCAGTGCACCTTTAACCCCTAAAGCGGGCTTTGCACACGGTCAAGCCTTGATTGATAAAATGGTCCGATTAATCAAAGAAGAGTTTCATCATTTTGAGCAAGTGATTGAAATCATGGACGCACGCGGCATTCCTTATCAACCGTTAGAAGCAGGTCGCTACGCCAAAGGATTAATGCGCGCGGCACGCACTCACGAGCCGGCAACCTTGGTCGATAAATTGATTATTGGCGCCTACATTGAAGCACGCTCCTGCGAGCGCTTTGCTAAAGTCGCCCCGCACCTCGATGATGAACTGCAAAAGTTCTACATCTCGCTACTGCGCTCGGAAGCACGCCATTATCAAGATTATCTCACGCTTGCAGAAACCATCGCCGGCAAAGGCATTCGCGACCGCATCCAAACCATCGGCGAGCGCGAAGCCGAACTCATCCAAGCACCCGACAGCCAATTCCGCTTTCACAGCGGCACCCCTGCCTAACTTCTTCTTATTGGGACAGGCACTGTTGATTTCATGCGAGTGATTTCTAGCGAGGACAGTCACCTCTTGATGACTATCCTCGTCGTTTTTCTCCAACGTTCGAACCTTTTCCCCTATCAGGACAGGCACTCTGTAGTGACTGTCCCTGTTATGACTTCCTACGCCATCACTACTCACTATTCTCGAGAAGTACTTCTTGGGACAGACATGTTAAGAAAATAACAGCTCTCGTAGTTACATCATTTCTTGCACTGTCACGAAAACTCTAGCTAGAAAGCATGAAGGCTGTTTATTTATACAGTATATTTTACTCATACCTAGATGCTAAGAGGGACCGACGATGACCAAAGCTCGCGCATCGCAAATAAATTTAGCCGCCACACCCTATTACCATTGTGTCTCACGTTGTGTGCGTCGCTCCTTTTTGTGCGGCTATGATGCGCAGTCACAAAAAAGCTATGAGCATCGTCGCACATGGATAGAAACGCGTTTACTTGCACTCGCCAAAGCGTTTTGTATCGATATCTGTGCTTATGCCATTATGAGCAATCACTATCACGTTGTTTTGCATATCAACGCCAAAGCGGCTCATTCTTTAACCAATATCGAGGTTGTTGAACGCTGGCTAGCCTTTCATCAAGCGCCTGCGCTTATCCAACGTTTTTATCAGGGTGAATCGCTCTCTCACTCAGAGCGAAAAGCGTGTTTTCGCATCATTGAGAGCTGGCGCGAACGTTTGATGTCTGTCAGCTGGTTTATGAAGCTGCTCAATCAATATATTTCGACACAAGCGAACCGAGAGGATCAATGTTCAGGGCATTTTTGGGAGGGACGCTTTAAAAGCCAAGCCATATTAGATGAAAAAGCACTCGCTGCGGCGATGGCCTATGTCGATTTGAACCCAGTGCGAGCAGGTATCACCAAGCAGCCTAAGCATGCCAATTACACATCGATTAAAAAGCGCGTTGAATCACTCGAGCAAAATAAAGCGACCCCAGCCGGCTTATTCCCCTTCGCCGGGAACCCGAGAAAGTCGATGCCCGACGGTATCCCTTTTCGCCTTATGGACTATTTGGGTCTGGTAGAATGGACGTGCGCTCAGGACCAGAACGCCAATTCACTCCCAAGACCACAGCTACTCACACAGCTGAACATCTCACGTGAAACCTGGTTAAGTACATGCTCTCACTTAGAGGGCGGGAATATCGTAGGTTCACTATCGAGTATTCAGGCGGTATTGCCGACACTCGGTCTAAAACGCATGACCGGCGTCATGATCTAAAGTGAGTTGGGCTTGTCGTTGAGTGCATCCCAATAACGTAAACACCAAATAAACTCGCTAAGGCCTCATCCAATCCAATAGGCCAGCGCCATTATCAGTACAAACAACACACCCACCGCTTTTAAGAGCGGCTTTAGCCCTTTT
The DNA here is from genome assembly GCF_001995655.1 of Salinivibrio sp. IB868. Classification (NCBI taxonomy): domain Bacteria; kingdom Pseudomonadati; phylum Pseudomonadota; class Gammaproteobacteria; order Vibrionales; family Vibrionaceae; genus Salinivibrio; species Salinivibrio sp. IB868. Next base: position 12,426 of record NZ_MUEW01000019.1, read on the forward strand.
GCTCCACCTTCCGGGGATTGATTACAGCATCCCATATTATCTCCTGAACGTTTTTCCAGAAGAATAAGCCTTCCAGTAACAGGAAGGTAAAGGCCATTCATTTTTTGATCTTGTTGGGACAGGCACATTAGCAATGCTGATAATGGAGCTCATTGGGTGAGCTCATTGGGGACAGGCACGTTAAATACTTAAGAATGCTTAAGTGTCTGCTTAAGTGTCTGTCCTACTCTCGGTACTTTTCACTTTTGGTGCCTGTCCCCCCAATACTCACTAATACACTGTACTCAGAAATCTGGACTCTGTATCCTAATGGCTATAAACATCTATCAAGGACAATGACGATGTGGTATCTCATATATTCGCAAGACGTAGAGAACAGCCTACCGCTACGCAAGCAAGTGCGTGACGCACACCTTGAGCGCTTACACCAACTGGAAAAAGAAAACCGCTTGATGATTGCAGGACCAAACCCTGCCGTTGATAGCGACGAGCCGGGCGAAGCTGGGTTTACGGGGTCAACCGTTATTGCTTGGTTTGAGTCATTATCAGCCGCCCAAGCCTGGGCCGACAAAGACCCTTATGTAGCCGCTGGCGTCTATGCAGACGTAACCGTTAAACCCTTCAAAAAAGTGCTTCCTCAGGACCCTGCCTAATGCGATTAGTAAAAGTATTAATGATGGCTGCCCTTGGGCTAATACTGAGTGCCTGTAGTAGCACCCAGCATGACCAAGCCGCAGAAGCTGCAATCCAACGTGCCGACATGATTGCACAGTTACTGCCGATGGATATTGAAGGCTACTCACTGGTTCGTGCTCGTACACAAGATGCCATTATCGAGCTGACGCTTCTGGAGAAGAATGCCAAAAAAGCACCGGGGCAGCTCTTTTCCGGCTTAGAGCGTCGTTATTGCGAGGATAACGATATCCGCAGTATGTTAGATAGTGGTATCAGCTATACCATTTTGGTTCGCGACACCCGTGGTCGACAAATCCTCAAAAACGCCATTACTGCACCAAGCTGTGCTAGCTAAAGAAGGGGGGCTAGATGAAGCCCTCTCCAACGGTAAAGCCGAGAGGTACTACCTGTGATAGCCGCCTTGCTCTATATTGTGACGGTTGGCTTTTATCTCTTTACCAACTCTCAGGAAACTTCACTCAAAGAAGCGGTCATTTGCATGGCCGTCGTGGGAATTTATTGTTTTTGGCACCTAGCCATTCCACCTTTTGCTGCCACCCCTAATTTTTACACAGAAAGAGCGTTTGGTATCGTGCCATTTGTTTCGATGTGGGCAATCCTATTCCCACACTTTGCTATCAATCAAATCCCCACCGTTACACGTACATTAGGTTGGATTGGTCTGTTCGCGATGACAGTTATTCTCGCGATTTTTAAGCTACTTGTTTGGTAACCTGTGCATCACTTCCCAGCGCTCTGTGAAACAGAATTAGAGGAGTGAAAACGGGACATCCCACTCCACCGGTAAGGTTGGCCACAATTCGCCTTGGCTCGGGGGCAGCACATAGCTATAGTGTTTTTCAGGCTGATCGTCGGTAAAACGACATGTAAATTGCAGCCCATAAGCGTGTAAGTAGCCACGATCTGCAGGCTCGCCGCCATAGTAATCATCACCGATAAGCGGAGAGCCAATGCTTTTCATCGCCACGCGAATTTGATGGGTTTTGCCTGTGTAAGGCCGACATAGAAGAAATCGCCGCCCCTCACCACCAGCAATAGAGGTAAAACGCGTTCTCGCAGGGTTATCTTTGCTGGTCAGTAATTTCCAGCTACCTCGCCGTCCCTTAGTCATATCACCAACGATCAATCCCTGCTTCTTACGCGGCTTTTTCGCACTCAATGCCAAATAGAACTTTTCTATCTCGCGTGAAGCAAACAGCCCAGAGAGGACAGACGCCGCATGAGAAGAAGTTGCCAGCAGCAGCAAGCCCGATGTCATCTTATCTAATCGATGCACAAGGTAGACGTTCTCAACCCCAATATGCGCCGCGACCGCCGGCAGCAGTGCCGCGTGATCGGCTTCTTTTTGCACGCTAACGCCGTGGTACTTATTGATCACCACAAAGTATTGGTTTTGGTCGACAATTGAAAACATAACGAGGAAATTTACTGGTTGGCCATTGAGGACAGGCATCATAACGGCTTCACCCTCAACCCGCTAGAGCAATTGTAAAGGTATAAAGGTGCCTGTCCCGTTAGTTCTAGCTCTTAGCTTAAAGTGCCTGTCCCCGATAGCTCGCCCAATAGCTATACCCGCTTCACACTCTCGCGCACTACCAGCGTTGGCTCGAGCTGAACGGTTTGGCTGTCACTTTGAGGGTCATCTAGTTTGTGGAGTAGCGTTTCGACGGCCGCTTGACCGAGACGGTACTTAGGCTGATGAACGGTAGTCAGGGAGGGCGAGACAAATTTTGCGAGGTGGATATCATCGTACCCCATGATAGAAAGATCCTCGGGTACCCGAATGCCGAGTGCATTGGCAGCATTGATCGCACCCATCGCCATCATGTCATTGCCTGCAAAAATCGCGCTCGGCAAGGAGCCGCTCGCGGCGATCGCTTGCATGCCTTGATAGCCGCCTTCACACTCAAAGTCCGCTTCTACCATCCAGTCGGCGTTCTCAGTAAGTCCAGCATCGCGCAGCGCATCTTTAAAGCCTTGAAAACGGCGCTGTGCTTGTTGTTTAAGCAAAGGACCACTGATACAACCAATCTGGCGGTGGCCACAGTCAATCAAGTGCTGGGTCGCTAAATAGCCGCCTTGATAGGAATTGTCTTGAATTTTATCGCAAGCAAAATCAATCGGCCCCCAATCCATCACCACCACGGGAATATCCGGATAACGATCAAAGCCTTCAATCCGCTCACCTTCCAAGGTCGAGCACATCAAAATCAAACCATCGACCCGCTTTTGCAACAACGTATCAATTGAAGCACGCATACGCTCAGCATCGCCTTCCGTGTTGCATAAAATCAAACTGTAGCCATTGTGATAACAGCTGCGCTCGACGCCTTTTACTACTTCGCCAAAAAACGGATTGGTGGAAGTGGTCACCAGCATCCCAAATGTTTTAGTACGATTCACTTTTAGGCTGCGAGCCAGTGCCGACGGGGCGTAATAGTTAAGCTCTTTCGCGGCTTGGTTTACCTTCTCAGCAATCGCCTCACTCACATAACGGGTGTTGTTAATGACATGACTGACCGTCGATGTCGACACGCCCGCCCGTTTGGCAATATCTTTCATGGTCGCCATTTATCGCGCTCCGCTGACTAAGGTGAAATAACGATTAAGCATCTTGATGGGCCAAAAACGCCTCAACCTCTGAACGAGAAGGAATCGAGGTTTGTGCGCCACGCTTTGTCACGGATAATGCCGCCGCGGCATGCGCAAAGCGAATTGCCTGATAAAGTGTCTGTCCCTCTATCAGTCCTGTCACCAATGCCCCATTAAAGGTATCACCCGCGGCAGTGGTATCAACAGCATCGACACGGAACCCAGGAATAAGCTGGCCCGATTGTTCGCCTTTTTCACTCAGCCACACGCCTTGTTTGCCGAGGGTGATCAGTACAGTCCCTACCCCTTTTTCATGAAGCACGTCCGAGGCCGCTTGGGCGCTGGCGGTGTCTGTTACCGCGATACCCGTCAGGCTTTGGGCTTCCGTTTCATTCGGGGTGATAATATCGACCGCGGCAAGAAGCGCGTCGCTCAACGGTGCGGCAGGGGCGGGATTAAGCACCACCTGTGTCTTTGCCGCTTTGGCATGAAACGCCGCCTTTTCAATGCCACACATCGGTGTTTCTAACTGCATCAGTAAATAGTCAGCGTCGGCGATTTTTGTGAGATCATCGCTGATGGTATCCGCTGTCAGAGTCGCATTGGCTTCTGCGGAGAGCGCAATACTGTTCTCGCCCTGATCAGTCACTTGGATCATCGCAATCCCGGTCGGCGTATCAGGCTGTACCTTTATCGCACTGACATCCATCCCCTCTTGCGCATAAGACTGACGAATCTGCTGACCGAAGGCGTCGTCACCCACACTGGCAATAAAGGCAACATCAGCACCGCAACGCACCGCCGCGACCGCTTGATTCGCCCCTTTGCCACCGGCAATTACGGCATAATCGTGGCCGTGTAATGTCTCGCCCGGACGCGGAAAGTGAGGGACGCGTAAAACATGATCAGCATTGACGCTGCCAAGAACAACCAATCGGCTCATTACTATTCCTTACCGTTTTTAAATGAAAAAAGCACCACCCAGTGCGAACCCGATGGTGCTCACTATACGTTTCCCTGACGGCTTATTCAGCGATCGTTTCTTGGCTGATCACCTTAAGCGGTACAGGAATATAGCTGTCTACCGACTCGCCTTTCAGTACTTTATCCGCCGTTTCGACACCCAGCTCACCAATCATACCCGGTTGCTGAGCGATGGTCGCTGCCAGATGACCACGCTCGACGGCCGCAATACCATCTTTGGTGCCATCAAAACCAACAATGGTGACATCTTTGCCTGATGCCTGCACCGCGCGCAACGCGCCAAATGCCATTTCATCGTTCTGGGCGAATACCGCTTCCACATCTGGGTGGGCGGCAAGCAGGTTTTCCATCACATTCAGGCCTTTGGTGCGGTCAAAATCCGCCGGCTGACTGGCGAGTAGTTCAACGTCGGTACCTTCAATGGCATCCATAAAGCCTTCACCACGCTCGCGTGCTGCTGACGTGCCGGCAATACCCTCAAGTTGGATCACTTTGGCTCGCTCACCGACTTTGCCGATGATGTATTCCGCCGCCATTTTACTGCCTTGAGCGTTATCAGAAGCAATATGACTCACCACTTCCCCACGGCTCGCGCCACGGTCTAGGGTGATCACCGGGATCTCCGCGCGATTCGCAATACGAATGGCGTTCGAGACCGCATCTGAGTCAGTCGGATTAATCAAAATGGCTTTAACGCCACGGATGGTTAAATCCTCCACATTCGACAGCTCTTTACTGGCGTCGTTTTGCGAATCAAGCACCAGGAGCTCATAACCAAGATCTTGCGCTTTCTGCTCTGCGCCCTCTTTCATGGTGACAAAAAATGGATTGTTTAAGGTTGAGACCACGATTGCCATTCTATCTTCCGCTTGCGCACTGATGCTCAGCGTTGACGACAGTAGCGCAGTGGTAATCAAGGTAGTCAGTTTTTTCATGCGTTCAGTCCTTTTGTGTTTGTAGGGTATTGTTTTTGCTTGCTAATAAAACAGAAATAAAAGTGCCTGTCCCAATAAGCTCCAAATAAGCTCTATTTCGAAAAGCTTTGTCTAAAGCAGCTATTTGTTTTTGTTATCCACCAGCACGGCGAGCAAAATCACCACCGCTTTGGCAATCATTTGGTAGTAAGACGACACGTCCAGCAGGTTGAGGGCATTGTTCAAAAAGCCGATGATCAGCGCACCAATCAATGTACCCATGATCTTACCTTTACCGCCCATCAAGCTGGTGCCGCCCAGCACCACTGCGGCAATCGCATCAAGCTCATAGCCAGTACCGGCGGTCGGTTGTCCAGAGGACAGGCGCGAGGTGACGATGATCCCTGCCAGCGCCGCGAGCATGCCACACAGGCTATACACGCCCACCTTGATTCGATCGACATTAATGCCCGATAACCGCGCCGCAGATTCATTGCCACCAAGTGCGTAAATATAACGGCCAAAACGGGTATGATTGAGCAGATACCAAGCGCCGATAAACACGATTGCCATCAGCCACACGGGGACGGGAATGCCCAACAGGTAGCCGGTACCAAACCAAGCGAACGCATCGGCGGTATCAGTAAAGCCCGTTGAGATGGGGCGACCATCGGTATACACCATGGTGACACCACGATAGAGGGTCATTGCTACCAAGGTGGCAATAAACGCCTGTACCTTGCCTTTGGCCACCACGACGCCTGTCATGGCACCAATCGCCGCACCTGCAAACAAAGCGGTGGGCACCGCGACTAACACAGGCACTTCGACCGCAATCAAGCTGGCGGCAAACGCGCCGCACAGCGCCAACACCGAGCCAACACTCAAGTCGATACCCGCGGTTAAAATCACCAATGTCATCCCCACGGCAATAATGGCGTTTACCGAGGTTTGACGCAGGATGTTAAGCAGGTTGTCGACCATGAAAAAGTTGCTGTTTAAAAATGACATCACCACGATCAGCACCAGCAGGGCAATGAGTGATTTTTGCTCAATCAACCACGCTTTGCTGAACAGGGGCTTACGTCCATCCTCTGACGGCTGGGACTTATTCATTGCATTCTCACTCATGCTGCATCCTCATTGGCATCTTTGCCTACCGCACAGGCAAGCAGAGTTTCTTGGTTAGCGTCTTTGGCATCAAACTCACCGCATACGCGGCCTTCGTGCATCACTAGAATGCGGTCGCTCATGCCAAGCACTTCGGGCATTTCTGATGACACCAAGATGATGCTCATGCCCTCGGCTTTAAATTGGTTAATTAGCTGATAAATCTCTTTTTTGGCACCGACATCGACCCCCCGAGTCGGCTCATCCAAGATCAGCACTTTCGGTTTGGTCATCAGCCCTTTGGCGATCGCCACTTTCTGCTGATTCCCGCCCGATAAGTTGCCAATGATTTGCTCGCGGGTGGGGGTTTTGATGTTAAAAAGACGGATAAAATCATCCACCGCCATCACTTCATCACGCGGCTGTATTTTGCCCCAATGGGTGAGCTTATCGAGTGCACTGAGTGACATGTTATCTTTCACCGATAAGCCCAGCACCAAGCCCTCGCCTTTGCGGTCTTCAGAGATGTAAGCAATGCCGTTGGCCAGCGCATCTTGCGGACTCACTGGGTTAATCACCTTGCCATCAAGTCGGATCACGCCAGCTTCACGCGGCATGGCGCCATAGATAATTTTCATTAACTCCGTGCGCCCGGCGCCCATCAGGCCCGATACACCCAGGATTTCACTACGATGTAGCTGAAAACTCACCTCTTCCACCCCGTGGCCGCTGACATTTTCCACCTCAAGGCTTATCCCATCAGGGGTGACATCGCTTCGCGGGTATTGTTCGGCGAGTTTGCGGCCCACCATCATTTCAATCATGCCGTCTTCATCGGTATCACTCACGGGACACTCACCAATAAACTTGCCGTCACGTAACACGGTGATCCGATCGCAAATCTCAAAAATTTCTTTTAGTCGGTGAGAGATATAAACAATGCCGCAGCCTTGCGCTCGCAGCTCGTTGATCACCGCAAACAGCGAGGCGGTTTCGGTGTCGGTCAAGGCATCGGTCGGCTCATCCATAATGATCACCTGCGACTCAAACGACAGTGCTTTGGCAATTTCCACCATTTGCTGCTCACCCAAGCTCAGGCTGCCAAGTGGCGTGGTGCCGCGTGCTTTCACATTTAAACGCGCCAGCAGCTTATCGGCTTCTTCAGCCATCTTGGCCCAATCAATCTTGCCAAACCGGTTAGTAAACTCGCGGCCTAAGAAGATGTTTTCGGCAATGGTCAGCTCTGGGATCAAATTGAGCTCTTGGTGAATAATACTGATCCCCGCTTGCTGCGAATCACGTGGGCCTTTAAACGAAACCGGCTCACCTTGATAGTTCACGTCACCACTGTCGGCGTGATAAATCCCGGTGAGTACTTTCATCAACGTGGACTTGCCCGCGCCATTTTCACCGAGTAGTGCCATTACCTCGCCGGGATAGACATTTAAGCTCGCCTCATCGAGGGCGCGCACCCCGGGAAAGGTTTTCACGACTTGACTGAGTTGTAAGATAGGTTGCGTCATTGTGGTTACTCGCTTAGGCCCACCTAAAAGGTGACACCGGCTTGAAAAATCACATTGGCATAAGGCGTGCACTCTCCGGTGCGCACCACCGCTTTGCTCTGCACCGTGCGTGCTTTAAACGCCTCGTGGCTGATCGTGGTCACAGTGATCGGCTGCTGACGCGCCGCACTCTCTAGCTCTAATCGCGCAAGCAACGCTTGATGTAGCGCCGGGCTGACCGCTGCAAGCTCGTCTGCAATCACCACAGATTCAATGCAGGTGTGAGTTAACACCGCCTCGACTGTCTGCATAAAGCTCGGCACGCCTTGGGTCAGCGCCAAATCAATACGCGACACCGAGTTGGGGATCGGCAGCCCCGCATCACACACAGTCAGCTCATCGGTATGCCCGATTTGGGTGACTAACTGTGCAAGTTCTGGATGGAGCAAACCATGTTTATTCATTCATCACCTTCTCACTCACGATGGACTTAATCAGCGCTCACTGTACGCTGGCACGTTTTCTTGTGATCAACGTTTTCTCTCAGGAAAACGCCATCGAAACGTTTCGATATGGGCAAATAATGCAGATGAAAGAAAAATTTCACCATCTGTAAACATCACAGATGTGAGGGGGATCGACTATTGATATTGGAATCATTAGTAAAGAGAGAGATGAATCACACGGAGGGCCTGGGTTAGATAGAGACTAGAAGCGAAGCGATCTCGAACCAGGCGTAGGTCGGACAAGCGCCGGGGTAATGTTAATCTTATAACTCGATGTAGCCGCGCACCTCCGACATCGATGTTAAATTTGACTCCGAACGTGACAGGCGCCCGTTAACATGGTGCATGATTTTTGACACGGTGCCGGGGCTTGTGTCACCTACGCCAATGGCCCCTTCGGGCTTAAGTGTAGAAAAAGTCCCTAGGCACAGCTTTACGCTTTTCCTAGCCTCTCGTTTCTAGAAGCGCAGCGTCTCAGTTCTCGTCCTTCTCCATCGGCTCACTCAAACCCGGCACCGCTTGGCAAAATGTGCATTCTTCATTATCCACCGAGGCACCGCCCGTCTCGACGTAGCGAATACGATGACTCGCTTTGGCTCGGTTAGCCGACACCGCAAACCGCCGCTGGTCACGCTCGGGAATGGTCTTTTCTGTGTCATGCTCAGCCATGGGTTGTCTCCTTCAAATACCAAGAACCGCTCTACTGTATGTTAACTTTACCACCCCTAAGTCGCCTAACCAAAAGTGCCTGTCCCCGATAACTCCGCCCAATTACTCCCGCTAACTGTGTCATGCTGAACGTGAGTCAGCACTCATGATTCAAAATCAGTTAATAGAAATTAAAGAGCTGAATCACAAGGTCACTTTCAGCAATTTGTCTGTTCAAATAATGAGCGTAGTATTTAAGCTGAAACGATTCAGCTAAACACAACAAATGAGGAAGACTAAGATGATAATCAAAAACGTCCTGGCAACTGTTGCCCTACTCACACCTGTCTACGCCCTTTCAGCAGAATTTGTACTCACCGATAGCGCAACTAACACCTACGTGGATCATTGGAAAACATCGGCGCAAGAACTTGGAATTAACACTACAACCCCCTTTTCAATTGAAAAAAAGCGACTCAATACAGGTAAACAAAGTGGCGTGGATATTATCACCATCGATAACGGTGAATTAGAACTGACACTGGTACCAACTCGAGGTATGGGTATCTACCAGGTGCGCAAGGAGGGCAAGCGGATTCTTGGATGGGATTCACCCGTCAAAGAGATAGTCAATCCAGCTTTTATTGATCTTGAAAGCAGAAACGGCCTTGGCTGGCTAGATGGCTTCAATGAAATGCTTGTTCGCTGTGGGTACGAATGGACAGGCCACCCTGGTGTTGATGACAATGGGCAATTGCTCAGCCTTCATGGGCGAGTTCAAAACACTCCCGCCTCGCTGGTGAAAGTCGAAATAGACGATGAAGCCCCACATACAATTACTGTCACCGGGATTGTTGCAGAGAGTACCTTTAAAAAATCAAACCTTTCGACAGAAACGCGTTTGAGTATCATTCCTGGCGAAAATTCCTTCTCAATAAACGATACGCTCACCAACAAAGCTGATTACGACGATGAATATCAAATCATCTACCACTCAAACTTTGGTAAACCCATCCTAGAAAAAGGCGCCAAAGTCCATGCAGCAGCAAGTGAAATATCTCCATTTAATGACTATGCAAAAGAGGGACTTAAAAGCTGGCAAACCTATTTAGGACCAACAAAAGATTTTGATGAAATGGTATTTAACTTAAAACCCATTAGTGACCCAGAAGGCAACTCTCTTGCTGTTTTACACAATAAAGATGCCAACTCTGGTGTGTCGATGCGATTTAAAACCGATCAGCTCCCAGTGCTAACCATTTGGAAAAATACTGACACATTAAAACAGGGCTATGTAACGGGAATCGAGCCTGGTACAAGCTATGCGTATAATACAAAATATCAACGACCGTTAGGCCTAGTGCCGACCATAAAAGCTGGCGAACAAAAACATTTCGATCTTGAGTACACCGTGTTAACGAGTGCGGAAGACGTCAGTCAAGCCGTCGACAATGTAGCCAAAATCATGAAAAAACAAAAAGTCCAACTAAAGTCAGAGCCTTTGGTCGAGCTTAGTCACTAAAGCACATAGTGGCTAGACATAGCTTTTCATTATCAAACGTGTTCGGCGTTGCTCACGCTTGGCCGAACACTTTCCACTCAATACTCCTCCCAACGCGTTCGCGCCTGTCCTGTCAAAAGCATACTGTGCTCTTTGCACTAAAGTGCCTGTCCCTCTAAAACGGCCCAAAACTAATTTTTTCTCGCAGTGCTGGCGCGATGTGCGAGTTTAAATGGAATAGTTTGAGCGCCTGTAAGCGGTTGCCCTTCAATAGCTTGTAAAATGGCCGACGCGGCCTGTACGCCGAGGGATTGATAGTCAATTTCAGCGCTCGTTAAGCTCGGAAAGGCATGCTCACTCATGGAAGAGCCCTCCAGGCTGATAATCGCGATATCGGTCGGCACTTTTAACACCCGTCGGTGACACTCAAATAACGCGCCGATGGCTATCTCTTCATGGCTGCATACCAGCGCGTCCAACGTGGCATCGCGAAGCAACAGTTTCGCCAACCCTTCGGCCCCCAATTGCGCCGATGGGGCCTCATGCGTTGTCAGAAAATGGTCAGGGGTTAAATAGTGCTCAATCATCGCGCCCTGCCAGCCCTGTAGCTTGCGCTGCAAGGTGGCATGGTTGCCCCGTGCACCAATAAAACCAATATGATGAAAGCCCTGACTAACAAGGTGGGATGTACAGCGCTTGCCGATGTCGTGGGGGTCGCTGCCCATGCTGGCATAGCTATTCATGGAAGGCGACTCAGCGATTTCAAGGACAGGCGCATTGGCCATCTCAAGCAATTGATGGGTACGCTGAGTATGCTCATTGCCAAATAGCACCACTGCCGCTGGCCGACTTTCTAAAAAACCGGCCAATAAATCCTCTTCCTGCTGGACCGAATAATCACTGTAACCCAACAACAACTGATAGCCCGCTTTATTCAGCCGCTGTTGAAAACGAGGCAAAAACAAGGCACACGCCTTTTCCAATAGAGAAGGAATGATCAACGCAATGGCATAGCTTTGCGCTGATGCCAAGGCACCCGCAGCTTTATTAGGAATATAACCCAGTTGCTCGACGGCGCGTTGAACCTTATCGCGCAATTTGTCAGAGACAGCATCCGGGGTACGCAACACCCTGGAAACCGTCATGGTGCCTACCCCAGCCTGTTTGGCAACATCCGCAAGCGTAACTTTACCCGTATTGCGTCGTTTTCTTGGTTCACTCATCGTATCTATTGATTACTCATCATTTTATGACACCGTATCCTATCACAGCCATCAGCGATTAATCCTTGCCCCGCATGGCCTCTTTGTAGCATGACCCATTGGTAGACAGAAAAAGTGATAGCGCTATCACATCTTATGGTAGCGCTATCAGATAGCGCTACCATTTGTGATCATTGTCCATTTATTGCTCAGTTTTCAGCGATAGAGTTATCAACAATTCTCCAACAACCTAATAAAACCTTTAAAACGGATAGAGCCATGTTACGAGATCTGATTACCGCCGACGTTATCCGCATTCACCAGGATGCCAACGATTGGCAAGATGCCATCAACAAAGCCTGCGCAGTACTTTTGGATAACGGTGCCATTGCGCCAAGCTATGTCGACGCGATTTATCGCTCACACCAAGAAATCGGTCCCTATTATGTGGTGGGCCCGGGTATCGCGATGCCCCACGCACGCCCTGAGGATGGCGTTAACCGCCTCGCCCTGGCTATCACAGTGATCAAAAACGGCGTCAATTTTAACAGCGCCGAAAACGATCCGGTTAAGGTGCTAGTCACCCTCGCGGCCACCGACAGTAATAGCCATGTCGAGGCTATCTCCCAATTGGCGAACCTTTTTATGAATGACACACACATCGCGCAGATCAGCCGCGCCACCAACGTGGATGAAGTATTAGCCATTATCGCCAACTACTAACCCTTACATCGGTAGCAACAACACTTAAAGACACAAAGGGCTCGCCCTTAGCTATCGGCTTTAAAACAACGAACATGCTGAAAATGCACCTGTTAACCCAAATAGAAGGTCTGAATTATGAAAATCACAGTCGTATGCGGCCACGGTCTTGGCACCAGCCTAATGATGGAAATGAGCATCAAAAAAATTATCAACGATCTTGGCGTCGACGCCAGTGTCGACCATATCGATCTGGGCTCCGTCTCTGGGACAGAAGCCGATATATTCGTCGCCACCAACGATATCGCCCAACAGTTACAAGCGATGAATGTGTCGCCGCGCATTGTCGCACTCGACAACATGGTGGACAAAGAGGCAATGAAAACCCGCTTGTCTGAGGCCCTACAAGCACTCGGTGCCCTATAAGGAGTGACGTTATGCCCTTTTTTAACTTCCTGATGAAAGACGTGCTCTCTGAGCCCGCGGTATTAGTGGGTTTGATTGCACTGATTGGTTTAATCGCCCAGAAAAAGCCCGCGACTGAATGCATCAAAGGCACCATCAAAACTATTCTGGGTTTTGTGATCCTAGGAGCCGGTGCCTCATTGGTAGTCAGCTCACTTGGGGATTTTGCCACCATTTTCCAGCATGCGTTTGGTATCAGTGGCGTGGTGCCCAACAACGAAGCCATTGTCTCCATTGCGCAAGAAGCCTTTGGTAAGGAAATGGCAATGATCATGTTCTTCGGCATGCTGGTTAACATTCTTATCGCACGCTTAACCCCGTGGAAATTCATCTTTTTAACCGGCCATCACACCTTGTTTATGTCGATGATGGTCGCCGCGATTCTTTCCACCAGCGGAATGGAAGGCATCCCATTGGTCGCATTAGGCTCTGTGGTTGTCGGCTCGGTGATGGTGTTTTTCCCTGCCATCGCCCATCGCTACATGCAACAAGTCACGGGTTCAGATGAAGTCGCCATTGGCCACTTTTCAACCCTCTCTTACGTGTTAGCCGGCTTTATTGGCAGCAAGTTTGGCAACAAAGCCCACTCCACTGAAGACATGGACGTGCCCAAAAGTCTGTTGTTCTTGCGTGATACACCAGTCGCCATCTCGTTCACCATGGGGATTATTTTTATGGTGACGTGTCTGTTTGCCGGCGGAGATTTTGTGCGCGAGGTGAGTGACGGTAAACACTGGTTTATGTTTGCACTAATGCAATCCATCACCTTTGCAGGCGGGGTGTATGTAATCTTGCAAGGGGTAAGAATGGTGATTGCTGAGATTGTGCCAGCGTTTAAAGGGATTTCCGACAAACTGGTGCCCAATGCCAAGCCAGCACTCGACTGTCCCGTGGTCTTCCCCTACGCGCCCAATGCGGTGTTAGTAGGCTTTTTATCGAGCTTTGTTGCTGGGCTTGTCGGTATGTTCCTACTCTATATACTGGGGCTAACGGTGATTATCCCAGGCGTTGTGCCCCACTTTTTCGTCGGCGCAGCGGCAGGGGTATTCGGTAATGCCACCGGCGGACGACGCGGCGCAATCTTAGGCGCCTTTGCGCAAGGCCTACTGATCACCTTCCTGCCCGTGTTCTTGCTCCCCGTACTCGGCGACCTGGGTTTTGCCAACACCACCTTTAGCGATGCAGACTTTGGGGTGGTCGGCATCCTACTCGGCCTGATTGTGCGATAACCACAAACAAAAAAGGATGAACAGGCCGATTGGCTTGTTCATCCTTTGTCTATCCTGCCTACCAATAAAGTCATATGAACGACGCTTAAGCCCTAATAATGGTGCATTTAAAAATGCCATAAAAGCATAAGCCGACTTAAATAATGACTACTTCTGGTAGAAATGTTTATACCACTCTACAAATTGAGCAACGCCCTCTTTCACGCCTACCTTGGGTTGATAGCCTGTTGCCACAAACAAATCTTGGGTATCGGCATAGGTTTGGTAAACATCCCCCGGCTGCATGCCGCGGAAGTTTTTCTTCGCCTCAATACCCAGCTCAACTTCAATCGCTTGGATAAAGTCCATCAGGTTGATCGGGCTACCATGGCCAATATTGTATACCGCATAAGGCGCCGAGCTCGAAGCCGGTGAGCCATGCTCTACCGTCCAATCATCATCACGCGCAGGTACTACATCCGCAATCCTTACCACGCCTTCAACAATGTCATCCACATAGGTAAAGTCACGCCACATATCGCCGTGGTTATTAATATCAATACTCTCACCATCAAGAATTTTCTTGGTGAAAATAAACGGCGCCATATCCGGACGACCCCAAGGGCCATAAACGGTGAAAAAGCGCAAACCTGTGGTCGGAATATCGTAGAGATGCGAATAGCTGTGCGCCATCAACTCATTGGATTTTTTAGTCGCGGCATACAGCGATACAGGGTGGTCAACCGAGTGATTGGTCTCAAACGGCACCGTCTCATTCAAACCATATACCGAACTTGAAGAGGCATAGACCAAGTGCTCAACCTGATGATGCCGACACCCTTCTAGAATGTTCAAGTGACCGACAAGGTTAGAATCGGCATACGCATGCGGGTTTTCCAGCGAATAACGTACACCCGCCTGAGCGGCAAGGTGGATCACACGGTTAAAGTTGTGCGCTGCAAACAAGTCAGAAACTGCATCACGATCGGCAATATCAAGCATTACACAGGTAAAGCCAGCTTGAGGGATATTATCCAGACGGGCCTGCTTGAGTGATACATTGTAATAATCATTGAGGTTGTCAATCCCAACCACCTGGTGACCTTGTGCCAATAGCTTTTTCGCCACCGCACTACCAATAAACCCGGCCACACCGGTAACCAGTACTTTCATTGTTATTCCTTTTTGTTAATGCACGTCATGGTATACGCGCCGTGCTGAGATTATCTTACAGCGCACTCGCTCGGTGCAAGAGCTCGGGGAGCGGATGACGAAATACGGAAAAGCCCCTCTGCGAGCACTCCGCAACTCTTCCCTTCTCCCCCAGTATTCCGTATTCTGTCGCCCATATTGACAGAACTTGGTATTAAACTAGGCAGATAAATCATGAAGGTACTCGTCACTGGTGGCACGGGATATATTGGTAGCCACACTTGCATTCAACTGATTGAACAAGGCCACACGCCTGTTGTTATCAACAATCTATGCAATAGCAAAGAGATAGTGCTCGATCGTATTGAGCAAGTCACTGGCGTACGACCAACTTTTATGCAAGGCGATATCCGTGACAGTGCTTTCTTAAAGCGCGTATTTGCTGAACACAGTATTGACAGCGTCATCCACTTTGCCGGATTAAAAGCTGTGGGTGAGTCAGTTGAAAAGCCACTGAAATACTACGACAACAATGTCTCCGGCACTCTCATTCTCGTGAGTGAAATGAATAAAGCTGGAGTGAAATCTCTGATATTCAGCTCATCAGCTACCGTTTACGGCGATCCTGCATCGGTACCCATCAAAGAAGATTTTCCCACCTCGGCGACCAATCCTTATGGACGTAGCAAATTGATGGTGGAAGAGTGCCTCCGAGATTTTCAACAAGCCAATCCCGACTGGAGTATCACTTTGCTGCGTTACTTTAACCCCGTCGGTGCACATGAATCTGGCCTGCTCGGCGAAGATCCACAAGGCACACCCAATAACTTGCTGCCTTTTGTGGCACAAGTAGCAGTGGGCAAAGCTAGGCATATTTGGTAACGATTATGATACGCCCGATGGCACCGGTGTGCGAGATTATATTCATGTCGTCGACCTGGCCGAGGGCCATTTGGCTGCGTTGGATAAAAAAATCCATCAACCTGGCACTCATATTTTTAACCTCGGTACCGGCCAAGGCAACAGTGTGCTAGAAATGGTGCATGCGTTTGAAGTGGCTGCAGATCGCCCGATCGATCCCTTACGAAATCAAACCCCGTCGAGCCGGCGATATCGCCGAATGCTACGCTGATCCGGCTTATGCAGAAACCCACTTGGGTTGGAAGGCAACACGCGATTTACAAACTATGGTAGAAGACACTTGGCGCTGGCAGTCTAAAAATCCAAATGGGTACCAATGAAGCAACTATGAGCGCACAAAACAACCAAACTAATATGATATGGGCTCGCTGACTTCCTACCTGCCCTAAAAATCATTAAACTAGCGCCTGATTGACGTTGAGGGATACCACGTGCTCATACCATTTATTGAACTGGCCTTTCTGTGCTTTTTTGCCTTTTGTTCTCTCTTTGTGATTCGAAAGATGGCCAAGGCTGTGGGTTTGGTCGATATTCCCTCCGGACGCAAGCAACACATCGATAACGTTCCCCTTGCAGGCGGCATAGCGACCAGTATAACGCTATTGTATTTTGTGTTTAATAATCCCTCCGTCCTGCAGTCACCAACTCTCTATGCGTCATGTGTGATCGTGCTCGTTATTGTCGGGGCGCTGGATGATAGGTTCGATATAAGCTACAAAATCCGTTTATTTGTACAAGCGCTATTGTCCATTGCAATGATGTGGGTCGGCAACCTCGAGCTCACAAATTTGGGCAACTTACTGGGAACAGGCGAAATAAACCTGGGATCTGCTGGGTACGCGGTCACTGTGCTAGCAGTGATTGCCGCTATCAATGCCTTTAATATGGTGGACGGCATTGATGGTCTATTAGGTGGGCTATCTATCGTCACATTCGGCGGATTAGCGCTGCTTTTGCTCCATGATGGTCAAGCTCATATGGCTTACTTTTGTTTTGCCATGGTCGCCACCCTTGTGCCGTATGTCGTTCTCAATATGGGATTGCTAGGCCGCCAGAGAAAGGTGTTTATGGGTGACGCTGGTAGCATGCTAATTGGCTTTACCGTTGTTTGGGTACTGCTTTTTTCCAGCCAGAATGGAAAGGCGCCGCCATTACGTCCCGTCACCGCATTATGGCTCATCGCTGTTCCATTGATGGACATGGTCGCGATCATGATCCGACGCATTCGCAGAGGCGAATCACCGTTTAAACCAGACCGTGACCACCTCCATCATATTTTCCAACGGGTCGGACTTACCTCGAAACAAACACTGCTCGCTATTTGTAGCATCTCAGCTTTGTATGCAGGCATCGGGATCTATAGCGATATTGCTCGAGTGCCAGAATACATCATGTTGATTGCGTTTTTAGCCTGCTTCGCGATTTACCTTATATTTATAACATATATTTGGCGAATTACTGGAATTGTAAAAAAGCTACTGGGAACACATAGATAATTTAATATATCGTCGGCAGTTTAAAATTTATTCACTAGTCGACTATATCGCTCAGAGCGATAATATGAGTTAGTGCATTGCTAACTTCAAATTTATGACAACATAATATGTATAACAACAGTCAATCATTCGCTACCCCAGGCATGCCGCGGCTCTTCATGCGTTTTCCCTGCGATCACTGCGGCATTCAGTGAGCAGCGCCGAACCTTCAATGACGATGTTGTGTTTGAGCATGGCCACGGTCGTAATGAGTCGCGCCAGTGCTATGTAATTGATAAAGAATATTTATCAGGCGACTTTACTCGTTAGCCATCACTACAAAGCCTTGTCATAGTTGAGTCTTTGCGTGTTGAAAAAGAGCGTCCGATGTCGCTGTAGTATCGCTACTATACCAGCTCAAAATCACTGACTGCCGATGAGGCAAGCCGTGCTATCCGCTCGCATTGGGGCATTGAAGCCATGCACTGGGTGTTAGATGTCAACATGGGTGAAGACGCCTGCCAAATTAATAAAGACAATGGCGCAGCGAATGTTGCCTGTCTGCGACACATGGCCTCAAATATGGTGCGAGCAGAGCCGACCAAGATCAGCTTGGTATTAAAACAGAAGCGTTGTCTCATGAATACCAGCTTCTTAGAGAAGGTTTTAGCCGCAGGCATACCAGCGATGGTTGAAAAAAAAACACTCATGTGCTCGCCCTGGGTATGCCTGTTAGTTGCCGAGTTGATTGCTGGGAGCAATTCTATTGGGATCAGTGCGTTAGGTGAATGATTTGATCAACAACGCCCATTCATAATGGTAAATTAACTTAGCTAGAATGATCATCGAAGCCTACGTAGAACACCGTTAAGAGCATAGTGACAAAAATAATATAGGCTTTTCAAAAAACTGAGTTCTTCTATTTTTCGGTAAAGTGCCCAGTTATATTTTGCGGCTATCAGTTTGTTCGAAGAAATAGATCGACTATGAACTCGATATTCGGCCAATACCTCATTCAAGCTATAGGCATAATCACAGTTTTTGAGGATTTTTAGCCAGAGGCCAAGATCTTGCCTTTTACGAATTAGAGGCATATACATTTTCCCAACTTTTTGCGTGTCATAAATTGCGGTAAGACACCCAATAACACAACACTTTAAAAGTTGGTGGTAAGAAACGCGTTCAGGGACCTTCACAGCGCTGATAAACTCTCCACGTTCATTAATTTTATCGTAAGACGAGAAACACAAAGCTACATTTCCATCACGCATAAATTTCAACTGCTTTTCTAATTTTCTCGCTTTCCATTTATCGTCGCTATCTAAAAATGCGATATATCTACCTCTAGCCGCCTGTATAGCAGTGTTTCTAGCAACAGCAGCACCAGAGTTACCTGACAACTCAATTAGTCTAATTCTTGAATCTTCTCGACAGAAACTTTTGATAATATCAACGGAACCATCAGTAGAACCATCATCAACAATAATTAGTTCCCAATACTCATATGTCTGGCTTAAAACTGAAGAAATAGTTTCATTTATATAAAGAGAAGAGTTATATGACGGAGTAATAATAGATACCAAATTCATTATAACTCTTTCCTTTTCTTCGCTCTTAACCAGTATTCACAGTATTTTTCCATGGATTTGTCAACATCAAAGACGCTATCTATTCGCTGCTTTGCATTTAAGGCAATCTTCTTCGATACTTTAGGCTCATCCAGGCACTTTTCGACTCTATCAATAGCTGCTTTTATACCGCGCTTATCGACAATAAAGCCTGAATGCTGCTCCTCAATAAGCTCATCAATTCCCTCGGTTCGAGTAGTAACGACTACACATTGTTGATACATTGCTTCCTTTACTACATTGGGTAATCTTTCTGATGGATACCGCGACATAAGAAGGAAAAAGTGCGCATTGTTCATGATTCTGATTAGTTTCTGTTGGTCAACATGCCCTAAAAACTGTATTCTTGTACTGCATTTCTTTTTATTCGAAATTTTTATTAATGTATCTAAATATGGACCATCGCCCGCAATGTATAATTTTGCTTCTGGATACTTGCTACTTATAGCATCGAATATTTCGATAACATCGTCTACTCCTTTTTCTTCAATCAATCGAGCTGCAGTAAGAAATACGGGATCCACTAATCCTCTGCCAATAGTTGCGGAGATACCATTTGTAGCATTTAATTTAGTTCCTCTGTAAACGATGTTAATGTCCTCTGGTTCAATCCCCTTTTTGAGCAAGGCGTCCAAGTTCGATCTAGAATGAGTAAATAGCGTATCTACTCGTTTGGCCAACGAGTAACTGGGACTGTAATTTGTCGTTAAATCATGAGCACCTAGAAACTGCGATAGCACCACTTTAGGCATATTCTTATACACTAAATATCCAAACATGGCGGGATAATGACCCCAAAAAAGATGAACAACATCAGGAGTTTCTTTAATCAGTTTATGAAACTGACCTAATACTGAAGGAATCAATATTAAGCTCTTAATCAAATGTCTGGGGGACGTTTTTAAATTTATGACTAGCCAAAACAGCAGGTCGAAAAACATCACTGGGTGCGAAAAAACAAACCATATACTCCTAAAAAACACATTAACATTAAAATGTGTAATTGAAAGTTTATGATGCCCCCTTTTTTCAATTAGATCTAGATGATCTTTATGTCTATTTCGTAAGCCAATAATCGTAACCTCATGCCCTTTACCTATCAATGAATCAATATCTAAAGAAGCAAATGTTTCACTTGGAACTGGGAACTGCATTGTTACGTAAGTAATTCTCATTTTTTGACACTCTAAAATAAAACTGATAATAGCCCCCCACTAAACCTAACAACGTGTAATAGAAAAAAGACAATCTGACTTGTTCAGTGAAATTATTGCCAATTGACAATAACGGGACAGTCAAAAGCCAAAGTAAAACAGCCATAAAAAAAGCATAATCGGTATTTTTCGCGTTCATGCTCTTTAAAATTCTGAAGCATTGGTAAGCCGACAAGAACAGGATAAAGAAGTAGCATAGAAAGCCCATTAAACCGTATCTAAACAGTAAGTAACTGTATATAGATTCAACCAACGCCATTTCACCTTTTGATGGACCATTACCGAACAGAAAAATGATAAGGCTAGAATTCGCCCTATCGATCGCAAAAAGGAACTGATTAAGTCTGTGCCCTGCTGAGTTACCTATATCACCATTTTCAAAGAAGCGAACAAACTGCCCGGTCAAATAGCTAAAATTCTCTAAAAGATACGGCAAACTAAATAGCAACACCAATACTAAAACAATAAAACAAAAATAATACAAAAGCAGACTAACCCTTATCTTATTTTGTTTAATATTAAGACCAAAATATGTTAAAACCATCGGGGTTATAACAAAAAAACCAACAATGAAACCAGCCACTACCGACCGAGATTGAGGCAATATCAGCATTATGAGCGATAGTAAAAAAACAATAATATAACGAGAAAAACTCGAGAATAGTAGTTTAGAAAAAAAGTAGTAAACAAAAAACGTCATAAAAAAAGCATAATCATAAGGATTAGAAAAAGGAGTTGAAACCCTTCCTGATTCTATATTATTTAACCCAGTATACAT
>NZ_MUEW01000002.1:0-310604 GCF_001995655.1 Salinivibrio sp. IB868
ATTTTATGTTAATATTTATTTTAAAAGTAAAAATCACTTTTAGTTGGTTTAGGTCATATGGCAGACAATCCACTCGCAGAAGCTCAGAGAGAATCCGCAGGGGCAAGCACCTTTGGTAAATATAATTTTCAATTTCATTGGGCGTTGTGCGAGATCATTGAGAAGCACAAGAGTAAGAAAGAATATGCATTACTAATTGAGCATCATGAGGATGTCGTAATTGCAGATAGCTTAGATGCTGATAAAGCCCAATTTGAATTTTATCAAGTAAAAAACCAAAGTGCTAAGTACACACTAGCTTCACTCACCAACAGACAAAAGGGAGCCAATGATACTCTTAAGAACTCGGTTCTAGGGAAATTACTTAGCTCTTGCATTAATACAGAATATGAAGACCGAATTACAATTATTGGATTGGTCTCCTCAAGCGGGTTTAGCCTAAACCTTGATAAAGGGTTAAAGCTGGACGTGATCAAGGTTGGAGACATTGCCACAAGTGATTTGGCAAGTTTGACTCAAAATATTGATAATGAACTAGGAATTGAAGTTCTACCAGAGCACTTACAGTTTATTGTCCCTGATGTACAGTTAAAAAATCAGGAAGATTATGTTCTGTCTCACTTTGCTCGTCTCGTAAATACGCTGTTCCCCGGAGCATATTGCAACCCTGTAAACATCTATCGCTCTGTCGTTGATGAGATGGGACGAATTGGCCGCGTCGAGTATGACTATAGAGATTGGGCAAGACTAATCGACAATAAATCTCTCACTTCTACTGAAGTACATAACGTGATCACTCAATATACAACTCATCCAAGTGTAGATGAATTAAAAAGTGACTTTGACGACTTAGCAAGAGATTTAGGTTGGAAGGCAAAAAAAAAGCGCACTTTCAAGAGTAAACTGGCTTTGCTAGCACTACGAAGATCTGGGTTTATGAGTGCGCTAGATATTGAGATTACGAGTGTATTTAAACGATCTCACTGTAAGGTCGATGAAAATAATTATGCTGACGATATCACTTATCTTGAGGCTCTAGGTAAACAAGCCATTGAAGATGGTTTACTTGTGAAGGTTAGTGACCAAGATGAACTGCTTTTAGAAGTCATCTACTGCTTATTAAAGGCTTAATGATGAAAAGTAATTACAAGTTATTGATAAGAAATCTTAGGAAACATAAAAATGAAAGGCTTGCAATTTCAACGTCTAGTTCTACTGTCCGATTCGAAAAAACTGGCGAATCAGTTCACGTTTCCGAAGAGACTCAATCTCGTTACCGGAAGCGACAATAGTATTGGAAAATCAACATTAGTAAAAAGTCTACTCTGGGCCATTGGTTGCGAACCTCACTTTGATGAAGAATGGAGATCAAATGACGTTAAGGCCATCTTGTACTTCAAAATAAATCAGCAGGAATACATTGTTAGCCGATATGCAGATGGAGTTTATTTTGGCCGTAAAGGTTCTACATTAACGAAATACTCTAAAGTAACGGGAAAGTTTGCTGAAGACTTCGCAGAGGAAGTAGGTTTTGATCTAATGCTAGCAAATAGGAAAGATGGCCTTGATTGCCCTCCTCCTGCTTTTTACTTCCTACCATTCTACATTGACCAGAAGAAAAGTTGGGATGAACCATGGAATGGCTTTGAAGGGCTCGGTCAATACAGTAATTTCAAAAAAACATTAATCAAATACTTCTGTGGTTACTTACCTAGCGAGCACTTTGAACTTGAAGAGGATGTATTTGCGCAAAAAGCTATAGAAAAAGAAGCTAATCAACAAGCTAGTCGTATTTCAGATGCGATTAGCGTCCTTGAAGAGGTAGCACCAGAGCAGACTATTGCTTTTACTCAAGAAGAATTTGAATCTATTCAGCAGGAGATTGAAAAAGAACTAACAGTGTTTTCTGCTCACCAGTCTGAGCTTTTTGAGCAACGTTCAGCGCTAGCAAATGAAATCCATGATTTAGAACAACAACACCTTATTGCTAGTACTTCTGCAAGAGAGCTCGACGAAGATTACACTTTCGCAGTAGAAAACGTGCCCTCAGATTCTCTAGAATGCCCTTTATGTGGGGTTGAACACGACAACTCTTTGCTAACTCGTGCTGGTCTTTTAGCTGACAAGGAAGACTTAGAGCAACAAGCATATAGCATTAAAGCTGCACTTGAAGTTAAATATCGACAACGTACAGGGTTAACAGAAGAGTTGAATTTTATAACCTCTGAAATAGAGCGAATAAATTGTAAGTATTTAAAAGAAGATGCTCCTGAAGATAAATGTAATGAACAACAGATATTTGATCAAGCACTTCATGCTATTTCCCAAAAGAAAGTCAATAGTAGCGTTGCTCAGAAAAAAGAAAGCTACGTACTTCAATCGCAATGTGCTAAGGACAAGCAGAAAGGCATAAAAGCAGAGCAACGCAAGCTTGTTAAGAAGAAAGAGAAGGACGAGTTGAACGAGTTATTTATGGGCAATTTAGCCGAAATCATCAACGCGTTATCGGCTACTGGAGTTAACCTAAATGGTGTCAAAGCGCCGATGGATTATAGAAAAATCCTAGGTGGCGGTGCAGCAGAAGGGACACGAGGTACACTAGCCTACCAGCTTGCCGTTCTTCGCCAGATTAATTATGCCAACCATTGCCAACTCGCTCCGTTTGTTATCGATACTCCTAACCAACAAGAACAGGCAAAGCACCGATATGAGCAAGTCATGGATGTTGTTACTGACAACATTCCTAATGGCTATCAAGTGATTTTATGTGCTATGGACAACGACGCCTTATCCACCTATAAACAGGATGCTCATATCATTGAACTAGACGAAAACCGTCTATTGCGACATGAGTCTTATGCCCAACTTCGCGCTGAATATGAGCAAGTTGTTATAAGAAACAGTTAGAAGAAAAGGCTACTTTCGCTTAGCTCCACTGCTGGAAAAGGTCTAGGTTTCGAGCTAGACCTTTGAGGCGCTTACCTTGATGTATTGAATGAAGACATCACCAGTGACCGCAAAGCAGAAGGAAAAAAGCCGCCAAAGGAAGCACCATTAAAGACGAACGTTAAAAACGGCGTTGTTGATCAAGTTACTCACCTAAAGCACTAATCCCAAAGGGATTTCTCCCATCAATCAACTCGATAGCTAACAGGCATACCGAGTCTTATGACTTTGTTCATCGCTTTCACGTTGGCTCATACTTCGCCAACTTGTGCATCGTAATCACGCAGTATCAGTCGCGTGTCATGTTAACCGGTGCCAGCTTAACTCAAGCTCTCCGCCCATCTTGCGGAATGTATCGTTCACGACTATTATTTGTTCATGATTCATGAACGGTGTTTATGTGTGAACGAGAACGCGATACTACTAAAGCTAGCTTTGGATAATCTGCCTTCGCATATTCAAGGGGAGTTCTCTTTTGATCCTAAGCCGGATGGTGGGCCGTACACCGATGCCGAGGTGACTCTGACAGTGCACGGCGAACGCTATTTGTTTAGCACTGAAATAAAGCGTATCCATCGTAAAGAGAGCCTATCAGCATTACTAGGCGCTGCTCGTTCAGACACTCTATTGGTATGCAACAGACTAACGGCTCATCTCGCCGACTTTTGCTCTACGAACGCGATCAATTTTATTGATGAGGCCGGTAATGCTCGCGTGAGCTATGACGGGCTAAATCTATGGATTGAGGGCAAAAATCTCACTGAAAACCACCTTGCAATTCCACAGCCGGCAAAGCCAGGGTTAGGTTTTATGAAGCTTCTGTTTGCTTTGTTGGCTCAAGAAGATGTGTTACATCTGCCGTTTCGAGCCATAGCCGAGATGGCAAATATCTCATTAGGTATGGTGAGTAAGGGGTTTAAATATTTAGAAGCCGAGAAGCTTGTCAGTCTTGGTCGTACCCGTCGCATTCTGGATAAAGAGGCCCTTTATCAGATCTGGATTGAACACTATCGTACCGTGCTTAGACCAAAGCTCGGAGGGCTAAAATTAGTTGCGCCGGATGATTGGCGAGACATTCCTTTAGCATCCAAGGATTGTTGGGGAGGAGAAGTCGCTGCCGATGAACTAACACGCTATTTGCAGCCTTATGAGTTACAGCTCTTTACCTTTGAGCCACTGCAAAAAAAGCTTGCGCTGCTCAAAGCAAAGCCAGACGCTTCTGGCAGGCTCTGGTTGGTGCCTGCATTCTGGGGAAAGGCGCTGGATATTAATATCAATGCCAAGGCATTGCTGGCTGTCGCTGAGCTACTTGCAAGCAGAGATAGCCGAAACAAGGAGGTTGCCGAACTTATCAATGAGCAATATCTACACCTTAAAACACTCCCTGAACCCCGGGTTTGAGCCTGTACTGACACTGATCACCCGCACAACTCAGCAAACTGGCGTACCATTTTTTGTTGCTGGGGCAACGGCAAGAGATCTCGTTTTGTATCATGTGTTTGGCCGTGATCCCGGCCGTCAGACTCGGGATATTGATACTGGCATTCTGATACCGGATTGGGACGCGTTCGCCAGTGTAAAGCAGGCTTTGCTGGATGCCGGATTAAGCGCAACCAATAAAGCGCATCGGCTTAAAGATCCTGACAGTGGTTTGCCAATTGATATTATTCCCTTTGGTGCCATCGCCGATGACGCAGGTGAAATACAATGGCCACCGGAGCATGCTGTCACTATGACGGTAGCTGGATTTCAGGAAGCTTACGATGCCGCTCTATCAATAGAACTAGGGCAAGGCGATACCATCAAAGTTGCGTCTTTGGCTGGGCTGACTTTGCTAAAACTGATTGCTTGGCAGGAGCGGGGTGACGAGAGCAGTAAAGACGCATCTGACTTTCTAACTATTCTTCTTGAGTATCAGCATGTTCAGGCGGATCGTTTGTGGGAGCCTTATATCCCGGCAGAGCACTTAGAGTATGATACCGAGCGGCAAGGGGCCTTCTTGCTCGGATACGATTTGAGAATGATTTTATCTGAGCCTGCTACCAATCCGGAGACCATCAGCCGGATTACCAAATTGGCAGCTGATATAGATACTCTGGTCAGGGCTCAGTTCAGAAGTCAGAACTTTTGTAGTTATGAGAGGATAGAGCAGCTGCAAAATGACTTTTGGGCAGGGCTAGCGTTGTAAGAACAGTTTCAAAAAACAAAGCCCGCCAAATGTCGGGCTTTTCTATTGGTATTCGCGGATAACGGCGGTCCCGGCTCAGTCGCTATAACTGTCCGAATTTACCTGCTTGCAGATCGTTGAACGCTTGCAAAATCTCTTGCTTAGTATTCATCACAAAAGGGCCATGACCGACGATGGGATCGGTGATGGGCTCGCCACTGAGTAGCAAAATTACGCTATCTTGTGAGGCGTGCAATGCGACCTCGCGGCCTTGGCGGCTAAGCAGTGCTATATCGGCGTCGCCAATGGGGTCGGCGCCGTTGATACTGACATTGCCCTCCAATACTACCACCGCGGTGGTCCAGTCTTGGGGGAGCGTAAGCTGCGTTTTTCCGTCAGCGTTTAACCGTATATCCCAAACCTGCATAGGGCTGAAGGTCTTGGCCGGCCCCTGCTGGCCCTCAAACTCACCGGCTATGAGCCGTAATGTGCCCGCCTTATCGGCTAGGGCAACATCGGGAATATCGGCTTTGCGAATGCCTTGATAATTCGGGTCGGTCATTTTGTCTTTTTTGGGGAGGTTAACCCACAGTTGCGCCATTTGCAGCTTGCCGCCAGTGTGGCTGAACGCACTGGAATGAAACTCCTCGTGCATAATGCCGCTACCTGCGGTCATCCACTGTACATCCCCGGGGCCAATCACGCCGCCTTTACCGGTGGAGTCACGATGCGCCACTTCACCTTGATACACAATGGTCACGGTTTCAAAGCCGCGATGGGGATGCTCACCCACGCCTCGCTTCACGCCATCCGCCGGAAAGTGCATTGGGCCAGCATAGTCCAGCAGTAAAAAGGGGCTCATCTCCGCCGCTTGATTGTGATAGGAAAACAGCGAGCGGGCGGGGAAACCATTACCGACCCAGTGCGGTGCAGGGGCTTTTATGACACGCGAAATGGATTTCATGGTGCTCTCCTCGAGTGGGTTTACCTCCATCATATATTTGATGACATAGATTGCTAGGGGTTAAAACACGACTTCCACGCCATATAGGTTTTTTGTTTCTAAATGTTTCAGTGTCCTCAGTAAGCATCCGTTTTTTGTGCTGCTTTTCTAACTACAAATCAATTTAACATTTGGTTAACTGGCTTGCTTATGGCTAACTATGCTGTTTTTTGCTTTACTGGCGATGGATTGTCATTTTAATGTCGCTAAAGCCTGGTGGATCAGGTAAGCAAAGACACAACATCGAAAAATGGAGTAAACAGTGAGCCAACACATAAGCGACTCAACCGATGCTGGCCAGCCGCGCGGCATGGATCGGTTTTTGAACATGATAGAGCGGGCAGGGAACCGAATTCCGGATCCCGCGCTATTGTTTTTTTGGGGGCTGATCACCGTGTGGGTATTATCAGCCATTCTCTCTCAGGTCTCTTTTGATTCAGTCCACCCTTTGACCGGTGACGCTGTCCAAGTTAAAAACCTGCTCACCGGTAGTGCGCTCGCCCACTTTTTAGCCAATATGGTTGACACCTTTACTGGATTTGCGCCGCTGGGGATTGTTTTGGTGGCGATGCTCGGTGTGGGGGTGGCTGACCAGTCCGGCTTTATTACCACCGGCCTTAAGAAAATGCTGAGTGTGACGCCAAAGAAAGCGCTTACGCCGATGCTGATTCTGGTGGCGATCGTTTCTCATACCGCCGCAGATGCAGGCTATGTGCTGGTGATCCCGCTGGGTGGGATTATCTTCCACGCCGCGGGTCGTCATCCGTTGGCTGGTATTGCTGCTGCCTTTGCCGGGGTATCCGGCGGCTTCTCCGCGAACTTTATTCCGTCAGGGATTGACCCTTTGCTGGCCGGTTTTACTGAATCTGCCGCGCATGTGTTGGACGATAGCTATCAGGTAAACCCGCTTGCGAACCTCTATTTCACTGGTCTGTCATCGATTTTGATTGTGGCGCTGGGCTGGTTTGTGACTGAGAAAATAGTCGAGCCACGTCTTAATCGCACGCCGATTGATGAGGATGCAGAAGACGCACCGGATTTAGGCTCTTTTACGGCGATTGAAGGGAAGGCGTTTAATCGAGCTGGGCTGGCGATGCTGCTAGGAATTGCCGCGCTGGTGGCGGCCTCATGGCCGGAAACGTCACCGCTTCGCTCACCGGCGGGCGAGCTGACCGCCTTTGATGCACCGATTATGCAATCGATCGTGCCGCTGATTTTTGTGCTGTTTATAATTCCAGGCATTGTTTATGGCAAAACCGCGGGTACCTTTAAAACCAGCCAAGACGTGATCAAATCCATGTCTGACACCATGGCGACCATGGGCGCTTATATGGTGATGGCGTTTTTCTGCGCGCAATTCTTAGCCGCATTTACGCAATCAAACATTGGTACTTTGTTGGCGCTCAACGGCGCGGAGCTGTTGCAGTCAATGAACCTGCCAGGTGAGATGACGATTGTGGGGATGATTTTGCTGACGGCAATGGTGAACTTATTGATTGGTTCCGCGTCGGCGAAATGGGGGCTGATTGGGCCGATTCTCGTGCCGATGTTAATGGTCGTGGGCATTTCCCCTGAATTGTCGCAAGCGGCTTATCGTGTGGGTGATTCCGTGTCGAACATTATCTCGCCATTGATGGTGTTCTTCCCGTTGGTGGTGGTGTACTGCCAGCGTTATGTAAAAACCACGGGTATTGGTACCGTGGCCTCAATGATGATCCCTTATTCTCTGACCATGCTGGTGGGCTGGACCTTATTCTTACTCGCCTACTGGGCGCTAGGATTGCCTCTGGGCATTCAAGCCAGTTACCAATACTTGGTGCAGTAATACGCGGTTGCGCGTTGAGTGTCTTAAGCCGGCCTTCGAGCCGGCTTATTTGTATCGTATACTGAGGGCGTATTAGGTTGTTAGTCACAGAGGTTGGGATGAAAGATCCACATGCGTCGGGTAGCGAGCACGACGTTTATATGCGCCACGCGATCCAGCTAGCAGACAAAGCGGAGCAAGAGGGTGAAGTGCCTGTCGGCGCTGTCGTGGTGTATCAAGGTGAGGTGGTGGGCACGGGGTGGAACCGAACCATTACTCAGCATGATGCGACGGCCCATGCCGAAGTGATGGCATTACGCCAAGCCGGCCAAGTGCTGGGTAATTATCGTTTATTAGACGCGGATCTTTATGTGACATTAGAGCCTTGTCCCATGTGTGCGGCGGCGATGGTGCATGGCCGTGTCAGAAAGGTTTTCTTTGGCGCGCCTGATCCCAAAACCGGGGCCGCTGGCTCGGTAATGAACTTACTCAGCTATGACGGTGTTAATCATCATGTGCAAAGTGAGGGAGGGATGTTAGAAGCGGAATGCCGTGCGCAACTGCAAGCCTTTTTCCGCCGTCGTCGTGCCGAAAAAAAGGCCGCTAAAAAAGCAGCCTGTCAATCTCAATCTTGCTTACCTGACTCAGGCAAGGTGTCCTAAAACGCGTCATCAAAGGCCGCAAATTCACGAATCGCAAAGGCACGTTGTCGCCAAAGTACCTTCTTGTGCATATTTTGGCGCATACGCTTACGCCGGTTAGCGGATGAAATGTTGTTTTTGCGAAAGCTTTGTTTCACCAGCCGTTTTCTTGGAACCATGCTGTCCTCATTGCGGTTGCGTGTCTGATTGCGGTGTCGAGTTATCCTCTGACTGCGATGACGCCGGGTCAGGCGCTTGCTCGGTTGTTTGCTCGGGGGCATTTTCCGACGGCTCGTCAGGGGCGACGATCGTCTGCAGACCACCGAGATCTTCAACTTGTTGGCTGTCGAGTGACTCTACGTGCGCTTTCTCATAGCCTAGAATACTTTGGTAATAGCGGCGAATATTTTCGACGTAGCTAAGCGCTTCGTAGCCACGCGCGTAGCCGTAGCGTGTTTGGGTGTAATACTGGCGTTTGGCTAACAGTGGCAGACGCTGTTTTACATCACTCCAAGAGTTAGGATCGGCGCCTTGCGCCTCCGTCAGTCGGCGCGCATCCATCATATGGCCAAAACCAATATTGTAAGACGCGAGAGCAAACCAAATGCGCTCGTGTGGATTAACACTGTCTGGTACACGGTCAAGTACACGTTGCAGGTAGAGCGAGCCGCCTTTAATGCTTTGCTCTGGGTCGAGGCGATTGCGCACGCCCACGGATTTGGCCGTCGGCAGGGTAAGCATCATCATGCCGCGCACCCCAGTGGGGGAGATCGCCCGTGGGTTCCAATGTGACTCTTGATACGATAGGGCCGCCAGTAAGCGCCAATCAAAATCGTTCGCGTGCTTTTTGAAAAGCGGCTCCCACTTAGGCAACTTGCTCTCCAATGCCCGTAAAAAGGCGCGGGTATCGACGTAATCGAATTGGTCGACGTGACCAAAATACTTCTCTTCTAAAATAGCTAATTCGCCAGTTTGGTTTATCTCACCAAAGAAGTTGACCATTAAGGCATAGGCGCTGCTGTCGCCTTGTTTTTTCATAAACCAGGCCACGGGTTCGTCCTCACTGAGGGCCATGGCGACGGCAATATCTGGGTGGGTGCGTTGCATCAAGGCAATATCGACGGAGTCGGCAATGGTAAAGTCAATCTCACCGTCTGCGACTTGTTTAAGCAGCTCATCATCGTCGGCGTCCTGCACGACTTTCCAGCTGAGATCAGGGTGGTCTTGTTTTAACGCTTGCAAGGTGAGGTCGTGGCTAGAGTCTTCCACTACCGCCATGATGGCATCTTCACGATTAAAATCATCAACATCCCGCGGGCGCCAATGCCCTTTTTTATAGACCACTTGTTGGCTGACAAAGTAGTAGGCAGGGCCTGGGCGAAACTGAGCTAAACGTTGGTCGGTAATGGTAAGGCCTGCCGCAATCAGATCCACGTCGCCGCGTTCAAGGGCTGGAAAGAGGCCGGAAAGCGTATAAGTGGGCACCATTTCTAGCTTGACCCCGAGCTTGTCAGCAAACCGAGCGGCGAGCTCGTAATCTAGTCCGGTAGGGCCGTCGGGGCCGATGTAGTAAGAGAGTTCGTTGTTGAGTGTCCCGACTCTTAAGACACCACGGTCTCGAATTTTTTCTAGAACGGTACGATCGTCGAACGTCCAATCACAGCCTGTGACGGTGAGGCTAAGCACAAGCACCGTTAGGCTAATCATCCATGATCGCAAAGAAAAGTCACGCTGTGTCAAAGGCTGTCGCTCACTGTTGCATGCCAGCATCAAACGGCTAGCGATGATCGATAGACGCGCCATTCTACGTGAATAGACGTCAGACCGATAGAGGGAAAATTTTTTGCGCAAACGGTTGCGTCAGGTGTGTTGTCGGTGACAGTTTTCCCCTATAATGGCGGCCGCTTAGGCAAAACGCCAGTCTTAAAGCGCGTGTGGCGTGGCGACACCTCCGAGCAACGTGGGAGTCAGCGTTAACGATAACGGAGAGAGCAACCATTGCGGCAATGCCGGTGGTGATACCCAAGTTATGGTGCCAAGATGCGATAACTTGGGTATACCCCTTTCATTTACCGCTAACGAGAGACGTACGCACATGGATATTTTGCGTGGTTCCCCCGCACTGTCTGAGTTTCGTGTCAACAAATTACTGGCGAGCTGCCAAGCACACCAGTTACCTGTCACGGCACTGTATGCTGAGTTTATTCATTTCGCCGACTTGTATCATCCTTTGGATAGCGCGAGTCGCGAAAAGCTCGAAAAGCTGCTGACTTATGGACCAACCTTATCGCCGCACGCGCCGGAAGGCATATTGTTTCTCGTGACGCCTCGCCCTGGCACCTTGTCGCCGTGGTCCTCCAAGGCAACCGATATTGCCCATAACTGCGGCTTGGATGCGGTCAAACGCTTGGAGCGCGGGACGGCGTACTATATTCAGTTATCTGCACCTTTGACCAATGAGCAACACGCGACCTTAGTCGGATTGTTGCACGATCGGATGATGGAAGCGGTGTTCGATGAGCTTGAGGCCGCCGCGGTGCTGTTTGAGCAAGCGGAACCTGCGCCGATGCATAGCGTAGACATTCTCTCCGGTGGCCGAGCCGCCTTAGTCGAGGCCAACCAAGCCTTAGGGTTGGCACTGGCAGAAGACGAAATTGATTATCTGGTCGAGAACTTCACCCAGCTGGGGCGTAACCCAAACGACATCGAACTGATGATGTTTGCGCAAGCTAACTCAGAGCATTGCCGACACAAAATCTTTAACGCCGACTGGACTATTGATGGTGAAAAGCAGCCTAAATCGCTGTTTAAGATGATCAAAAACACCTATGAGCAAACCCCAGATAACGTGCTGTCGGCGTATAAAGACAACGCAGCCGTGATGACTGGCTCAAACGTTGGACGCTTTTTCCCCACTCCAGAGAGCCACACTTATCAATATCATCATGAGCCGGCTCATATTTTGATGAAGGTGGAAACCCATAACCATCCCACCGCGATTTCACCGTGGCCAGGCGCAGCGACCGGCTCAGGCGGTGAAATTCGTGACGAGGGGGCGACCGGTGTCGGGGGCAAACCCAAAGCAGGATTGGTCGGTTTTTCTGTCTCTAACCTTAAAATTCCGGGCTTTATTCAGCCGTGGGAGCGCGATTATGGCAAGCCTGAGCGGATTGCCACTGCGCTCGATATTATGCTGGAAGGCCCGTTGGGCGGCGCGGCGTTTAACAACGAATTCGGTCGCCCTAACTTGCTGGGCTACTTCCGTACCTATGAGCAATGGGTGACCTCACATGCGGGGGAAGAAGTCCGTGGCTACCACAAGCCGATCATGATCGCCGGTGGTATGGGTAACATCCGCGATGGCCATGTGCAAAAAGGCGAGATAGATGTGGGCGCCAAACTGATTGTGTTAGGTGGCCCGGCGATGAACATCGGCCTTGGCGGCGGGGCGGCATCGTCGATGGCATCAGGCCAGTCGGCGGAAGACTTGGACTTTGCCTCGGTACAGCGTGAGAACCCAGAAATGGAGCGTCGCTGCCAAGAGGTGATTGATCGTTGCTGGCAGCTTGGCGACGATAACCCGATTGCCTTTATCCACGATGTGGGTGCGGGTGGCCTGTCCAATGCCATGCCAGAGTTGGTCGATGATGGTGGCCGTGGTGGACGCTTTAATTTGCGTGATATTCCTAATGACGAGCCGGGAATGAGCCCGCTTGCCATTTGGTGTAACGAGTCACAAGAGCGCTACGTTTTGGCGGTCAAACCCGAAAATATGGCGCGTTTTGAAGCCTTGTGCGAGCGTGAACGGGCGCCATACGCGGTGATTGGTGAGGCCTCCGATGCGCGTCACTTGTCGCTTGAAGATAGCCACTTCGACAATACCCCCATCGACATACCGATGGACATCTTGCTGGGTAAAGCGCCCAAAATGCATCGGGATGTGACGCGTCAGCAAGTGACAGGTGTTGCGCTTAACACCCAAGGCATTGAGCTGGAGGATGCCTGTGAGCGTGTTTTACGCTTGCCGGCGGTGGCGGAGAAAACCTTCTTGATCACTATCGGTGACCGTTCGGTGACCGGGTTGGTTGCGCGTGACCAAATGGTCGGCCCTTGGCAGGTACCGGTCGCCAACTGTGCGGTGACGGCGGCCAGTTATGACAGTTACCACGGCGAAGCGATGGCGATGGGTGAGCGTACCCCAGCCGCCTTACTCGATTTTGCTGCCTCTGCCCGTATGGCGGTGGGAGAAGCACTCACCAATATCGCCTGTGCCGATATTGGTAGCCTGACCAACATTAAACTGTCTGCGAACTGGATGTCCGCGGCGGGGCACCCCGGTGAGGATGCTGGCTTGTACGAAGCGGTCAAGGCCGTGGGTGAGGAGCTGTGTCCTGAGCTGTCACTGACCATTCCAGTGGGTAAAGACTCAATGTCGATGAAAACCCAGTGGCAGCAAGACGGTGAAAACAAAACCGTGACCGCGCCGATGTCGCTGATTATCACCGCCTTTGGCCGCGTGGAAGATGTGCGTCGTACCGTGACCCCACAACTGCGTACCGATAAAGGTGATAGCCACTTGATCGCAATTGACCTCGGTGAAGGGGCGCAGCGTCTGGGCGCAACCGCGTTGGCTCAGGTTTATCATCAATTGGGCGATAAGCCTGCCGATGTCACCAGCAGCGCTCGCCTAAAAGGCTTTTTCCATGCGATGCAAACCTTGGTGGCAGAGCAAAAGCTGCTGGCGTATCACGACCGAGCCGATGGCGGACTGTTCGTTACCTTGGCGGAAATGGCGTTTGCCGGTCATACCGGTATTGACGTGGATATCGCCCGTTTAGGCGACGATGCCTTGTCGGTACTGTTTAACGAAGAGCTGGGCGCGGTGATCCAAGTGGCAGCGTCAGATCTCGAGCGTGTTAATGCGGTGTTGGATGAACATCAATTAACCGCATGCAGTCACCTGATTGGCGGCTTAAGCGATAGCGATGAGATTATCTTGCGTCACAGTGAGGCATCTATCTATCAAGCCAGTCGCCAGCACTTACGTCAGACTTGGGCTGAAACCACGTATCAGATGCAAGCGCGTCGCGATAATCCGGACTGTGCTCGCCAAGAATTTGACGCTAAGCAGGCGGTCGATCCCGGTTTACACGCTAGCCTGAGCTTTGACGTGCACGAAGATATTGCTGCGCCATATATCGCCACCGGTCAACAACCGACCATGGCTATTTTGCGTGAGCAAGGCGTGAACTCGCATGTGGAAATGGCAGCTGCCTTCGATCGCGCTGGATTTAACGCCGTGGACGTTCACATGAGTGAAATTCTTTCCGGGCGTGTCAGTTTGGACGGCTTCCAAGGGCTGGTGGCCTGTGGCGGCTTCTCTTACGGTGACGTGTTGGGCGCCGGTGAAGGTTGGGCAAAATCAATTTTGTTTAACAGCCGCGCGCGCGATCAATTTAGTGCCTTCTTTACGCGTGAAGACACCTTAGCACTTGGCGTGTGTAATGGCTGTCAGATGCTATCGAACCTGCATGAATTGATCCCTGGGGCCGCACACTGGCCACGATTTGTTCGTAACGAGTCGGAGCGCTTTGAAGCCCGCTTTAGCATGGTGGAAGTGCAATCCAGCCCCTCCGCCTTCTTTGCCGGGATGGCAGGGTCACGGATGCCCATTGCGGTATCGCATGGTGAGGGACGCGTGGAGGTGCGCGATGCTGAGCATTTGGCGACGATTGAAGCGTCCGGCACGGTGGCGCTACGTTACACCGATAATCACGGCCAGCCAACACAAGCGTATCCGGCTAACCCGAATGGCTCACCAAATGGCATTACCGCGCTGACCACAGAGTCGGGCCGCGTCACCATTATGATGCCGCACCCTGAGCGGGTATTCCGTACAGTCGCCAACTCTTGGCACCCAGATGATTGGGGCGAAGACAGTGCGTGGATGCGTATGTTCCGCAATGCGCGGGTGACCTTGGGGTAGCCCTTAAATGTGATACAAGCCGCCATCGTTTGGCGGCTTTTTCGTGTTATGCGTGAATCGATGGATGATTTTTTATCCTGCTGCGATACAATTTGAGCTAAACACTTGATCCATCAGGACCGGCCAGCGGCCAACGAGAGGGATAACAGAATGAAAAAAATTGAAGCCATCATCAAGCCATTTAAACTCGATGACGTCCGCGAGGCGCTCGCCGACGTGGGGATTACGGGGATGACCGTCTCAGAGGTAAAAGGCTTTGGTCGTCAAAAAGGCCACACTGAGCTTTATCGCGGCGCCGAATATATGGTCGATTTTTTACCCAAAGTGAAGCTTGAAGTGATCGTCAGTAACGATGTGGCTGAGCAGTGTGTGGATACCATTATTGATACCGCACAAACCGGTAAAATCGGTGATGGCAAAATCTTTGTCTTTGATGTTGAGCGCGTGGTGCGCATCCGTACCGGTGAAGAAGACGAAGAAGCGATTTAATCACGCGCTATAAGCGAATACGATCAGTAGTAAAAAGCCAAGCATCATGCTTGGCTTTGTTGTTTTCCGCCGTGCTGTCGGATTGATTAGCGTTGAGAGGGCGCTCAAGCCCCGGGGTTAGCAGGATGCGCCTGATAGCGCCCGGGCTTATGATTCATCGCCAAGACTAAGTTGAGCACAATCGCGCCAACCACCGACCACATCAAGAGGTTGAGGTCGATGAGGAAGAAAGATAACGCGAGGATGGTGCAGTCGATGCCCATTTGTAGCTTTCCTGCCGAGATCCCAAACTTGTCCTGACAATAGAGCACCAAGACGTTAAAGCCGCCCAAGCTGGCGTTGTGACGGAAGATCATCAACATGCCGACGCCCATTAGCAACCCACCAATGACGGCACAGTACGCAGGTGCCAGCCAGGTAATTTCAAAGAAATAGGCAATATGGTCAGCCATCACCGATACCGCGCCCCCCGCAAGTAAGCTGCGCAGTGCGAAGCGTGGGCTCATGCGAAACCATGCCATCAAATAAAACGGGCAATTACACAGAAAGTACAGGGTACCGAAGGACAAGTCTGTAAATTGACTGACCAACAGAGCCAGCCCTGTGGTTCCGCCCGTTAAAAGTCCGGCTTGTTGCAAGAAAAACACCCCTTGGGCGACTAAGAACGCGCCAGAGGCGATAGCAATAATGTCTTCTTTAAAGCTGTGTTGATACTGACTCACACGGCTTCTCCCTACTTATTAGCGTGACAACAACAAAAACGTGATAACAACAAAAAGCCCGCCAAAACCCAAAGGGCTGGCGGTAAAAAGTTAATGGGATAATCGGGCGCGGATTTTATCGCCAATTAGGACGAAGAGAAAGGCGGGGAGGTAAATCACTTGAATGTAGAATGTCAGCATTATGATACTCAGCTGTAAAACCTTTACACCGACTATGTTCGTTGACGCCCGACCATTACGATTGCCATGCGCGATAAAAAATTGTGACGCAGGCTACCTGATAGGTTGGATTTTTTGTAGAATAGCAAACGCAGTCATAGCGGTAACGAAAACGTTTGCGTGGTGCTGGTATGGCGAACGATTTTCCTTGGCTTAATCGCTTTGATTTGTCATCTTAAGGCGACTAAGCCAAGGCGTGATCTAAGCCATCGCCCCTGCGCCGGTTTTTGCTAGGTGAGCTGAAAAAGCCCTAGCGTTTGCTTTATGGGTAATTGCCCGCCAATGTTAAGTCAGGAGAGACAAATGCTAAAGCGTGACATGAAGATTGCGGATTACGATCCCGCCCTGTTCGCCGCCATTGAAGAAGAAACGGCACGTCAGGAAGAACACATTGAGCTGATCGCATCAGAAAACTACACCAGCCCACGCGTCATGGAAGCGCAAGGCTCTCAACTGACCAACAAGTACGCGGAAGGCTATCCCGGCAAGCGCTATTACGGTGGGTGTGAGTATGTCGATAAAGCTGAAGCGCTGGCGATTGAGCGCGCGTGTGAGCTGTTTGGTTGTGAGTATGCGAATGTGCAGCCTCACTCAGGTTCACAAGCAAATAGCGCGGTATATATGGCCCTGCTCAACCCCGGAGATACGGTTCTGGGAATGAGCTTGGCGCATGGTGGTCACCTGACTCATGGCTCGCCGGTCAACTTTTCTGGTAAGCATTACCATGTCATCCCTTACGGTATCGATGAAGCGGGTAAAATTGACTATGAGCAAATGGAACAGCTTGCGCTGGAGCACAAGCCCAAAATGCTCATCGGTGGCTTTTCAGCTTATTCACAAGTGGTGGATTGGAAGCGCATGCGTGAAATCGCCGATAAAGTGGGCGCATGGCTGTTGGTCGATATGGCGCACGTCGCGGGTTTAATTGCGGCAGGCGTATATCCAGATCCATTGCCACACGCGCATGTGGTGACGACCACTACCCACAAAACGCTTGCGGGCCCTCGCGGTGGTTTGATCCTGTCGAATGCGGGTGAAGACCTTTATAAGAAGCTCAACTCCGCCGTGTTCCCAGGTGGCCAAGGTGGCCCTTTGATGCATGTGATTGCGGGTAAAGCGGTGGCGTTTAAAGAGGCGATGGAGCCTGAGTTTAAGGCTTACCAAGCGCGCGTGATTGATAATGCTCGCGCGATGGTCAAAGGCTTCCAAGCGCGTGGCTACAAAATAGTATCAGGCTCAACCGATAATCATTTGTTGCTGGTTGACCTTATCGATAAAGACATTACCGGAAAAGAAGCAGACGCAGCACTGGGCGCGGCTAATATCACTGTGAACAAAAACAGTGTGCCGAACGACCCACGCAGCCCGTTTGTCACCTCTGGTATTCGTGTAGGCACCCCAGCCATTACACGTCGTGGCTTTACTGAGCAAGATGCTGAGCAGCTTGCGCATTGGATGTGTGATGTCTTGGATAATATCGATAATGAGCAAGTGATTGCCGAGACCAAAGAAAAAGTCCAAGCGATTTGCCGTCGTCTGCCTGTGTATGCCTAATTAATGACACGGAAATGAATAGGTTATAAGGCGCCCTCGGGCGTCTTTTTTGTTTTTATCGACACGATGTGCCTCACTGGCTTTGTTTAGCACACAAAACCACCATAAAGTCCTCTTCGATAGGCTTTTTCATCGCTACAAATCGGTTACACTAGCAAGACGATATTGAGGAGGCGACACTCATGCACTGTCC
Organism: Salinivibrio sp. IB868; assembly: GCF_001995655.1. Taxonomy (NCBI): domain Bacteria; kingdom Pseudomonadati; phylum Pseudomonadota; class Gammaproteobacteria; order Vibrionales; family Vibrionaceae; genus Salinivibrio; species Salinivibrio sp. IB868. The sequence continues at coordinate 17,725 of NZ_MUEW01000002.1, forward strand.
ATTCTGTGGTGCTACCGACACCAAAGTGATCGATTCTCGTCTTGTGGCTGATGGTCACCAAGTTCGCCGTCGCCGCCAGTGTTTGGCGTGCGCAGAGCGTTATACCACGTTCGAAACGGCGGAATTAGTGATGCCACGGGTGATTAAGACCAACGGTAACCGAGAGCCGTTTGACGAAGAGAAACTGCGTGGCGGCATTCAACGCGCATTAGAAAAGCGTCCAGTGAGCGCGGATGATATTGAAAAAGCGATCAACAGTATAAAGTCACGTTTGCGTGCCACCGGAGAGCGCGAAATTGGCTCTGCCATGGTAGGGAACTTGGTCATGGAAGCGCTCAAGGAGCTCGATAAAGTGGCTTATATTCGCTTTGCCTCTGTGTATCACAGTTTTGAAGACATTCGTGAATTTGGCGAAGAAATCGCACGGTTGCAAAAATGAGTCAAAGCGATCGGGATACAACCATGATGATGCGCGCGTTAGCGCTCGCGGCCCAAGGCTGTTATACCACCACGCCCAATCCTAATGTCGGTTGTGTGATTGCACAGGGCGACGAAGTGGTCGGTGAAGGGTTTCATATTGCCCCCGGCGGCCCGCACGCTGAAGTACATGCATTAAAGGCTGCGGGAGCACGCGCACAAGGGGCGACAGCTTACGTCACCTTAGAGCCTTGCTCTCACTATGGTCGCACGCCGCCGTGTTGCGATGCGTTGATTGCTGCCAACGTTAGCCGCGTCGTGTGCGCGATGCAAGACCCAAACCCGCAAGTAGCTGGACGTGGTATCGCACGGTTACAAGAAGCCGGCATTGAGGTGGTTGTGGGCGTGATGGCCGAGCGCGCCAACGCGCTGAACCCCGGTTTTATCAAACGTATGCAAACTAAAATGCCCTATGTGCAGCTCAAACTGGCAGGCAGCCTCGATGGTCGCACCGCCTTGGCGAATGGGCACAGTAAATGGATCACTGGGGAGCCCGCGCGCGCCGATGTGCAAGCATTTCGCGCGCAAGCCAGTGCCATTTTATCGACCAGTGCCACGGTGATTGCGGATAACCCGAGCCTCAATATCCGTGACAACCAACTTCCTCGTGCTGTCCTCGACCATTATCCTCAATCGACGCGACGCCAACCGACACGTGTGATCTTGGATAAACACAACCAAACCGTGCCGGAAGCGAGTGTCTATCAACTTGCGGGCAACGTGATCCGTATTGTTGATACGCCGAGTAATAAAGCGTGGCCAGATAACGTGCAAGAATGGGTGATGCCCGATGCATCGCTCACCACTATCCTTCGCGCATTGGCGGAACATGATATTGACAAAGTATGGGTGGAAGCAGGCGCGAGGCTGGCAAGTCAACTGCTGAGTGAATCCTTGGTGGATGAGCTGATTGTCTACCAAGCGCCGGTATTATTAGGGGCCGATAGCCGTCCTTTGGTCGCATTAGGCGGATTAGAGTCGATGGATGACGCGCCACGTTTCCACTTTAACCAGGTAAAGACTGTCGGTGACGATGTCCGCTTACGGGCGAGCCTCTCTGAGCATGCCGTGATTACGCAAGAGTATTAAGAACAATGTTTACTGGAATTATTGAAGCGATAGGGCGCGTACAAACCCTGAGTCGTCGGGGACAAGACGTTACTCTGACGATCGACAGCGGTGCGCTTGATCTCTCGGACGTCAAACTGGGTGACAGCATTGCCACCAACGGGGTGTGCTTGACTGTCGTCGCATTGACCGCAAAGGGCTATAGCGCGGATGTCTCCTCTGAGACTTTGGCGCGTTCATCGCTGGGCGCCTTGTCGGTAGGAGATAGCGTTAACCTTGAAAAAGCCATGCTACCTACCACCCGTTTTGGCGGTCATATGGTTTCGGGGCATGTTGATGGCTTGGGAGAAGTAACGTCCGTTAGCCAAACTGGCCGCGCCTGGGAGTACTGGATTGCATTACCGCCTGAACTCGCCAAGTATGTGGCATTGAAAGGCTCTATCACGGTGGATGGGATCAGTTTGACGGTGAACGATGTGAACGGCAGTGCGTTTAAACTTACCATCGTGCCGCACACGGCTGAGCAAACCACTATTCAGCACTTTGCGCCTGGGCGTAAGGTAAACATCGAAGTCGATGTCATTGCTCGTTACCTTGAGCGATTGATGCTCGGTGACAAGGCCGCTGAACCGACACAATCAACGGGTGTCAGTCTAGACACATTGGCCCGTTCCGGCTTTTTGAAATAAGGATCCCAAGATGGCAATTAGTAGCGCTCAAGAAATCATTGACGATATCCGCCAAGGCAAAATGGTGGTGTTGATGGATGACGAAGATCGCGAGAATGAAGGTGATTTGATCATCGCGGCAGAAGCAGTGACCCCAGAAGCGATCAACTTTATGGCCACGCATGGCCGAGGGTTGATTTGTTTGACGCTGACCCAGCAGCGCTGCCAGCAACTTGGGTTGCCTTTGATGGTGTCGGACAATAATGCGCAATTTTCCACCGCGTTTACCGTGTCGATTGAAGCGGCAGAGGGTGTTACCACCGGGATATCGGCGGCTGACCGCGCACGCACCGTGCAAGCCGCGGTTACCCCCGACGCTAAAGCGGCTGACTTGGTGCAGCCGGGCCACGTCTTCCCCTTGATGGCGCAAGAAGGAGGGGTGCTCACCCGTGCTGGCCACACCGAAGCGGGGTGCGATCTGGCCCGTTTAGGTGGCTATAGTCCTGCCTCCGTGATCGTTGAGATCTTAAATGAAGACGGCACCATGGCGCGTCGCCCAGACTTGGAAGTATTCTGTGACAAACACGGCATCAAGCTGGGCACCATTGCCGATTTGATTGAATACCGTAATCTCAACGAGACGACCATTGAACGGGTGGCGTCTTGTAAACTGCCGACGGAATTTGGTGAGTTTGATTTAGTTACCTACCGCGACACCATTGATAACCAAATCCATTATGCGATGTGTAAAGGCGAGGTGACCGCCGATCCCACCCTAGTGCGTGTGCATCTGCAAGACACTTTTACCGATGTGCTCCAATCTGATCGGACGGCTGAGCGCAGCTGGAGCCTGACCCGCGCGATGCAAAGGGTTAGCGATGAAGGCGGGGTGTTGGTGATTCTGGGTAAAGAAGAAACCAGCGATGCCATTATCAACAAAGTGAAAGCGTTTGAAGCGCAAGATAAAGGTGAAAAACCCGCCGGCGCTAAATGGCAGGGGACCTCTCGCCGAGTAGGGATTGGGTCGCAAATATTGGCAGATCTTGGTGTCAAGCAAATGCGCCTGCTGTCGTCGTCGACCAAGCGTTATCATGCCTTGTCAGGCTTTGGCCTGAACGTGGTGGAATACGTCACCGAATAAGATAGATAAACGGGGCGCGCGATTAGCACCATCATCGACTGGCACGGAACATGGTGCCATCGGATAAAAATGTGGTAGAATCGCGCGGTTTCTCATTCCGGAAAGCAAGTCACAGGAAGGCTCATGAACGTAATCGAAGGGGCATTTGCCGCGCCCAACGCGCAGGTTGCTATTGTTATCTCTCGCTTTAATAGCTTTATCAACGAGAGTTTGCTGGATGGTGCGGTTGACGCACTGAAGCGCCAAGGCCAAGTCAACGACGATAATATCACCGTGGTGCGTTGCCCAGGTGCCTACGAGTTGCCTGTGGTGACCCAAAAGCTCGCCAAGAGCGGTCGCTATGACGCGATTGTGGCACTCGGATCGGTGATCCGTGGTGGCACACCGCATTTTGACTATGTCGCCGGAGAATGTAATAAAGGGTTAGCACAAGTTGCACTGGAGTTTGAAACCCCAGTCGCATTTGGTGTGCTGACGGTAGACACCATTGAGCAAGCGATCGAACGCGCAGGTACCAAGGCTGGTAACAAAGGGGCAGAGGCTGCACTGAGCGCGCTTGAAATGGTGAATGTTCTGTCCCAAATTGAATCCTAAATGGGGGTTAAAGTGAAACCAGCCGCACGACGTAATGCACGTCAGTTTGCATTGCAAGCCATCTATTCATGGCAGCTAGCGCAAGGCAATGTCGCTGATATTGAAGCCGCGTTTCTTGCCGCAGATAAATACGAAGAAGAAGACGAGCATCAGAAAACAGAGCCGCTTCTACGTGAACCAGAAACGGATGTTGCTTATTTTCGTAATCTGTTTAGCGGTGTAGCGCTTAGCCATCAAGAGCTTGATAGTAAGATGCGCCCGTACCTATCCCGTCCTTTGCAGGATTTAGATGATATGGAGCACGCCTTACTACGCCTTGCGATGTATGAGCTGATCAAGTGCGACGATGTCCCCTACAAAGTGGTTATCAATGAGGCCGTGGAACTGGCCAAACGCTTTGGCGCAGAAGACAGCCATAAGTTTGTTAATGGCGTCTTGGATAAAGCGTACCCTCGGCTGCGCTAATCCCTTCCTGACTAGGCCAGCACTGCTGGCCTTTTTATTATTCTTATCCAACACATACGAGTTATGACACGCAACGAATTTGATTTGATTCGCGACTACTTCGCTCGTCAGCCGGTCAAGCGTCGTGATGTCGCTTTAGGTATTGGTGATGACTGTGCGTTGGTCGAGGTCCCTGAAGGCTGTCAGTTAGTGGTGACCACAGATACGCTGGTGGAGGGCACCCATTTTCTTCCGACTGCGAGTGCCTCTGATGTGGCGCATAAAGCGTTAGCCTCTAACTTAAGCGATTTGGCTGCAATGGGCGCAATGCCAGCGTGGTGTTCTCTGGCGCTCACATTACCAGATCCCGATGATGCTTGGGTGGCAGGGTTTTGCCAAGGCTTTACCGCCCTTGCCGAGCATTTCCACGTCCAACTCATTGGCGGCGATACCACGCGTGGGCCCAAAAGCATCACCATTACCTTACATGGTCATGTTCCTAAAGGGCAGGCGCTGACTCGTGCGGGCGCCAAGCCGGGAGACTGGCTTTTTGTGACCGGCACACTGGGTGAGAGCCAAGCGGGGCTCGATTATATTCTCGGCAAGCCAGTGGTTGATAAGGCCCGCGCAACCACATTGATCAATCGTCATTATCGGGCTCAGCCACGAGTGACCGCTGGACAGGCATTGCGAGGTATCGCGTCAGCGGCGATTGATATTTCTGATGGTTTACACGCAGACTTAACCCACATCCTCACCGCTAGTGGTGTCGGTGCAAAAGTTGATGTGACGCAACTGCCGCTTTCTGAGTCTTTGTTAGCGGAGATCGGCGATACTGAGCAGGCACAAAAACTCGCCCTCACCAGTGGCGAGGAGTACGAGCTTTGTTTTACGGTACCGGAAATGTATCGGGGGATGCTAGATACGACGCTTAAGCACAGCGGAGTCAATGTGCAATGCATCGGGCAAATAACCGGCAACCACCGCCTTGAACTTGTGGCAGACAGTCAGCCTCTCGATTGGGTGCTGTCTGGATGGGATCATTTTAAGGAGCCACGTCGTGACAGATCCTAAGCATCGTTTATCCTTGACCAATCCATATCATCTATTGGCACTTGGCTTTGGCAGTGGCTTATCACCGATAGTGCCGGGGACCGTCGGTACCTTGTTTGCGGTGCCATTCTACCTGGTGCTGGTGAACGTTGGGGGAACGCTTGCACTGTGGTTGGCGATTATTGTCGGTAGCTTAGCGGGCATTGCTATCTGTGGTCGGGCATCGAAAGACATGCAAGTGCATGATCATGGAGCGATTGTTTGGGATGAGTTTGTTGGTTTTTGGCTGACAATGGCGTTGGTGCCTACCACCGACTGGCAAACCGTTTTAGCAGGCTTTGTGTTATTCCGCCTCTTCGATATGGTTAAGCCATGGCCGATAAGCTGGCTGGATAAACATGTTCACGGTGGCTTAGGGATCATGCTGGATGATATTGTCGCTGGTGTGATGGCGATGGCCAGCCTCTGGCTACTGGCAACCTATACACAGGCCTTGACTTGGTTTTAGCCATACAGAAAGGAATGGCGCTCCCACAGGGACTCGAACCCCGATCGATCGCTTAGGAGGCGACTGCTCTATCCTGTTGAGCTATGAGAGCGTGTCCGACATTATACGTAAAAACAGGCGCGATTTAAGCGCCTGTTTTCATTTAATTTACCCCTTTGGTCACTATGTCGCCGATTTGTATGCTGCCGCTGAGATTATTGGGCTGAACCACGGCTTCCGCGCTGCTTTCATAAACGCGTGCAACGGTCAGTGTGATGCCGCTTTTTCGGCGTTGAGTACGTACGATACCTAAATCATCGGTGAACGAGGCAATGTGCCACAGGTTCAGTTGATCGCCTTGTTTAACCCCATTGATACGCCCGACATTTATTTGTGCAATATTGTCTTTGAGGGCGACGATTTCTGGCTTACTGGCGCGACAAGACAGTGATGACTCCAAGTCTAACAATATATTTCGACTCATTCGGCGTGCCATTTGCCCATAAGGAGATTGCCAAAAGCGCGCGGTCTGGGTATCGACTTGGCTATGGCGTTCAAACGGCCATTGGGCAACATCGCGATAGCGGCGTTGAAATATGACTTCACCACTCTCACTGTCCATTGCCTGGACATTGACGGCCAATTGGCGGTTATTTTGTGCCTCACCAAAGCCACTGGCGTCCGTCGTGGCAGACAGATCAGTGATTGCGCCGGTGATCACAAACTGCGCGTCTTTGTCTTCAGCTAACATGGCCACCGTGCGGGGCGCATTAGGAGAGACATCAACATTGGCGATACCACGCCCGACAAAGCTCTGTGCGTGTTGTTTTATCTCACGGTTGAGGAGTACCGAAAAGTCATCGCCAAATTGATAAATGCCCCCTAACGCGGCTTGTTGGGGTGAAACAATCGGAAAACGTGTTAATACCATGCCTTTTCTATACTGGGTTTTGTGGCAAGCGTTTGCCGATGGATAGATATCTAAGCGCAGATTGACAACATAATTGCCGCCTTGAGTGCCTTCTTCTAACACTTGTACCTCGCGTACCGCATTGCCGCTAAACTGATAACCAGGTTTAGCTTGCGAGTAAAAACGCTTGAGTTGCTGCAAGCTGCCTACATCGGCACCGGCAAAGCGCATAGCATCAAAGGTCGCGGCTTCAAGTGCCCGAACACGGGCGGCTTGCTGGCTTTCGAGTATGGGGGAACTGGCCGATACTTCATACCACGCCGCGTGTGTCCAAGGAGCGACACTCAGGCTGACAATGAGCGTTAACCGCGCCAAAAGGGTTTTCATAGTCAAGATCTCACTTAGTGGGTATGGAAATTGCTTTCAATCTATTAGTGCGTAGGGTTAAGCCCTACCAAAAAGATGACGCAAAGACGCTGATGCAAGTTGTGTACCTAAATAGAGCCAGCAATCAAAGGTAAAGGTTTCATCAAATCAACCGATACCCTTAATGACACACTTGTCTCACATCGATGACTGAGCGCGGAGCATGATACGATGAAAAAGTGGATAGTGGCGATAGTAGCGCTATTGGTAACAGGCTGTGCTTACACGCCAATTTATAACGGCAAAGAGCCGTATTCGGGCAGTGAGTTTTTCCTTAAGCAGCGGCCACGTCACACGCTTGATTACTTTCTAAACAGTATGGCCGATGAGCTGTTAGCCACCAATGCGTATTTGACAGCGCGAACGCCCTTGGCGGTCACCTCGTTTGTTGATTTGCAAAAAATGGATGAGACCAACTGGTTAGGTAATACCGTCACCGAGGGACTGATTTATCAAATGCAGCGCCGCGGCTTTACGGTGATTGACTTTAAATCGACGGGCGCGATTCGGGTGACGGAAGATGGTGATTTTACCATTAGCCGAGACTGGAAAGAGCTTAACCCTGAACAACAAATCGATTATGTATTGACGGGGACTATGTTGCGTCAAGGCGGCGGGGTATTGGTTAATGCCCGGGTAATCGGTATGGAATCTCGCGTGGTGGTTGCCTCGGCGCAAGGTTTCTTGCCGGCCGATCGTATTGGGCGTGATATTGATAGTTTATACAAGGTTCGCAAACGCGATGGCGTGATTATTCGAGACGATCAAAACCGCGTGAAGCGAGAGACAGTGGTGCTAAAACCTTAGTACAGGAAAGAGTAAGGTAGATAAATGTTTACGAAACACGGATTTGTCATCGCAATCTTGCTGATGCTGTCGGCCTGTCAGCCATTAACCAAGATGAAAGAAGAAAACATCATCTCGGCGGTGGGAATGGCATCAATTAGTGCACAACAAGGCGCAACCCAAGAAGAAAAAGAAACCCGGGCCATGCGCGCCTCTAAAGTGGATGCGTACAAAGAATTGAGTGAACAAGTATATGGCTTGCGGGTTAGCAGCCGTGCACGCGTTGATGATCAAAGTTTAGGCCGCGACACGACCCAGGGCGCGGTGGATGGTATTATTCGCGGCGCAGAAGTGGTGGCCAGTTATAAAGTGGGTGACAGTTACGTCACTGAACTCGAACTCGATCTCGATACCATGCAGAAAATGAAACGCTATGGCGAATCGCAGCCTGTACCGAATAACAATAATATTATTTTCTAGCCACTAGGGCGTCTTGCTTTGATCAAATGAGAAGGATGACGCCAACATCTTGGCACTTAAGCAGGCAGGGTGTAAAAACGACGTATGCCTTTAGACGGAGAGCGAGCACTATGCTCGCTTTTTTTGTGCTTGAGTCAGGCACCATCGTGGCGCGATAGCGCGTTAGGCCATCTTAGGGAGCAAGCCAGAGTCGACAAAAAACAGGCAGACGATCGTGCGCCGATAAGATAGGCAAGAAAAGCGAGACAAATAGGTGGCCGGTGTGGTGGCTTGGAGCGTGGTCGTTGTTCGTAGGAAAGACGTTATGCTTTAACGTTAGTGCCTAGGGTTTTTCTCCCCGACGCATTGCCGTCTTGATTATAGGTCAATTCTGACTTACCACCGCTTTCTTGGAACAGGTTGCGCAGGCGATGAATACTCAGACTCGCGCGCTGAAGCGCGATGCCATTGGTTTCATTTTGCTGTTTGCAGGCTGAGAGGGTGGCTTGAATGGCATTCACGTGTTCACTTAACGTTTCATCATGGTTAAGTAAATCGCGTTCTGGATGACGGCTAATTTGCGCATCATTACGTTGAATTTCGTTGATAAGCGACTGTTTTTGCTTGGCTATTGCTTCGATATCTTCGGAGGAGCGGCTGGCAATGACACCGGCTTCTTGCTCGAGCACGCTTTGTAGCGCTTGGACTCGCTCGAGTTGCTGTTCAACCAAGGTTGTTAAAGGCGCAGTAGGGGTCATAACCACTCCAATCAGCTTAGCTGTCGTTGAGATCGTTCTCGAAACGCATCATGTTTGCGGCGAGCTTATCAGGATCTACTTTGTAAGAGCCGTTTGATATCGCTTGCTTGATTTGATCAACCTTGGCGCTATCAAAGTAGGGCTCAGATGCCATTTTCTGATTCATTTTATCGATCACTTGGCTTTGTTGGCTGAGCGAAACAGCGTCGTCTTGGGGTTTTACCCCTTGCTGTTCACGGACTGAGCCGCTTTGCGTTTCTTGTGTTTTGGTCTGGTTACTCGTATTACGAGTTGTGGTCAGGGGTTGCTGATTACCACGTAGTTGGTCAATACTCGCCATAACATCGCCTTACTGTCAGTCGCTTTTTGAGTCCGTTGCTCAGCATATCGGCACACCTTGCTGTTACTTTAGCATTGTGACGTAAAAAGTTAGAAATTAACCGTTACTTCGCCGACCGCTGAGATTGTAGCATCGACAATCCGGTTAGATTTATTGTTCTTCACTTTTATTTGCTCACCTAGAGCGCCATCACTTAATGCCGTGCCTTTTGCAACAATGTTCAGTCCGTTTCCTTGCGCAGTGATCAAAACGTCATCATTTCGACACACGGCGCAGACATCGTTACTGCTGATCGGTTCACCTATTCCCACGGTTCGTTTGACTTTAGAGCCAATTAAACGCGCGGGTTGTGTATAGGTATGCCCGCGTTGAAACCGACTATTTACCATTTGAACGGCTAGATCATTCGAAGCAATAGTCATGCCACGATTGAGTGGTCGCTTTGCGACAACCGAGGGGGTCATCAACTCGATTTTAACCGGAATATACACTTGCCAGTTGTCTCGATCACAAGACACCATTACGGTGACCGAGGTATTAATCTGTTGACGGCCTGGCACTTTGGTATCGAGTGGCACGGGGCAATCGGTTAGGCGCATGCGCGAATCAAGGTTCCCCGCCGCGATGTTGAGTTCGCCATTTTCAGGCAGCGAAATAATACCGGCGACATGCGCCTCCGCGGCTTCTTGCACCGCTTCAATTTGACTTACTGTCGCAGCAGCTATACTTAGGCTAAAGCTTGTAAGCCAAACGACGATAAATAAACGTAATATCTTGGACATAGTTCAATCCATCAGTAGCGGACGTTAAGAAAAAAAATCCCTTCTTTTCTCGAGAGTCATGTGATTACCCACTATGATTACCATGCTACTCTACAAAAAAAACGGGGCAATATGGAGTTTATCTTATGACAGGTGGTGTTCTTGATTCGGTCAACCAGCGTACACAGCTGGTAGGACAAAACCGGTTAGAGCTGTTGACTTTCCGCCTGATGAGAAAACAGCGCTTTGGCATTAATGTTTTTAAAGTCAAAGAAGTGTTGCAGTGCCCACGGCTCACCGCAATGGCAAATTTGCATCCTTTGGTGAAAGGAGTGGCCCACATCCGCGGTCAAACCGTCTCTGTCATCGACATGAGCCTAGCAACTGGCGGGCCAGCTATTCCCGATCCAGAGAACCGCTTTGTGATTATTGCCGAGTTTAACCGTTCCATGCAGGGCTTTTTAGTCGGCTCGGTCGAGCGTATCGTCAATATGAACTGGGAAAAAATTCTTCCTCCCCCGCAAGGGACAGGGCGATCGCACTACCTCACCGCGGTCACCGAAATTGATAACGAGTTGGTGGAAGTGCTCGACGTTGAAAAAATTCTCAATGAAATCGCGCCCGTGAATGAAGATGTGAGTGAGGAAGTACTCTCGAAACGGCAAGAGCGGGAAGAAAGTGCGCCTAGCCAAGTGTTAGTGGCCGATGACTCCAGCGTCGCACGCCGTCAGGTGAAGCGCGCGGTTGAAAGCGTCGGGTATGACGTTATCTTGGTACAAGATGGCAAAGAAGCGTTAGAAAAACTGAAAGAAATGGCCGCCGAGGGAAGCATCTACAGTCAACTTGCCTTGGTGATATCCGATATCGAAATGCCTGAAATGGATGGGTATACCCTCACAACCGAGATTAGAAAAGATTCGAGTCTCAAGGATCTTCATGTAGTATTGCATTCATCATTGAGTGGGGTATTTAACGAGGCCATGGTTCAGCGTGTCGGGGCTAACTCGTTTATTGCGAAGTTTGACCCTGATGAATTGGGCTCTGCCGTACTCGAGGCGGTTAAGTCGTAACCCAACCAGAGCGATTGAGTTAATTAATGACAAATGTAGCAATCAGTGACCAAGAATATCGAGACTTTTGCAAACATCTCGAAGCCAAGTGTGGGATCGTACTGGGAGATAGCAAGCAGTACCTGGTACGTAGCCGCTTGAGCCCGCTGGTGAATAAATTTGGCTTGGGGTCGCTGTCAGAGTTGATAAAGTCAGTCACCACTGGACGTAATCGCGAGCTGGCAGTCGCTGCGATAGATGCGATGACCACCAATGAAACCTTATGGTTTCGCGATACTTATCCGTATGAAGTGCTGGCACATCGTTTGTTACCCGAGCTAGCCAAATCTCGTAAGCCGATAAAAATCTGGTCTTCAGCAAGCTCCTCAGGGCAGGAGCCCTACTCCATTGCCATGACAGTGGCGGAAACCCAGCAACGCAAACCTGGCATGCTTGGAAGCGTGAGTATCACCGCGACTGATATATCGACATCCATGCTGGAGGCGTGTCGCCAGGGGATATACGACAACTTGGCACTGGGACGCGGACTGTCGCCGGAACGTCGACGTACCTTTTTCGAGGACGTGGGAGATGGCAAAATGCGGGTGAAAGAAAATATCAAGCGCATGGTGACGTTCCGCCCGCAAAACTTGATGGAAAGCTATAGTCTGTTAGGCAAGTTCGACATCATTTTTTGTCGTAATGTACTGATCTACTTTTCACCAGATATGAAAGCCAAAGTGTTGAATCAGATGGCGGGGGCATTGAATCCTGGCGGTTACTTGATCTTGGGCGCGTCGGAGTCACTCACGGGGTTAACCGACAAGTTTGAAATGATCCGCTGTAACCCCGGCATTATCTATAAGCTTAAATAGCAGGCGGCAAAGCGGCACATGGTTTGCCGCTTTTTACATCTCTCTGCCGCTCTCTCACTTTTTATCGATAGACATTCCTGTCTCTCACCCCGCGTCCCACCTGAACTGAAGACAAAAACAAGGCCTTGTTGAAAACTTGGCACCCTGTTTGCTTTATTACATGCAGTAAGAACTCGGAGGTTGTCCATGGCGATCACATTTGACAATGCACTTGGTGTGCACCAGCACACAGTTGGCGTTAGAGGCAAGCGGGCAGAAACCCTGTCTAGCAACATTGCGAATGCCAACACGCCAGGTTACAAGGCGCAAGACATCGACTTTCAACGCGCCTTAAAAGCGGCAACATCCGAGGCAAGTATTGGCCTAAGCCGCACCAATGAGCGGCACATTGCTGCCTCTAGCCAGGTGATGGGGGAAAAGAAATACCGTATCCCCACGCAACCAGACACTGGCGATGGCAACACGGTTGATGCGCAATTAGAAAAGAATTTGTTCATGCAGAACGCACTAGAATACCAAGCCTCACTGGACTTTCTTGGCTCTAAGTTCAAGAACATGAAGAAGGCATTGAATGGGAAATAATCGATGAGTTTGTTTAATATTTTTAACGTGTCGGGATCGGCGATGAGTGCCGAGTCAGTACGATTGAACACCACATCAAGCAACCTGGCCAATGCCAACTCGGTGAGCAGTTCTGCGGAAGAAACGTATCGAGCTCGGCATCCGATTTTCTCTGCGGAGCTTAACCGCTTCAAACAGCAAGGGGAAAGTGTGCCGGTCAACATTGACGGTATTGTGGAAAGCCAAAAGCCATTACGGGCGGAATATAACCCTGATCATCCAATGTCGAATGAAGAAGGGTATATCTTCAAACCGAACGTCAATGTCATGGAAGAAATGGCGAACATGATTTCGGCATCGCGGGCCTACCAGACCAACGTGCAGGTTGCCGATGCCAGTAAACAAATGCTGATGCGTACGCTTCAGATGGGGCAGTAATGTAGGAGGCGAAGATGGCCGGAATCGACGGTACAGGTTCGAGTAACGGACTGTCCTACATTGACCAGCTAAAGGCGCAGCAAGAGAAAAAACTGCAAGAGAGCCAAGATAGTACAACAGGCAAACAGGCACTCAAGCAAGAAGACTTTCTTTCTCTGCTCACCAAACAGCTGTCACAACAGGATCCGTTCAAACCTGTCGATAATGACAAGATGATCTCGCAGATGGCGTCTTTTGCGACGGTAGAAGGCATCGGCAAAATGAACAATCAGTTTGATACGTTCAACGAGTCGATTACTTCCAACCAAGCATTGCAAGCGTCATCCTTGGTCGGACGTGATGTCCTTGTGCCTGGATCGACAGGTGTTAAAGGAGAGACTGGCGGTGTGGCTGGTATGGTGAAGTTGCCGCGTGCGCTCGATAACGTCAGTGTCCGAGTTGAAAACGAACAAGGACAGCTATTACGAACGTTCAGTATGGGTGCCAAACCGCCGGGCGATCACCGTGTGGAATGGGATGGGCTCGACGATAACGGCAATCCTATGCCGGAAGGGACCTATAAGCTCAAAGTTAGCGGCTTGGTTGATGGCCAAACTCAAGAGTTTGATGTGTCGACCTATGCCAATGTAAACAGTGTCTTGCTGGGGAATGGCGATGGCAACGTGATGCTAAATCTTGCCGGCTTCTCCTCACCGTTTAAGCTTGCTGAAGTGCTAGAGGTCGGTAATGCCGACGTCGGAAATGTGACGAAAGGCTAACCGATTTATTAGGAGTGAAAAGCAATGGGTTTTAATATTGCGTTAAGTGGCCTTGGTGCGGCCCAGAAAGACATGAACACCACCAGTAACAACATCTCGAATGCCAATACGTATGGCTTTAAGGAGTCACGTGCTGAGTTTGGTGATGTCTACTCAACCTCCATCTTCTCTAATTCGAAGACCACGAACGGGACCGGTGTACAAACGTCGACCGTGGCACAGCAGTTCCACGAAGGCTCGAGTATCTACACCAACAACCCGCTTGATTTGCGGATTAGCGGTAATGGTTTTTTCGGCGTGTCAAATGACAAGCTGCAAAACAACGATTACCACTTAACGCGCAACGGTGCCTTCCACCTTGATAAAAATAACGACATTATCAACTCTGAAGGCCAGTATCTGCTCGGTTATAATGTCGACCCTGATACTCAGCAGGTTTCGTCGTATGAGCCGCAGTCGCTCAACGTCCCGGATCAGTTTGGCCAGCCTCGTGCGTCACAAAATGTTGATATTGGCTTGAACTTGCCTGCCGGCGGGGAAGAGAAAGATCCCGCGCAGTTCAATTTTGAAGATCCAGAAACTTACAATAAGCAAACCTCTGCCACAGTCTATGACTCCCTCGGTCAGCCATATAAGTTGTCGACGTACTATGTAAAAGGCAACGATCCGGCGAACCCGAACAGCTGGTCAGTGTACTACACCATGACAGATCCTGAAGGCGAGAAGCCGGTGAATATCCAAGGGGGTAATTCAACCAATGCCGCTGGACAGGTTGGCCACACCATCGACTTTAACTCTGATGGCTCAGTGAACAATATCAATGGTGGTAACCCGATCGTGACCGATGCCCTAGGGCCTGCGGGGGCGGGATTGGAAATGAACGGCGCGAATGGTGATCAGCAGCTTACGCTCAACTTCGATAATCCGACCCAGTATGCGGCACCGTTTGAGATGCGAAAATTCACCGATGATGGCGCAACCACGGGGTATCTCACCAAAGTCGACATTGATCCTAAAGGCACTATCATGGCGACATACAGTAACGGTGAAAATGTCGCGCTAGGACGAGTGGCGATGGTGCGTGTTGCCAACCAGCAAGGCTTGGCACAAGTGGGCAATACGCAATGGGATGTGACGCAAGACTCGGGTGACCCCATTTTTGGTGAAGCCATGCAAGGCGCCTTCGGGCAGGTAAAAAGTGGCACGATCGAACAGTCCAATATCGATATGACCCAAGAGTTGGTTGATTTGATCACCGCGCAGCGAAATTTCCAAGCGAACTCGCGTGCCTTGGAAGTGAGCAACCAGATGCAACAAAATATCCTACAGATCCGCTAGCGATGATACGCCTTGCCGCTTAGTCATAGGGCGGCAAGGCTTTTCCATTCTCCCCCTTTTTTCTTTCTTTTTAACCACACTACCCCCGTTAACGTACTGATACTAAACGATTAAAATTACTGGCACGCTCTTTGCTTTCTTCTCTGTAGAACGATTGTGGAGGCAACCAATTATGGATCGCTCGTTATACCTAGCCATGAGTGGCGCAAAGCAAGATATGCAGGCCATGCAACTGCGCGCCAATAACCTGGCCAATGTCAGCACCACAGGCTTTCGAGCAGATTTAGAGCAATCTCGCTCCATGCAGGCCTATGGTGAAGGACTACCCAGCCGTGTGTTTAACATGACTGAGCGACCTGGATATAGCTTTGAACAAGGCTCGACGATCACCACTGGCCGAAACCTCGATGTGGCGGTGCAAGGTGAAGGCTGGATGTCAGTGCTAGATAGCCAAGGGCAAGAAGGCTATACCCGTGCGGGCCATCTCAAAGTGGATCAAACCGGCTTACTCCAAAACAGTAATGGTAACCTCATTGTCGGAGAGAGTGGGGGCCCGATATTTATTCCCCTCCCTGCAGCCAAAATTGAAGTGGGCAAAGACGGCGGTGTCTCTGTACTCCCCCAAGGTGCGCCAGCTGATGCGATGGAAGTGGTGGATAGAATCAAACTGGTTCGCCCAGATAATCAAGATCTCTTTAAAGACAAAGACGGCGTGTTCAAACCCAAAGAGCCCGGCACTGTGTTTCCGGCCGATGCGGGTGTGACGTTGCAAACGGGCGCGTTAGAAGGCAGTAATGTCAACGCTGTGGGTGAGATGACTGGGTTAATCGACTTGCAACGTCATTTTGAAATGCAAGTGAAGTTAATGAAAACCGCGGAAAAAATGGACGAGTCGTCTTCATCGTTATTACGGCTTGGCTAAGGTTTATTAAGAGGAAGTAATTATGCATCCAGCATTATGGGTCAGTAAAACCGGACTTGATGCGCAGCAGACCAATATCTCGACGATTTCGAATAACCTAGCCAACGCATCCACGGTCGGGTTTAAAAAATCACGCGCGGTGTTTGAAGATCTCTTCTACCAGAACATCAACCAACCAGGTGGGCAATCCTCACAGAACACTGAGTTGCCCAGTGGATTGATGCTCGGTGCTGGTTCAAAAGTGGTGGCCACTCAGCGCGTGCACACCAATGGTAATGTGCAAACCACAGACAATGCCCTTGATATGATGATTGAAGGGGATGGCTTTTTCCAAGTATTACTGCCTGATGGCAACATTGGCTATCAGCGTAACGGCCAATTTACCCTGAATGACGAAGGCACGATAGTGACATCAGGTGCGGGCTATACGCTAGAGCCAGAAATTACTGTTCCTGAAGACGCGGTACAAATTACGGTCGGAACGGATGGTGAAGTGTCTGTGCGATTACGTGGTCAACAAGAGAACCAAGTACTCGGGCAAATAACCACGGTTGATTTTATTAACCCAGGTGGGTTGGAGCCTATCGGCCAGAATATTTACCTGCCCACTGGTGCGAGTGGTGATCCTCAAGAGGGGGTGCCTGGACTCGATGGGTTCGGTGAAGTGAAGCAATCGATGCTGGAAACCTCTAACGTGAATGTCACCGAAGAGCTGGTGAATATGATTGAGGCTCAGCGCGTCTACGAAATGAACTCCAAAGTGATCTCGTCGGTCGACCAGATGCTCAGCTACGTCAATCAGCAGCTGTAATAAGGGTTAAGGAGGCAATGATGACGGTGCAACGTATATTAATCCCAGGCCTTTTCCTTGCCACCTTGTTGGGGCTAGGTGGCTGTTCATTGCCGGGGCAACAAGACACAGGCAGTGATCTTGACCAAGCGACCTCGACCACCGACGCGGTCGAAGGGGACACCACACCGGACAGCGAAGGCTTGATTGGCTTATTGCGTCAACGTGAAGACCCCAAAGCGGATGATCCTGCGTGGTCGCCAATCCGGCCGCAACAAGCGCCCGAGCATTACGCCACGGCGACAGGATCCTTATTCAACGTGAATGACCAGCGTGACCTGTACGATGGTTCAAAACCACGTAGTCTGGGTGACATTGTGACCGTGATGCTGGAAGAAAACACCCAAGCGCAAAAAAGTGCCAGTTCTGACTTGGCTAAATCCAATGATCTCAGTATGGATCCCTTATCACTAGGCGGTGAGGAGATCACCATTGGCGAGCGAACACTGTCGTACGAGGTCAGTAACGACAACTCGGTAACCGGCTCCACCTCGGCGGATCAGAGCAACAGCCTGCAAGGCTCTATCTCTGTACAGGTGGTGGATGTACTCGCGAATGGGAATTTGATGGTACGCGGTGAAAAGTGGCTTACCTTGAATTCAGGGGATGAATATATCCGCCTCAGCGGTACAATTCGCCCGGCCGATATTGGCCCTGACAACACCATTGCTTCGACCCGTATTTCCAACGCTAGAATTCAGTATTCAGGGACAGGTGAGCGACAAGATACCCAAGAGCAAGGCTGGTTGGCACGATTCTTTAATGTCACCTTGTAGCCCTACAATGTGTCGGAGAGTTGACGTGAAAAAGTGGTTGTTATCGATAGTCTTGCTGATGGTGGCGATGCCAAGCCTCGCCGCACGCATCAAAGATGTGGCGGAGGTCGCAGGGGTACGCAGTAACACCCTAACCGGCTATGGCTTGGTGGTGGGGTTACCCGGTACAGGTGAAAGCACGCCCTTTACCGATCAAAGCTTTAAGTCGATGCTGGAAAACTTTGGCATCCAATTGCCGCCAGATATCAATCCTCAATCAGCTAACATTGCCGCCGTTGCCGTCACCGCTGACTTGCCCGCGTTTGCAAAACAAGGTCAAAAACTTGACGTTACCGTGTCGTCGATTGGTTCGGCAGAGAGCTTACGTGGTGGCACCTTGTTACAAACTTTTCTCAAAGGCTTGGATGGTAATGTCTATGCGACCGCACAAGGAAACTTGATTGTAGGCGGTTTTAGCGCCACCGGTGCTGATGGCTCTCAGTTGGTGGGCAACACCCCAACCGTTGGACGGATCACTAATGGCGCGTCCGTTGAGCGGGAAGTTCCTAATCCTTTTGGTCGTGGTGATTACCTGACTTTCAACTTATTCCAATCCGACTTTACTACCGCACAGCGTATGGCGGATGCGGTTAATCGCTTTCTTGGTCCGTCAACCGCATCAGCTATGGATGCAACCTCAGTGAGAGTCAGAGCGCCGCGTGATGTTAGCCAGCGTGTGGCTTTCTTATCAACGGTTGAAAATATTGAGTTTCAGCCGGGTGATGCGGCAGCGAAAATAATCGTTAATTCTCGCACTGGCACGATTGTGGTCGGGCAAAATGTGCGCCTTCGCCCTGCGGCGATCACCCATGGCGGCATGACGGTCTCGATCCAAGAAGACTTCAATGTTGATCAGCCTAATCCATTAGGTGGCGGTGAAGCTGTGGTCACGCCTGATACCGAGATCAATGTTGAGGAAGAGCAAGGGCGGATGTTCCACTTTAAACCTGGCGTGACATTAGACGACTTAGTCCGCGCCGTGAATGGCGTTGGTGCTGCCCCCTCCGATCTCATGGCGATTCTGCAAGCGCTGAAACAAGCTGGGGCCATTGATGGCCAATTGATAGTGATATAGGGCAACGCATGAAATCTCCTGTTGATAGTCAATTTGTACACGATATAAGCCAGCTCGACTCACTACGTCGCCAAGCCGTGAAAGGGGAAGAAGGGGATGAGCAAGCGGCGTTGCGTTCAGCCGCCGAGCAGTTCGAGTCCTTATTTACCCAGATGCTGTTCAAGTCAATGCGTGATGCCAATGAGGCGTTTGAGTCTGACTTAATCGACGATCGTACCTCGAAGTTTTATGAGCAGATGGCCGATGAACAAATGGCCAGTGAACTAAGCCGAGAGGGCTCACTGGGCCTCGCGGATATGATTGTTGAACAATTAGGCAAAGCGCAAGGCGACAGCCAGCCAGATATGAATGAAGCGGCTCGCGCGTCGGCGCAATCTTTGCCGTTGGATCAAAACCGTAGTCGAGAGGCAGCAGAAAAAGCGATTGCGGCGCTCGATAGTCAGTCTATCGCGCCGCCAGTCGCCAGTCCCCCTACGCCCCAACGTTCAGAAGGCTTCGATTCGCCTGATTCCTTTGTGAACACGCTGGCACCGCATGCTCGTCGCGCGGCTCGCGCGTTAGGCACGGATCCGGCGATTATTCTTGCTCAAGCAGCACTAGAAACCGGTTGGGGGAAAAAGGTTATCGCCAATGCCCGCGATAACAGTCATAACTTGTTTAATATAAAAGCGGATCAACGTTGGGGAGGCGATAAAGTCGCCACACAAACCCTGGAAGTGTATGACGGGATCCCGGTCAAAGAAACGGCAAGCTTTCGGTCGTACCCCTCCTATCAAGAGAGTTTTGACGATTTCGTCTCATTTTTGCGTGACAACCCGCGCTATGAGCAAGCTTTATCGCAATCTGCGCAACCTGAACAGTTTATTCGGGCGCTTCATCAAGCCGGATATGCCACCGATCCGGAATATGCCGATAAAGTCATTCGTGTGCTCGACCAAGTGCGTGGCATGATGGACTAAGGCGGCGGCAGGCAAGAGCTTGCCGTTTTTACTTCATCTTGCTTCAATTGTACTCTTGAACTCCTTAATGCATTGTTTTAATTAGACAATAACTCAAATTCACTCCTTGGCTCAATTTTTGCTTAACCCCTAGTATCTCGTTTTAATTGCCGGGTTATTTGGAGGCACAATGGGCTTGGACCTGCTTTCCCTTGGGTCGCAAGGCGTACTGACTGCGCAGCGACAGCTGAATACAACAGGTCACAATATCTCTAACGTGAATACGGAGGGATATAGTCGTCAGTCGGTTGAGCAAAAAACCAATGATGTCCAGTTTTGGGGCGGCAATAACTACGGCACCGGTGTCCATGCCGCGGCAATACGCCGCAACTATGACAAGTTTGCGGTCAACGAGTTAAATGTCTCGACGTCAAACCTTTCTCATGCTGCTGCCCGCAATGAACAGCTTGGGCGGCTTGACGATATGATGGCGCATTCGGCCAAAAAAATACCCGAGAATATGAACGAATTTTATGGGGCGGTCAAAGGGCTGGCAGATAGCCCCAGCGACATGGGCGCTCGTAAAGTCGTGCTCGAGAAAGCGCGTATGGTCGCTTCTGGTATGAACGATGTTTATGGTGTGTTGCAGCAGCAATCAATTGATACGTCCTCGCAAATTGATGCCACCGTCAAACGAATGAATGACATTGGTCAAGAGTTGGTGGATGTGCATAAAGCCATACTGAAAACGCCCGCCGAAGCCAATGACTTGCTAGACCGGCATGACAAGCTGATCCGAGAGCTCTCTGAATATACCCAAGTGAGCGTAAACGCGCGAGAAGATGGGCTATTCAACGTGATTATCGGCAGTGGCCATATGTTGGTGTCTGGCATGAATAGCAGTGAATTGACCACCTTGCCGGGTAAGCCTGACCATCAAGAGCGTCGTTTGGCGTTGGTGGAAGGGAAGACAGTGAAAGCGATTTCTAATCAAGACATCCGCGGCAAACTCGGGGCATTGTTTGAATATCGTGATGATACCTTAGGACAAGCGCGAGACGAATTAGGTCGGATGGCCATTGGCTTCTCTCAATCTCTCAATGACTTACAGAGTCAGGGTTTTGATCTGAATGGGGAAGTGGGAAAGAATATTTTCACTGACTTTAACAATGACCGTATTGCCAGCGCCCGAGTGATCCAAAACGGCGACTCTACCGCTGACTTAAAAGTCTATATCGATGATCTTCAGCAGCTCAAACGGGGCGATTATCAACTGAAATTTGATGGCACCCAATATACCCTGACATCACCGGATGGAAAGCAATCGACGGTAACACCGAGTGGCACCCCGCCTAGTTTTAATGTTGACGGAATGCGAGTGCAAGTGGATGCCGGCTTGGCGGCCAATGAACGCGTATTGATTCGTCCCGCTCGCTCAGCAGCAGGGCAAATGCGTGTGACCATGGAAGATCCGGCAGATATCGCGGCGCAAAGTTATGTCAGTGCAAGCTCGGTGAGCCATGGCGACGGTGATGTACGAATTCTACAAGCCGGTGGACAAAAAGAGTTTCAAGTGCGGATCTCCCCCGATGGTAGCCAATTTGCGGTGACCGACCCTAAGGGGCAAGTCTTGGTCGCGCCACAGGCCTACCCACCGGGTGGGCCGGTTGATGTCAATGGCACCATCATTGAGATCAACGATAAAGCGGCACCGGATGATGTGCTGGCTATCAGCCTTATCCCGGCTGATGGTGACAATAGTAATCTTATCCGTATGCAGGAGCTGCAAACGGAAAAACTAATGGATAACGGTCGCTCGACGGTGCTCGATGTCTATGAGGGACTAAGTACCGATCTTGGGGTACAAAAAGCCTCTTATGAGCGTCTGCAAGATGTGAGTATGGTTGAACACGATGCCGCAGAAAGTCGTGTGGCGGAAGTGTCTGGGGTGAACCTAGATGAAGAAGCGGCCAATATGATGAAGTTTCAGCGCGCGTACATGGCGGCGTCACGGATTATGACCGCCGCTAACGAAACATTTGACTCTCTGCTCAATGCAACGCGATAAGGTAGGACAGTATGATTAGTCGTATTGCCAGCTTTCACAATTACCAGTCGGTCTCCAACGACATTATGCGTCAGAATGTGAAGGTGCAGGATAACCAAGAGCAGATGGCGACGGGGAAACGTGTTATTACATCCGGTGATGATCCGGTGTCGTCTATCTACATTCAAAACTTTCGCCAGCAAGATGAGCAGATTGACCAATTTATTGACTCGATAACGTTAGCGCGAAACCGACAAACTCGCGAAGAAATCGCGATTGATGAGTCCGAACAGCTCATGGACGGCGCGAAACGCAAAGTGATGGCGATGATCAACGGCTCGTTATCGGTGGAAGACCGCACCGCGCATCGGCAAGATTTGCAAGGGATGTTTGATAACTTTATGGACTTGGTGAACACCAAGGATGAGTCAGGCAATTTCTTGTTTTCTGGTACCCAAACCAGTACGCAGCCTTTTTATCGTGATAGCCAAGGCAACGTGCGTTATGCGGGGGATAGTTACTTTCGTACGGCCCAAGTAGCCCCAGCGGTGGAAGTGCCGACGTCTGATCCAGGCGATAAACTGTTTATGGAAATTGATAACCCTTTTGGTGATTATCAGCCTGAATACGATCTTGAAGACGGGTCTTTACTGCTGATGGCGAAAGCGGAAAACACCAATGATGCGGATACCTCTAACTATTCGGTGTCTTTTGACGTTAATGCGAGTGGGGACACCACCTACTCGTTGATGCAAGATGGTACTGAGGTCAGTGCCGGGCTCTATGATCCTCAAAACGGCGTTGAGTGGAACACGCTGAAAATGACTTTCGAGGGTGAGATGAAGCCAGGTGATACCATTAATCTTGAAAGGCAAGACAGTTTTAACGTTTTTGATTCGTTTAAAAATGGTGCCGCGCTGTCTTATGCCGATATTGACGATGCGTCTGCCACAGCAGAACTCCACCAAGTGACCGAACAGTTTGCAGCAGCCTTCAAGCATTTGAACAAGGCTCGTTCAGAAGTGGGAACACGACTGACCACCTTAGATCGGCAAGAAAGTATGCACAAAGACTTCAAGTTGGTACTCAACCGCTCACTGGGCACCATGGAAGACTTGGACTATACCCAGGCGGCCATCGATATGAACGAGGACATGCTCGCGCTGCAAGCGTCCCAACAGGCCTTTGCCAAAACGAAAGATCTCTCGCTGTTTAATTATATCTAACCCAAAGCGTAAGCCTTTGGTGGCCACAAGATGCCGAGGATAAGAGAAAAACGGGGTCGCATCAGCGGCCCCGTTTTGTATCCGTTTAGACTTGCAGTCTCATCCTTTAGGGGCAGAGGTCACTCACCATACGGTGTGCCATGGCATCGAGCAGGGGTTGCTTATCTTTGAGCATGGGCGGATAACTGAACGCGTACTCATGGTTCCCCGGCATCGCGTCAGGGGTTTGCATATCACTGTGCTGATGGCCGGCAAAAAACACATAACATGGGGTGCCAACGGCGACGGTCAGCCTGTGTACCGCTGTCCCTGCGGTAAACACACCAGACAATTGTTTGATTGTGTGCGCCGTCCCCATAAAGTCATTTTTAAGATCCAGTCCCGGCAAGGAGACGATCTCGATCCCCGTTTGTTTCTTAATTTTACTGAGTTCTTTATCACACTCGCCATATTGCAAATTGACAAACTGGGCATTGGGGCAAAGCTGGCGCATGGTTTTTATCCAGCCAGCCAATTCATCCGCGACCAAATAGTGAATATTACGGGTGGCGGCGGCGAGGCCACTTCGCCAACACACGCCAAACACGGGCCCGTGTTGATGTAGCTCGGCTAACGGGGCGATCCAAGGCGCATCGGCGGCGACATCTGGGACAATGTAGGTTTGGTGATACAAATGGCGCCCAAAGTGTTGGTAGCACAGGCCCGCCAACGAGCCACCGGCAATCCAACTATCAATATCGGCTAGGACATGCTCTGGCACAAAAATGTCTTTCCCGTCAGTACGAGAAATGGGCACAATTTCCGTGCTGGGGAAAGCTTGGCGTAGTAGGGGCTCTAAGCGGGGATCACAGCCGACATACACTTTCCGAGCGCGTTCAACCACCATGGCAACATTGTGAAAATAAGCCAGTTCATCCCCAACCCCTTGCTCGGGCATGATAAGCACGGCATCGGTTTTTGGCCGAGATAAATCCCAACGGGGTAAGTTGCCGTGATATTTGAGGCGGCGACCGCATTCAATCCCAGCTTCATTGGCTTGGTAGAATTTCTCCCAGGCCATTTGCGTACGATAGACAAACGCCAGGTTAAATCGCAGTGCCTGATCATCCGGCTGCGCCGATAGCAATGCTTCTAGACGATGCTGTGCTTGCTCAATATCGCCCATATACCAATCAAGCTCGCCCAGTTGTGCTTGTAACGTATTGGCTTGCTTATCCTTGACATGATTGAGTGCCTTGAGGTGGATCTGGTAGCAATCGGTTAATTTATCTTGGGTAAATTGATGGTGCTGCTTGAGCAGTTCGAAGGTCGCACGGGCATAGGCATAGTGTAATTCACCGCGCTCAGGTTCATCACGCAAACATTGTTTGGCCAGTTTACTTGCTTCTAGCCAGTTAGCTTCATTGAGATAAACCACCAGGAGTTGACGTAAAAATGCCGTGTCTTGCGTTTGCTTATAGGTCGTTAAACAGCGCTGGCGCGCGCTGGCATACTCCCCCAGTCCGGCTTCTGCGCGGATGAGTAGCAGTTGCCAAACTGGATGAGCCTGTGCTTTTTCACTGCCACGTAGTAGCAATTGTTGTGCTTTGCCGAACGCTTTCTGATCCAATGCTTGTTGCGCCAATGCCATCAGCGCCGGTGGGTAATCCGGCTCCAGCGTGAGTATGGTTTGGTAAAGCTGCTCAGCTTGGTCACTATGCCCATCAGCGACCAAATCAGCCGCCACTGACAAGGTTTTGTTAATTTCATCGGCCAACCCTTGGTTTTTTAGCTGGTGGAGCTCGTCACGCAAAGCATGCGTTCGACGACTTTCTCCCTGTAGGCCGAGCTTGGCCGTTAACTGCTCACGCAAATTAAGGATGTCTTGGTTCGTCGGAGCGGCGGCAAACAATGTCTCAACAAGTTCCATGGCCGCGTGATTATGCCCTTGTTGCGTCAATAACTGTGCCTTATCGAACAACAAAGACAGATCGTCAGGGGCATGCTCAAGCGCGTGGTCAAGGTGAGCCATTGCTTGCGCGTGTTGCCCCGCTTCCGCATCCAATACGGCCAGCACTTGCCGCACTTGCACGGTATCGGGTGCGTGGCTCAGTATTTGCTCGAACACTTGCCGCGCGTCGGTTTTCTTCCCTTCTTGGTAAAGACGAATCCCGAGCTGGAAGGCGTCATCCAGCGTCATATTAGTGTGGCCGTCATTGTCTTGCGTCATCGGTTACATCGTCCTGTTATCCGTGAGAGCCTCGCGTATTACCGCAAGAGGCTGGCGAGCATCGATAAGCCAATAATTTAGCAAAAAATATGCCTCGCGTCCGGCTGTTGAGCGAAGTTGGCCGCTAACTTGCAGGCTAACGCTCACATAGACGGCAAAAAGCTAGGCGAGGCATTGCCGCACCTTGCCGCCAAGCACAGAAAAGCGGCAGCGTTTTTTGAATCAATTTTGGCTGTTAGTACAACGAAAAGCATTTAACATTATGATTTTTAATGATTTATAAAAGTTGGCACACATATTGTATTTATTCGAACAAGCGGCCAGTTTTTGAACGGGCTGATTTTGAAACTGATTAACAAGCTGTTCCCGCAGCACCGCCAAACACAGTGCAACACGTCGCGGGTAGGCTGTTTCGCAAAGCAAGCGAAAGTCAAAGGAGAGCAAAATGGGTGTAACAGTTAACACCAACGTGTCTGCGATGACTGCGCAGCGTTACCTGAATAAAGCGACCGATGAGTTGAATAATTCAATGGAACGTCTGTCGTCAGGTAGCCGAATTAACAGTGCTAAAGACGACGCGGCGGGTTTGCAGATCTCTAACCGTTTGGTTGCCCAAACACGAGGCCTTGATGTGGCAATGCGAAACGCCAATGATGGTATTTCTATTGCGCAGACTGCCGAAGGGGCAATGCAGGAATCGACCAACATTTTGCAGCGTATGCGGGATCTTTCCCTCCAGTCTGCAAACGGTGCCAATGGTAAATCTGAGCGTGTCGCTATCCAAGAAGAGGTAGAAGCACTGAAAGATGAGCTTAACCGGATTGCTGAAACCACGGCGTTTGGTGGCCGTCGATTGCTTAATGGCTCGTTTGGTGAAGCCTCGTTCCAAATTGGTGCGGATGCCGGTGAGGCGATCATCATGGGACTATCGAGTATTCGCGCTGATGATTTCCGCATGGGTGGGGTCGAGTTCACGGGTACTCAGCCAAAATCGGCAGGGTGGGAAGTCGATCCTGCGGCGGCAACGTTGCAGCTGCAGTTTACTACTAAAGATGGCCAAAACGTGAGCATGGCCATCGCCGCGAAAGCGGGTGATGATGTCGAGGAGCTGGCCAGTTACATTAATGGTCAGTCTGGCGAAATGTTAACCGCCTCAGTCGATGAAGAGGGTCAACTTCAAGTCTTTATCGAAGAGCACAAAGTTGAAGGTGCGGTGACCTTTGGTGGCGGACTGGCGACCTCGTTGGGGATGGTGTCTGGCAATGGTGATTTGGTCACCGCCGCCGACCTCGATGTGTCGGATGTTGGTGGCGCGCAAATGGCCGTTGGGGTGATTGATTCGGCTATGCGCTATATTGACAGCCAACGTGCGGACTTGGGTGCCAAGCAAAACCGACTCAGCCACACCATTAGCAACTTGTCGAATATTCAGGAAAACGTGGCGGCATCGAATAGCCGGATCCGCGATACCGACTTTGCCCGAGAGACCACGGCAATGACCAAAGGGCAGATCTTGCAGCAGGCGGGCACCTCCATGTTGGCGCAAGCGAAACAGATGCCACAAGCGGCACTGAACCTTCTGCAATAATTCTCTTCATATCAACACACTAAAAGCGGCAATGGGTTGCCGCTTTTTTTTGTGCCATTTTTTCGCAAAATCTTGCTAAAGATATTTCTCCTTTGGGCGTTAACCTTCATAGCGCCTTACGGCAGTGGTGTAAATGCACCGCCAAGCACCGACAAAAAAAGCTAAAGCTTTCTCAACGTGCGCCGCTAAATGGGTTGTGAACAATTTTGATACTGGTTTTCCCTGGTCAGCTGGGCGAAGCCGGACCTAGAACCAAAGGAGAATAGTTATGGCTATTACTGTTAACACTAACGTCCCTGCGATGACTGCTCAGCGTTATTTGAATAACTCAACGGATGCGCTGAACAACTCGATGGAGCGTTTGTCATCCGGTTCTCGCATTAACAGTGCTAAAGACGACGCGGCAGGCCTTCAGATTTCTAACCGTTTGATGGCACAAAGCAGTGGTTTGGGCGTGGCTGTACGAAATGCGAATGACGGCATCTCAATGGCGCAAACCGCTGAAGGTGCGATGGAAGAGTCAAGCAACATCTTGCAACGTATGCGTGACTTGTCACTGCAATCAGCTAACGGTGCCAACGGTGATTCTGAACGTGCTGCAATCCAAGAAGAGGTTGTTGCGCTGAAAGACGAACTGAACCGTATCGCAGAAACCACCTCGTTTGGTGGGGCGAAACTGCTTAACGGTACCTTCGGTACGCGCTCTTTCCAAGTGGGTGCAGACGCCGGTGAAGCTGTGATGATGGAGTTTAAAAACATCCGTGCAGACCACAGTGAAATGGGTGGGGCAAGCTTTACGGCGGCTAACGCAAAATCAGCAGGTTGGACGGCGACTGCCGGTGCCACCATGGCAATCAATATCACTAACGCTGACGGCACGTCTACGTCTATCAACGTGACGGCCAAAGGCGGAGATGATATTGAAGAGATCGCTACTTACATCAATGGTCAATCTCAAGACAAGCTGAGCGCGTCTGTGACTGAAGATGGCGAGCTGCAAATCGTAACCGGTGCTGGATCAGATGCTACCTTCACCGGCGCCTTGGCAACATCGCTAGCCATGGGTACCAAAGTAGATGAAACCATTAAAGATGTTGATGTTTCGTCTATGGGTGGTGCGCAAAAAGCCGTGGGTATGATTGATAATGCAATGCAGTTTATCGACTCTCACCGTGCGGAATTGGGTGCGAAGCAAAACCGCTTGAGCCACACCATTGCCAACTTGGATAACGTTAATGAAAACGTCTCGGCCTCTAACAGCCGTATCCGTGATGTTGACTTTGCCAAAGAAACAACCAACTTGACCAAGTCACAAATCTTGCAGCAATCTGGTACCTCTATTTTGGCGCAAGCCAAGCAGGCACCACAAGCCGCACTGAGCTTGCTCGGTTAAACCATTCACGAGTGGCGGCCTAATCGCCGCCGCTACGTTTTGGGAGGTGAATAACGATGGACATTTCATCCGTTACAAATTCATCCCTGCCGCACTCAGTACACTCTGATGGCACAAAGGTTGCTAGAGATGTAAGAGTTGGAAAAGTACGCCCAGATCCGGTCAGCCAGCACCAGCAGGCAGAGCGTCGTGAGGCGAGAGAGTCAATGCAACAACGCCGTGTAGAGCAGTCACAGCGCATTGAGGAAAATCGTCAGCTACAACGCAAACAACTGGAGAAGTTGGTAGAGCGGCTCGATGAGTTTATGTCCGACTTTAACAAGGGGCTCGCATTTCGTTTGGATGAAGACACAGGACGCAGTGTGATCACCGTTTATGAAATGAACAGTGGTGACATCATCCGTCAGATCCCAGAGCAGGAAATGTTAGAGCTTGCTAAGCAATTGTCGCAACACGCGCGAGGGCTTGTCACAGAAAAGGTATAACGAGGTGAGAGAGTCGTTATGAGTGTTAAGGCAGCAGGCATGGGCGGTGGCATGGATATCAACTCCATGGTCACTAAAATCGTGGATGCTGAGCGTGCACCCAAACAAGAGCGTATCGTCAAACGCATGAATGATGTCGAAACCGACATCAGTGCGTTTGGCCGCTTAAAAGAATCTCTCGATAAACTCAAAACCCAAATGTATGATTTTCGTCGCAATGAAGGTTTTGCGGCGAGAACCACATCAGTTAGCAATCCAGACGCACTTGGCGCCAGCGCGACGCCAGATGCCATCCCCGGTCGTTATCAAATCGATGTTCAGCAACTCGCGGGTGCACACAAGCTTGTGTCACCGGGCGTTGATGCTGATGCGTCTTTAGGTAGTGGCAAGCTCACTATTACCATGGGTAATCGCACCAGCGTGATTGATGTTCCCCAAGGCAAAGACAGCTTGGCAGACATCGTGCGTGCGATTAATAGCGATCCGAAAAATCCCGGTGTACAAGCGTCGCTTATCCAAGATGATAGCGGCGCACGCATGGTGTTGAATGGCAATAAAACGGGCGCGGATAATCAGGTGGAAGTCAGTGTTGATGCGCAAGTGGGGAGTGCGCTTCATCAGTTAGGCTTCAAAGCGGGACAAGCTAATAACGGCATGGCACAAATGCAAGCTGCACAAGATGCCAAGATACTGATTGATGGTATCGCATCAGTCTCCAGTGCCACGAACACCTTTGATAATGCCATCGAAGGCGTATCACTGGAAGTCGCGCAAACCAGTGATAAGCCGTTGGCACTCGCCGTTGAACATGACCGAGAGTCTGTACGTTCGACCATTACGTCGTTCGTCGATAATTACAATGCGTTTTTCCGTGTCTCGCAAGCGGTCAGTAAGTATGACCCTGAGACCCAGCAAGGTGGCCCTTTGGTGGGGGAAAGTGTCATTCGAACGGCAACCAGTCGATTGCGCAATCTTTTCTCGTCACCGATTGAGCAAGCCCCGGAGGGAATGAAAACCCTGAGCGAGCTTGGTGTCACTACCACTATGGACGGTCGTCTAGAAGTCGACAACAAGGTGCTTGATCGGCAACTGCGTCAAAACTTTAACGCATTGGAAGGTTTTTTTGGTGGTAATGATGGCTTTGCGCGTCAGCTTGAACAAGTCGTTGGCGGCTTTACCGGCGCGGGTGGTGCGATCAGTAATCGTGAAAGCACATTGTCAGAGCAAAAACTTCGCCTTCGTGATGACCAACGAGAGTTAGACCGCCGCATGGAAAACTTAGAGTCGCGCACTATGCAGCGCTTTTCTGCGATGGAAGAAGCCACCTCGCAAATGCGTTCACAGTTACAAGCTATGCAAAACATTATGCCGGGTTAATGATGACCCAGGTGTCCGAATGGCTCGATGCACTCGAGCAGATTGATGAAGCAATTGCGCAGCAATTGAGCATGAGTGACATTGATTCAGAAAAACTGGCTCAGCAATTGCATGACAGACAAGCGTTGCTTGAGCAGATTGCAGCGTCGCCACAAGCGCCGAATCAACAGCAATGGTCTCAGGCGTTAGCAAGAACAGAAACGCTCATTGATGCACTCGAGGGGCAGAAAGCCGATGCTGCCAAGCGCTTGTTACAGCAGCGCAAGGGGAAGCAGTCTGTGCAGCTGTATAAGAAATTTCAATAAGTGAGGAAGACTATGAGAGGCTCACTACAGGCCTACAAGAAGGTCTCGGTTGACAGTCAATTAAGCGCTGCGTCGCCTCATAAGGTTATCCAAATGCTGATGGCCGGCGCGATTGAGCGCTTAATTCAAGGCAAAGCTGCCATGGCACAAGGCGACTTATCCGTCAAAGGTGAGCGGTTAGGTAAAGCGCTAGATATCATTATTAATCTACGTGCATGTCTATCAATGGATGATGGCGGCGATATTGCTGATAACTTAGACGCCATCTATGACTTTATGATTCGTCAGGTGAGTACCGCGAATTTGGAAAACAAACCGGAACCCATCGACGATGTGATTGAGCTGTTAAGAGAGATAAAATCCGCTTGGGACCAGATCCCTTCCGAATACCATAATATGACTCAAGCGACCAGTTAAACTGCCTATCAAACCACTGACATGGCACTGGAGTCACAGGTTTACTGTGTCTCCGGTTGCCTTATGCGCGTTCTCTATTACAATGTCTTGATTAAAATTGAGATTGTTGTTGCTTAAAAGCGACACAATTATAAAAAGTTATCAGGGCAGACGTATCTCACACATGCAAGATTTAGCAAAGATCCTCGTTATCGATGACGATGACCAGTTTCGTCACGATCTCGGCGTGATACTCGACTTTATCGGCGAGCGTTACGCGCTTCACTCGACCACAGATGTCAGTGATGCACTTTGGGAGCAAAACTGGGGCGCATGTTTTCTTGGCCACGTCCGCTCGACACCGTTACTTGAAAAAGTACTTGAGCAGCTTGCTACCTATCATCACGTGCCTGTGATTGCGATTCGACGCCACGATCGTGAGCTTTCAGGGTTACCTAACTATGTGGGTGAACTTGGGCTACCTTTGAACTACCCGCAATTATTCGATGCACTCCATCATTGCCGCGAGTTTGCCGGTAAACAGGCTTTCAGTATTCCACAGTTGTCTGGCGATAATACCGCCTTTCATAATATGGTGGGCAAAAGCGATGCCATCGAACAGGTCCGTCATCTTATTGAACAGGTCGCTTTTACCGAAGCCAGTGTTTTGATCCTCGGTGAATCCGGTACCGGAAAAGAAGTGGTGGCGCGTCATATTCACCATGCCTCATCGCGCGCGTCTGGCCCCTTTGTGCCCGTCAATTGTGGGGCGATTCCAGGAGAGCTGTTAGAAAGCGAACTCTTCGGTCACGAGAAAGGTGCCTTTACGGGCGCGATTTCAGCGCGTAAAGGGCGCTTCGAACTGGCGGAAGGCGGAACGCTGTTTTTGGATGAAATCGGCGACATGCCGATGCCAATGCAAGTCAAATTGTTACGTGTGTTGCAAGAACGCACGTTTGAGCGAGTGGGAGGCAACAAAAGCATTCGCGCCAATGTTCGCGTCGTTGCTGCGACTCACCGTACGCTAGAAACCATGATCAAAGAAGGTGAGTTTCGAGAAGATTTGTATTATCGACTCAATGTCTTTCCTATCGAAATGCCAGCGCTGCGCGAGCGAATTGATGATATTCCGCTATTGATCCATGAGCTCATGTCTCGTCTCGATGTGGAAGGTAATGGTCGGATCCATATTTCACCTCGCGCGATTAATTCGCTGATGGAGCATGAGTGGCCAGGCAATGTACGCGAGCTGGCTAATCTCATTGAACGCTTGGTTATCTTGTATCCTGGGCAAATGGTCGATGTGAACCATTTGCCAGCTAAATATCGCTACAGTGATATCCCTGAATTCCAGCCTGAGGCCTATTCGGTCGAAGATACTGAAATGGCGGAGCGTGATGCGCTAACGGCGATGTTTCATGAGCCGGACGAACCTGCTTTCGAAGAGGATATGCCAGGCTTTGTAGATAGCCCAGGACTCACAAGCTTGCCGCCTGAGGGGGTTAACTTGAAAGAAACCCTCGCCGAGGTTGAGATTGATTTGATTAAGCAGGCGCTAGAGGCGCAGTCTGGTGTGGTTGCTAGGGCGGCTGACATGCTGAGTATGCGGCGAACGACACTGGTAGAAAAGATGCGAAAGTACGGATTGAATAAGGAAGAATTAATCTAGAACGACGAGGCGTCAAAAAGCGGAGTCAAAAAAATGACTTCGCTTTTTTGTCTTCAACTATCTGATAATATTATTTATTTTTATGGCATAATCTCTGCTTAAGTGAGTAAAACCTTGATCGAAATGTGTGTTGCCTAAATGGAAACCCAATCTTCGCCACTGGGATCAGTGGATCAACAAGTCACTCGGTATAAGCAAGTTCTCGATGTGATGCCAGCAGGCGTTATTTTGCTTGATGCGAATGGCCGTGTCGCTGAAGCCAATCCAGAGGCACATCGCCTTCTTGGGGAACCGCTTACTCAGCAGCGATGGTTTGATGTGATTCAACGCGCATTCTCGCCTCGAGATGATGATGGACACGAAGTCTCTCTCAAAGATGGTCGTCGGGTGAAGCTTGCCATTTCTGCGTCCGATTCAGGGCAACTTATCTTGATCACCGACATGACAGAAACCCGTTTATTGCAGTCGCGCGTCAGTGATCTGCAACGGCTATCGTCGTTGGGGAAAATGGTGGCGTCGCTGGCACATCAAGTGCGTACGCCGCTATCTAGCGCGATTTTATATGCGTCGAATCTTGGCGCGCCCAACCTCAACGATGCAACACGGCAGCGGTTTCAATTCAAACTGTTAGACCGGCTACATGACTTGGAAAAGCAAGTGAATGATATGTTGTTGTTTGCGAAGGGTGGCGACAACAAAGTGGTTAAAGTGTTTACCGTTGAGCAGTTGTTTAACGAGTTCGAGCCGATGGTGGATGCGGTGATTCAAGGTCACGATGTTGACTTTGCCATCAACAGTGATGATGAGAGTCTTGCGTTGCTCGGTAACCCCAATGCATTGGCCAGCGCGCTGAGTAACTTGGTCGTCAATGCCGTTCAAGTGGCAGGCAAGGGCTGCCAAGTTGTGGTTGATTCGCGCCAACAAGGCGATAATTTATTGCTGTCTGTTGCGGACAATGGTCCTGGGATTGCGCCTGAACTGCAAGCGAAAGTTTTAGAGCCTTTTTTTACTACACGACAGCAAGGTACAGGTCTTGGCCTCGCCGTTGTGCAAATGGTGTGTCATGCCCATGATGGCAAGCTCACCTTACAATCGGAGCCTGAAAAAGGGGCCTGTTTTACATTGTGTTTGCCGCTCGCCAAGGGTGTAGCGGCAGAGCAGGGTAAGAGCGTAGGAGAAACACAATGAGCCAAACCACAGTGCTAATCGTTGAAGATGATGAAGGTTTGCGCGAGGCGCTGGTCGATACCCTAGCCTTGGCGGGATACCATTGGCGTGAGGCGGACAGTGCAGAGCAAGCCCTAGTGACACTAAAAGCCGAGCCGATTGATATTGTTGTTTCAGATGTACAGATGGCGGGTATGGATGGCTTGGCGCTTTTGCGCTCAATCAAAACACATATGCCGAATTTACCCGTTTTGCTCATGACGGCTTATGCCAACATTGAGGATGCGGTCGCTGCCATGAAAGAGGGGGCGATCGACTATATGGCCAAACCCTTTGCGCCTGAAGTGCTACTTAATATGGTCAGTCGCTACGCCCCGGTTAAAAGTGACGACTCGGATGCCATTGCAGAGGATCCTAAAAGCGTCGCCTTGTTAGCCTTGGCCGATAAGGTTGCCAACACTGATGCCAACGTGATGATCCTTGGACCCTCAGGGTCGGGTAAAGAAGTGATGGCGCGCTATATCCATGACCATTCTACCCGCGCGAGTGCCCCGTTTGTCGCGATTAACTGTGCCGCGATTCCAGAAAACATGCTGGAAGCAACCCTTTTTGGCTATGAAAAAGGGGCGTTTACCGGTGCTGTGCAAGCGTGTCCGGGAAAATTTGAGCAAGCCCAAGGTGGCACTATCTTATTGGATGAAATCAGTGAGATGGATTTGGGGCTACAAGCCAAACTGCTCCGTGTGTTACAAGAGCGAGAGGTGGAACGCCTCGGGGGTCGCAAAAGCATTCAGCTTGACTTGCGCGTGCTTGCTACTAGCAACCGCGATCTAAAAGACTATGTTGCCCAAGGACACTTTCGTGAAGACTTATATTACCGTCTGAATGTGTTTCCCATCACGTGGCCTGCGTTATATGAACGCCCAGGTGACATCATCCCGTTGGCAAACTATTTATTATCACGGCATTGTCAAAAACAAGGTCTCCCTTGCCCAAGCATACAGCCTGACGCTGAGCAAAAGTTGTTGAATTACACCTGGCCGGGCAATGTCAGGGAGCTTGATAACGTGATGCAGCGTGCCTTGATACTGGCAACCCAATCTCATATTCAAGCGACAGATATTTTACTTGAAGGGCAAGACTGGCAAGATGCCTCGAGTTTACAAAGTAAGGTGATGGATAGCCAATCAACCGTTTCGGCGACAACGTCATCTTCAGTACCGAGTCATGATGCGATGGAAGCGCAGTCTAATGGTGCAGGGTTAGGCAATGAATTACGCGATCAGGAGTTTTCCATCATACTGGAGACCATTCGAGCCTGTGAGGGGCGGCGTAAAGATGTGGCAGAGCGCTTAGGGATCAGCCCCAGGACACTGCGCTATAAGCTCGCCAAAATGCGCGACGCCGGAATTGATATTCCCCAGTAATCACCAAAGTCGTCAGCCTTTGCGAAAGTGGTCTCAAAGTTGCACATGGTAAGATGACTGATGAAAATCTGACTGAATTGACAAAATATTGACACAGGAAGGATCGACGATGAAAGCGAATGCCTTGACGCAAGAGATGCAAGCCATGGCGGCAGCGGCGAAGAATGTCTCTCAGCCTGCAACCGGTCAACAAGTCAGCCAAGAATTTGGCGATATGCTTGCCAGTGCGATTAACCATGTAAATGGATTGCAAAAGACGTCGGGTGAGCTTGCCACACGGTTCGATGAAGGTGACCGCAATGTAAGCTTATCGGATGTCATGATTGCTCGAAACAAGTCGAGTGTGGCGTTTGATGCCACCGTACAAACGCGCAACAAGTTAGTTGAGGCGTATAAAGAACTCATGAATATGCCTGTTTAATGTAGGAATTAATCAGTGGCTGAAGAGAACCAAAACACCGATCTGGCGGTTTCAGATGGCGCAGCAGCACTGCCATCAACCGATGCGGCATTAGACGCAGAGCAAAGCACGCAAGATCCGGACGCATCAGAGCAGTCAGCATCGTCAAACTCGATATTTGGCGATCTCGACATGGTGCGCCAGTTGATCTTGGTGTTAGCGGTTGCGATTTGTGTCGCGCTGATCATGATGCTGTTTTTTTGGGTGCAGGAACCCGAAATGCGGCCACTGGGTACGTACGAAACAGAAGAGCTGATCCCTGTTTTGGATCACCTTGACCAAAACAAAGTAGAATACCAGTTGGATGGTAATACCATCCGTGTCCCCTCAAGCGATTATTCCTCGATTCGTCTCGGTTTAACCCGGGTGGGGCTGAATACCAGCACGGCCGAGGGCGATGAAATTTTGCTCAATGACATGGGTTTTGGCGTCTCGCAAAAACTCGAGCAAGAACGTTTAAAACTCAGCCGTGAGCGACAGCTCGCCGCCGCGATTGAAGAAGTGCGGCAAGTGCGAAAAGCACGTGTCTTGTTAGCGATGCCCAAACAGAGTGTCTTTGTGCGCCACAATCAAGAGGCATCGGCCACGGTATTCTTAACCTTGGGAGGGACGAACACCTTGGGTCAAGAGGAAGTGGACTCCATCGTTGATATGGTCGCCTCTGCCGTCCCCTCGCTAAAACCCACGCGCGTCACCGTTACCGACCAACATGGTCGCTTGCTAAATTCTGGCAGTGAAGATCCTGCGTCAGCGGCGCGACGCAAAGAGTACGAATTGGAGCGTAAACAAGAACGTCAATTGCGCGAAAAAATCGACTCAATACTGATCCCCGTACTAGGGCTGGGCAACTATACCTCGCAAGTCGATGTGTCACTGGATTTCAGTTCGCTAGAAGAAACGCAGCGTCAGTTTAACCCCAACACACCGGCAACACGCAGCGAATATACGCGCGAAGATTATAATGGCTCGGATCGTGTAGCGGGTATTCCAGGGGCGTTAAGCAACCAACCGCCGGCCGATGCCTCCATTCCGGAAGACGTCAGGGACCTTAAAAATGGTGCAGGCGGTACCGGCTCAGTGAGCCGTGAAGCCACCCGCAACTTTGAACTCGACACCACCATTCGCCACCGACGCGCACAGTCAGGCGTTATTGATCGGCAAACTGTTTCTGTGGCGGTGAACTTTAAACAAAGTGTCGACCCTGAAACGGGGGATACGGTCAAGCAGCCGTTGTCAGACGATGAACTGGCCAAAATCCGCCGTCTCTTAATGGGCGGGGTGGGCTTTAGCGAACAACGTGGGGATGTACTTGAAGTCATCGCCGTCCCGTTTGTTGAGCCAGAGCAAGCGGCAGAGCAAGATGTGCCGATTTGGGATCATCCCAACTTTAATGACTGGGTACGTTGGTTAGCGGCCGCCTTGGTAATCATTGTCATTATCGTGGTGTTGGTGCGTC
Organism: Salinivibrio sp. IB868; assembly: GCF_001995655.1. Lineage (NCBI taxonomy): Bacteria > Pseudomonadati > Pseudomonadota > Gammaproteobacteria > Vibrionales > Vibrionaceae > Salinivibrio > Salinivibrio sp. IB868. Next base: position 54,921 of record NZ_MUEW01000002.1, read on the forward strand.
CAGCGATGAAAAAGCTGCTTTATCCAAATACCGACGAAGATGGCAATACCGTGGGGCCCAATGGCGAAATCCTTGGCCCAGATGGCTTACCTATCACCCCAGATGGGGATGATGTTGGCTTGATAGGCTCTGAGCTTGACGGTTCTAGCAACTTTGCGATGTCAGCGTCGGATGTGGAGCTGCCAAACTTACATAAAGATGAAGACTTGTTAAAAGCGGTGCGGGCGCTGGTGGCCAATGAGCCAGACTTGGCCGCACAAGCGGTGAAAAATTGGGTAACCGAAGATGGCAAATGAAGTCGCAACCACAGGCGGTGATGAGCAAGCTGGCTCAAACTTCGATATCAGCTCGTTGAGTGGGATTGAAAAAGCCGCCATTTTGCTGCTCAGTTTAAGTGAACAAGACGCCGCAAGTATCATTCGCCACCTTGAGCCGAAACAGGTTCAACGGGTGGGCGCGGCCATGACCTCGATGACTGACCTTAATTCGGACAAAGTGGCTGCGGTCCATCGTGCTTTTTTGGAGGAAATCCAAAAATACACCTCGATTGGGATGGGGAGTGAAGACTTTGTGCGCAACGCCCTGGTGGCAGCCTTGGGTGAGGACAAAGCGAATAACTTGGTCGATCAGATCTTGTTGGGTAGCGGCTCGAAAGGCTTAGACTCACTGAAATGGATGGATCCGCGCCAAGTAGCCAGCATTATTATCAACGAGCACCCGCAAATCCAAACTATCGTCTTATCCTATTTGGATCCCGAGCACTCGGCAGAGATCCTCTCGCAATTTGTAGAGCGTGACCGTCTCGATTTAATGATGCGGATTGCCAACCTTGAAGAAGTGCAACCAGCCGCGCTCCATGAGCTGAATGAGATCATGGAGAAACAGTTTGCAGGTCAAGCAGGGGCACAAGCGGCCAAAATTGGTGGCTTGAAAGCGGCAGCGGAAATCATGAACTACATGGACAACAGCGTCGAAGGGGTGTTGATGGACTCGATTCGCGATCAAGACGAAGAGATGGCCTCACAAATCCAAGACTTGATGTTCGTGTTTGATAACTTGATTGATGTGGACGATCGCGGCGTACAAACCTTGCTACGTGATGTACCACAAGAAGTGCTGCAAAAAGCGCTCAAAGGGGCGGAAGATAACTTGCGCGAGAAAATCTATCGCAACATGTCTAAACGTGCAGCAGAAATGTTGCAAGATGATATCGAAGCCATGGGGCCAATCCGGGTTTCAGACGTGGAAGGGGCGCAGAAAGAGATTCTATCTGTCGCACGCCGTCTCGCTGATGCAGGTGAAATCATGCTTACCGGAGGCGGCGGCGATGAATTCGTCTAAGTCGTTTTTGTAAGGGGCAACGATGAGTTTAGAAAAACGCCGTGGCTATATCCGCGTCGATGAGGCCGATGCCGAAAGCATTGATAGGTGGGCACTGCCCCCTTACAACGAAGGCGAAAACCTGCCCAAAGAGACCGCACTCAATTACGACCCCAGTTGGGAGCCGGACGTTGAGGTGGAGCCGGAGGAAAACGAGCCAGCCCCCGAACCTTTAACCGCCGATGCCCTCGATGCTATTCGTCAGCAGGGCTATGACGAAGGGTATGAAGAAGGCAAGCAGCTGGGGCATGCTGAGGGGCTCGAAGCCGGTTTAGAACAAGGGCATGAGAAAGGCCATGAAGAAGGAAAAAAGGCGGGGTTTGAGCAAGGCCTCGCCGATGGCCAAGCGCTGATTGAAGCGCGTTGCCAGCAGCTTGACAGTATTCTCAATCAGCTAAGTCATCCATTAGAAAAGCTGGATATCGATGTCGAGCAACAACTGTTGGTGATGGTCCAGACCTTGACGAAATCATTGACAGGCGTGGAGCTAGACACTAATCCTCAGGTGATTCTACACACCTTACGGGCCGCCATTGCCGCTTTGCCAGTGGCCGACCACCCGGTTACTGCTGCTTTGCATCCAGATGACTATGCCATTGTCACCGACGCGTATGACGACGATATGCTGGCTGCCCGCGACTGGACTTTGCAATCAGAGCCCGCACTCTCGCGTGGAGACGTCCATGTAAAAGCCAAAGATTCAGTGGTCGACTATCGCTATGCTGACCGCGTGGACGCGTTATTAAGAGAGTTTCAAGGGCAGAATCAACCCCGGCAATCCACGCCATCAGACGGCGCAACGGTAGAGCCTGTTGATACCGGCGCCTATGCCAACGAATCAGCGACCGCTGAGCGCGAGCCGTCGAGTGACGAACCCGTTGAGCAAGACGCCACGGCCACGACGCAAGATGAACCCACATCGACTGAGGATCCAGGGCAATCATAATGAGCCAACTCGCTGAGCGGTTAAAACAATGTCAGCTTGATAATTTAGCCCCCAAGCCAGTGGCGTCGGGCAAATTGGTGCGTATGGTTGGGCTGACACTTGAAGCGATAGGCTGTCGCGCGCCCATTGGGTCTGTTTGTTCGGTTGAAACCCTTAATGGCACCATTGAAGCCGAAGTCGTGGGATTTGCCGACGAACTTTTATATCTGATGCCCAACGAGCAAGTATCAGGCGTATTGCCAGGTGCAAGAGTGACGCCTTTGTCTGAACGCAGTCAACTCTCGTTGGGTATGGAGCTGTTGGGACGTGTTATTGATGGCATGGGTAATCCACTGGACGGTAAAGGCGACATCTACACGGATAAACAGGCGAGCTTGGAGGGCATGCCCATTAACCCCTTATCACGTCAACCCATCCGTGAGCCGCTTGATGTTGGCATCAAAGCGATCAATGGTCTTTTGACGGTGGGGAAAGGGCAGCGTATCGGCTTGTTTGCCGGCTCTGGGGTGGGTAAATCTGTCACCTTAGGGATGATGACACGCGGTACCACTGCACAAGTGGTGGTCGTGGGGTTGATTGGTGAGCGTGGCCGAGAAGTGAAAGAGTTTATCGATGATATCCTCGGAGAAGAAGGCCGTGCCCGAGCGGTAGTGGTTGCCGCGCCTGCCGACGCCTCACCGCTGGTGCGGTTAAAAGGCTGCCAAACGGCGTTGACCATTGCTGAGTATTTTCGCGATCTGGGTCTTGATGTTCTCTTATTGATGGACTCGTTAACGCGGTTTGCGCAGGCTCAGCGCGAAATTGCGTTGTCAGTGGGCGAGCCACCCGCGACCAAAGGGTATCCGCCCTCGGTGTTTGCGCGCTTACCCTCACTGGTTGAGCGCGCGGGGAACGGCGCCGTTGGGCAAGGGTCGATCACGGCCTTTTTTACCGTGCTGACCGAGGGGGATGATTTACAAGACCCTATTGCCGATGCAGCACGAGCGATACTCGATGGTCATATTGTGCTATCGCGCGAGTTAGCAGATAGCGGTCATTATCCTGCCATTGATGTTGAGCGTTCAGTGAGTCGAGTGATGCCCAATATTACCAGCGATGAGCAAATTCTGATGTCGAAAGCGGTGCGGCAAGTGTTGTCCGTGTGCCGTAAAAACCAAGATCTGGTCTCGATAGGCGCCTACAAACCTGGCAGTGATGCGGCGGTTGATCAGGCGTTTAGCTTGAAGCCCAAGCTCGACAATTACCTGCAGCAAGGGATCAAAGAAGTGGTTCCTTTTGATATGTGTGTCAACATGTTGCGTTCAACCTTACAGGGGTAACCGATGGCCGATCACGCACTTCAGTTGCTGTTAGACAAAGCCCAAGAGGATGAAAAGCAGGCTCAGCTCAGTGTGAGCGCGGCTCAGCAATCACTTGATGATTACTATCGCCAGTTGGAGCAAATTGAACAGTACCGGCTTGAGTATTGCCGTCAGATGTCTGAGCGTGGTCAGTCAGGCTTATCGGCCAGCGCCTTTGGTCATTTAAATAAATTCATTGTTCAGCTTGATGAAACCTTGGCAAAACAAAGAGATGCAGAGCATCAATTTAAAGATCATTTAGAGCAGTGCCGTCAGACATGGCAACAAACCCGCCAGCACCGGCAATCACTAGAGTGGCTGATAGAAAAACGAGAACGTGAGGAAGCAGAGCGTGCTCGTTACCAAGAACAACGACAAATGGATGAAATGGCAGCGATTATCGCACGTCGACGCCCCTCGCCCTTCTCTTCACAATAAAATGGCGCGATAATTGCTTTCTCATTACCGACGCGCCAGCTGATGCCAAGCTGACGCATAGGTAACCATAGGTAATGATGAGAAACTTATGACGCAGTCAATGCTGACACTTTCCAATGTTTCGAGTAAAACCCTGTCTGCGCCGAGTGAGGGCGCGTCCAGCGAGGTGAAAGGAGAGCAAAGTGCCGGCTTTTTGTCCGCTTTGCATCAATCCCTCGATGGAAGTGAAGGACAAGGGGAGTCTATCAAGCTAACCCCTGATGGCAAAACCTTACTCGTCGATGGTCAGGCCATTGATGCGGAAGCCATGTTGGCTGACGGTGTTTTCAGCGAGGCGGAGATGGAAAAAATTGCCGATATGACGGCAATGGAAGAAAGCCAATCTTTATTAATGCGTTTGAATCAAGCGGCGGACATGCTTACTGGCAAAACCTTGCCTGCCGGTGGGGATACCACGGCATTATCTGCCGATGCATTACCGATGAGCGACGCTGACAGTAACGCGCGAGTAGACCTACAGGGTCAAGAGGGTGAAGTAGACAAACAAGCACTGCTTGCCGAACTCTCTAAAGCGCTGCCGGATGAGGTTTCCGCGGAGGAGGTATTGGCACAGTTATCGCCCGAACAACTCGCCGCGTTAGTCGCCCAGGTTAAAGCCACGCAAGATCGTGGCGCCGCATTGGAACAAGGTGCTGGGCGCCAAGTGGCGCTTGATAGCAGTGGTGAGATGCCTAAAGGGGGGCAATCTCTCCCAGTGGATGGGTCGGCGATCAAATGGGCGGCCATGAAGGCGCAGCAGGAGAGTCAACATGGGGCTGCCGCCGCTAAGATGGCGCCCGGTGAGTCTGCCTTAGGCGATGCTGCGTCAGCCAACAAAGAGTCTGCGCTCAAAGATTTGTTGGCCAAAGAAGGGGCGACGACGAAAACGAACGAGCTGGCTGATAAGCTGCGACAGGCGACTGGCCTACCACAAAATATGGCAAACCCTGACGTAAAAGGTGGCGCAACAGGCAACCCGAATGCCGCTTCTATGTTAGCCGGGCAAAATGAACGGTCAGACAATGTCAGTAAAGCGGCATTGAAAGCGATGGCAGAACAGGCGGTTCAAACTGACGCCGCATTGGCTGCAGGCAGCGCTGCAAGCGCGGCGGAAGGGGCCTCACGAGGCGAGAACTTGGCCCAGCAATTGGCAAGCAGTCTAGGCACACCAAGCGCGAACGCAGCGACAGCACGGCAAGATATTCAGGTCGCTCAAACTGCGCAGGCCCCGCTACCTTTGGGGCAAACACCTAGCGACGCGGGCGCGGCACTGACTGAGCGAATCAATGTCATGTTGTCTAAAAACCTCAAGCAAGTGGATATTCGTCTCGACCCTCCCGAGCTTGGACGCATGCAAATTAAGTTGGGGATAAACAACGACCAAGCCTCTGTGCATATCACGGTGGCGAACCAGCAAGCGCGTGATGCTGTCGAGCAAGCGATGCCAAGATTGCGCGATATGTTGCAGCAACAAGGGCTACAGTTAGCCCAGGGCTCGGTTCAACAGCAAGACAGTGGTGCACAACAGATGGCCTCTGGCCAGCATGGCGATGGTGCTGGCAACGCAGGTGGAGCACCACGTGGCACGACAGGGCCGGATGATGGCGATGATGCCATGCTAGCCGGGCAAACGCTGAACGTCTCACACAGTGATCGCGCCGTCGATTACTACGCTTAAATAACAAGGAGCAAGACCAGCCATGGCAGATGATAACGCAACCCCAGAGCAAGGTGGGAGCAAGAAAAAGCTGATTATTATCATTGTCGCCGCCGTTGTATTGCTCGCGGCGGTAGGCGGTGCGGCGTTCTTTTTCCTATCTGGTGATGACGGCAGCCAAGAAGACATTGTCCTCGAGGAACAAAACAATGCCCTGCCCGCGATTTATGTCACCTTGCCTAAACCGTTTGTTTTTAATGTCACCGGTGATGAGCAACAACGACTGGTGCAAGTCAATACCCAGTTGTTAGTGCGTGGCAGTGAAATGGAAGCCTTGGCCAAAGAAAACTTACCGCTGATTGAGCACGCGCTTCTTAATACGTTTGGTGCGGCCACGGTGGAGCAACTGCGTACACCGCAGGGGCAGCTCGAAATTCGCCGCCAATCGGCAGAGAATGTGCGCGCGGCCTTAATCAAAGTAACGGGCGAGCCGGTGGTAGAGCGTGTGCTCTTCACTGGCTTTGTGATGCAATAGGTGATGACGTGACTGACTTACTCAGCCAAGACGAGATTGATGCGCTGCTTCACGGTGTTGATGACGTCGAAGAGGAAGACAACGAGCCCGAAGCGGATCAAGAGGGGGCCGTCTCCTTTGACTTCTCGTCACAAGACAGAATTGTCCGTGGGCGGATGCCGACGCTCGAGCTTATTAATGAGCGCTTTGCCCGTCATATGCGCATTAGCTTGTTTAACATGCTGCGTAAAACCGCCGAAGTGTCGATCAACGGCGTGCAGATGATGAAGTTTGGCGAGTATCAAAACACCTTGTACGTGCCGACCAGTTTGAATATGGTGCGTTTTCGCCCATTAAAAGGTACCAGCTTGATCACCATGGAAGCCCGTCTGGTGTTCATATTGGTGGAAAACTTTTTTGGTGGCGATGGGCGCTTTCATGCTCGCATTGAAGGGCGGGAGTTTACCCCGACAGAGCGGCGTGTGATCCAGATGCTGCTGAAGTTGATGTTTGAGGATTACAAAGACGCGTGGGCGCCCGTGATGGAAGTGGCCTTTGAGTATTTAGACTCAGAGGTTAATCCGGCAATGGCCAACATTGTCAGCCCTTCAGAAGTGATTGTGGTGAGCTCATTCCATATCGAGCTTGATGGTGGTGGCGGTGACATTCATATGGTCATGCCCTACTCAATGCTGGAGCCGATTCGCGAGCTACTTGATGCCGGGGTACAAAGTGACAAGATGGATACCGATGTGCGCTGGAGTAAAGCGCTACGGGATGAAATCTTGGATGTGAATGTTGAATTGAGTGCCAAGCTTTTAGATGTCACTTTATCCTTGCGCGACCTGATGGAGCTGCAAAAAGGCGATGTGATTCCGGTTGATATGCCGGATGCGTGTACGGTGTTCGTGGAAGACTTGCCCACCTATCGCGCGAAGATGGGACAATCTAACGATAAGCTGGCACTGAAAATTGTGGAAAAACTTAAGCGTCCTGAAATGGCGAAATCGGATATTTCGTTGTTGCAGGATAAACCTGAGCTACTCGATGATCTCGAGGAAGATTTACCCATCGATGATAAACAAGGTAATGCTCAGTGATCAGAATCTGTAAACAAGGGTGAGACGTCATGGATCAAAATGATGTAGACGATGATTGGGCTGCAGCCCTGGCTGAGCAATCTGATGCCGAGGGCTCTGATGATGTACAAGCGGCACCACTTGAAGAGCTCACTGATGACAGCGAGCAAAAAATGGGGGCGGATGAACAGCGCAAACTGGACGCGATCCTCGATATTCCAGTGACCATTTCTATGGAAGTGGGGCATACGCAAATTAACATCCGTAACCTGCTTCAGCTCAACCAAGGCTCGGTGGTTGAGTTAGATAGGTTGGCCGGGGAGTCGCTCGATGTGCTGGTCAATGGCACGCTTATCGCACACGGTGAAGTGGTGGTCGTTAACGACAAGTTTGGTATCCGCCTCACGGATGTGATTAGCCAAACTGAACGGATTAAGAAACTACGATAGGGATGACGGTGAACCGACGCGTTTGGGGTGTACTCTTGGTGCCAATGCCCGTGTGGGCGGCGGCGCCCGAGGTCAGTATAGTGACAATGCTGTTGTCGCTGGGGTTGGTGCTTGGGCTTATCTTTGCTCTGGCCTGGTTGCTGCGACGATTAAAAGTGCCGGGGCTGGCACAGCAAAGTGACGGAATCACGATCGTCAGCCAATTGGCAGTGGGTCAAAAGGAGCGCATTCTGGTGGTCGATATCCACGGCGAGCAGCTGGTTGTCGGCGTAACGGCTACCAGCGTGAACGTGTTAAAAACACTGGATAACCCCATTCCAACGGCGACGCCAGCGTCTGACAAGCCTTCTCGCTTTGCCAATCAGCTTAGCCAACTGTTGAATCGAAAATGACGATACGAATGTTATTGGCCGCTTGGGTCTGGGTGGCAGCTACCTTATTTACACCGTTTGCTGCAGCCGAACAAGAAGCGACGCCAGCACAAGAAAGCATCACCACCGAATCGATTAGCGAAAGTGGTGAGGCGGCACGTTTAGAAGTGGGTCGCAATACGGGAGGCGGGATCCCAGCGGTCACGATGCGTGTCAACCCGGATGGTAGTGAAGACTACTCCGTCACGTTGCAAATTCTGGCAATAATGACCGCGCTGGGCTTTTTGCCAGCGGTTGTCATTTTAATGACGTCGTTCACTCGGATCGTGGTGGTGATGGCCATTTTGCGTCAAGCCATGGGGTTACAGCAAACGCCATCGAACCAAGTGATCATTGGCATCGCGATGTTTTTGACCTTATTTATTATGTCACCTGTGATTGACCGAATGAACACAGAGGCGATTCAGCCTTATATCAATGAACAAGTCACAGCGCGGGAAGCCTTTGATCGGGTACAGGTGCCGCTGCGTGAGTTTATGCTCCGGCAAACGCGGGTTAAAGATTTGGAAACCTTCGTCAATATGTCTGGGTCGCAAGTCGATGAGCCTGAACAAGTCCCGATGACGGTGCTGATCCCCGCGTTTGTAACGTCTGAGCTCAAAACCGCGTTCCAAATTGGCTTTATGCTGTTCTTGCCGTTTTTGGTGATTGATTTGGTCGTGGCGTCGGTATTGATGGCAATGGGTATGATGATGCTATCGCCCATGATAGTGTCGTTACCCTTTAAGTTGATGCTATTTGTTCTGGTTGACGGGTGGAACTTGATCCTCTCCACCTTAGCCGCCAGTTTCGGCTAAAGGAGGCAGCGATGGCCCCAGAAGCGTTTGTCGAGCTTTTCCAAGATGCGCTCTATTTGGTGTTACTCCTCGTCTCAGCGATTGTGGTGCCTGGTTTGTTGGTTGGCCTGATTGTCGCCATCTTTCAAGCGGCAACCTCGATTAACGAGCAAACGCTGAGCTTTTTACCGCGTTTGATCGCGACCTTTATTGCGCTGATGTTTTTTGGCCACTGGATGACGCGAATGCTGATGGAGTATTTCTATCGTTTGATTGATCACATCCCCAACATTCTCTACTGACGAGGCAAGCCATGGAATATCCAGCCTCGGTGATTTTATCTTGGATGGCTAACTACTTTTGGCCCTTTACCCGTATTTCGTCAATGATGATGGCGATGACCTTCTTTGGCGCGCGGTTTGTGCCTGTGAGGATCCGCCTCTACCTCTCTTTAGCGATTACCTTTGCTGTGATGCCCGCGTTACCGGCCGCCCCCGAGAATATCGAGCTGGTCTCTTTTGCGGGGTTTACCGTGCTTGCGCAGCAAGTGATCATTGGTGTGGCGATGGGGATGGTCACCCAATTTATCACCCAAACCTTTGTGGTGTTAGGGCAAATTTTGGGGATGCAGTCGAGCTTGGGTTTCGCATCCATGGTCGACCCGGCCAATGGTCAGAATACCCCTTTGCTAGGGCAGTTTTACTTGTTTTTGGCTGTGATGTTGTTTCTCGCCACGGATGGGCATCTAAAAATGCTTAACCTGGTAGTGATGAGTTTTGACACCTTACCGATTGGCGAAATGATTGGTGCCGCCGACTACCGTAGTTTGGCACAGTGGTTTGGCATCATGTTTAAAGTAGCACTCAGTATTTCCCTGGCTGGCGTCATTGCCTTGTTGGTGGTTAACTTGTCTTTTGGTGTGATGACGCGGGCTGCGCCGCAACTAAACATTTTCTCTCTTGGCTTCGCTTTTGCATTGTTAATGGGGTTGCTGATCAGCTGGTATTTGCTGTTCGGTATGTTGACGCATTACAACAATCATTGGGAAACAGGGTTGAACCAAGTTTGTTCGCTGATTCGAATTAACTGTGGATAGAAGCTGATGGCAGAGAGCGACGGTCAGGAAAGAACAGAAGACGCCACGCCCCGAAGGCAGGAGCAGGCGCGGGAAAAGGGCCAAGTACCGCGCTCAAGAGAACTGGCTTCCGTGGCAGTGTTAGTGGTCGGGGCGATCAGTTTGATGTGGTTCGGGCAAGCGCTGGGTGAAGCCCTAATGGCATTGATGACGCGCCTATTCTCCTTGTCACGTGCAGAGATCTTTGATAGCTCAGAGCTGATGCTGGTGGTGGTCGGTGAGCTACTGCATTTGATTCTGCCACTTGGGCTGATCTTGATTGTGCTATTTATCTCCGGCCTCGTGGGGGCAGCCGGGCTCGGTGGTGTGAGTTTCTCTTGGGAAGCCGCACGGCCTAAGCTGTCGAAAATGAGTCCGCTTTCTGGGTTCAAGCGTATGTTTGGTACCCAAGGCTTGGTCGAGCTATTGAAGTCTGTCCTCAAAGTGCTGTTGGTCGCGGGCGTGGCAGCCTATCTGGTTTATGTGAACCTGGAAGACTTCTTTGAGCTGACCATTGATACCTTTCCCAGTAATCTCTATCACGCGCTCGACATTTTACTGAACTTCGTATTGCTCGTGTGTTGCTCACTGTTGGTTGTGGTGGTCATTGATGTGCCGTTTCAAATTTGGCAACACAATGAGCAGCTTAAAATGACCAAGCAAGAGGTAAAAGACGAGCACAAAGAAACTGAGGGTAGCCCAGAAGTGAAAGGGCGTATCCGAATGTTACAGCGTGAGATGGCGCAACGCCGGATGATGGCGGACGTGCCTCAAGCCGATGTGGTTGTGACTAACCCCGAACACTACTCCGTGGCGCTACGCTACAACAGTGATATCGATAGTGCGCCCGTCGTGATAGCCAAAGGCTCGGACTTTACTGCATTGAAAATACGAGAAATTGCGGCTGAATATGACATTGCCATTGTCCCCGCTCCCCCTCTGGCGAGGGCATTGTATTTTAGCACCGAGCTTGAGCAACAGATCCCTGACGGTTTGTTTACCGCCGTCGCGCAGGTCTTGGCGTATGTCTTCCAGCTTAAGCAATACAAAAAAGGACGGGGTCGACGACCCACTCGTCCTGATGACGCTTATTTACCTATCCCTTCCGACTTGCAACATGACTAAGCGTTGCCGAACGCGGCAATGTCAGCGCAGTGCCAAAATGCTGACACTTTATTGTCTTTTTTTGGCGTAAAACTTGCTTTCTCTGCATTCCCGTTTTGATTATACGCGGCACCAGGCCCGCGTTCACCAATCATGGATTTGAACGCTTAACATGTTAAAAGCCAACTGGCGATTGCCATTTTCTGACAAAGTGCCTTACCACAGGTTAGGAGCGATGCCGGCTATCGGCGCGCCAGCACTGGTATTAGCGACCTTAGCGATGGTGGTTCTGCCTGTTCCACCGATGCTGCTCGACTTGATGTTCTCATTTAACATTGCATTGTCGCTAGTGGTCTTGCTGGTCACCATTTATACACGGCGCCCACTTGAGTTTGCGGCTTTCCCAGCGGTGCTCTTGATTGCAACGTTAATGCGGCTGGCGCTTAACGTTGCTTCCACGCGTGTGGTTTTGCTTTATGGGCACGAGGGCCCGGATGCAGCAGGCCAAGTGATTGGTGCCTTTGGCTCGGTGGTCATTGGCGGTAACTATGCCGTGGGCTTGGTGGTCTTTCTTATCCTGATGATCATTAACTTCATGGTCGTCACCAAAGGTGCGGGCCGGATTTCAGAAGTGACCGCGCGTTTTACCTTGGATGCATTGCCGGGTAAACAAATGGCGATCGATGCCGACTTGAACGCAGGGCTTATCGACCAAGAACAAGCACGGTCACGACGCCAAGAAGTCACGCAAGAAGCGGACTTTTATGGCTCAATGGACGGTGCGTCTAAATTCGTTAAAGGCGATGCCATCGCCGGTATTTTGATCCTTTTCATCAACATTGTGGGTGGCTTGTCTATCGGGATGGGCCAACATGGCTTGGGTTTTTCCGAGGCGTTGGAGGTATATACCTTACTGACCATTGGTGATGGTCTGGTTGCGCAAATACCGTCGTTGCTGCTGTCGATAGGCGCCGCCATTATGGTGACGCGACAAAACACCGAAGAAGACATGGGACAACAGGTGGTGTTCCAGCTGTTTGATAATCCGCGTGCGTTGATGATTGCCACCGGTATTTTGACGGTGATGGGGCTAGTACCGGGGATGCCTCATTTGCCTTTCTTGCTGCTGGCAGTGATTTGCGGTGGCCTGGCGTACTGGAAATACAAGCAATACCAAAAAGCACAGCAAGCGCCGGAGCAAACCGATCTTCCAGAAGCCGCGCCCGCTAAACCGAAAGAGTTATCGTGGGACGATGTGCAGCCGGTGGATGTTATCGGACTGGAGGTTGGATATCGTCTGATTGCCATGGTCGATCGTGATCAGGGCGGAGAGCTGCTCGACCGAGTCAAAGGCGTACGTAAAAAGCTGTCGCAAGATTTTGGTTTTTTGATCCCACCGGTACATATTCGCGACAACCTTGAACTGCCACCCCATAACTATCGCATCACCTTAATGGGCGTCGCTGTCGGAGAAGCCGAAGTCCACCCTCAACATGAACTCGCGATCAACCCAGGTCAAGTTTTTGGCCCTATCGACGGCGAGCCAACCCAGGATCCGGCTTTCGGCCTTGAGGCGGTTTGGATTGAGCCAAGCCAACGAGAGCATGCCCAAGCACTCGGTTACACCGTGGTTGACTCTGCCACTGTGTTGGCCACCCACCTTAGCCAAATGTTGACCAACAACGCCGAGCGTTTATTGGGTCACGAGGAAGCGCAAAACCTGGTCGATATGTTAGGTAAGCAAGTACCGCGCTTGGTTGAAGGACTGATCCCGGATCAAATTCCGCTCAGTGTGCTAGTCAAAGTACTGCAAAACTTACTGAGTGAAGCGATCCCTATTCGTGATATTCGCACTATCGTGCAAACCATGGCTGAGTATACCGGTAAGAGTCAAGATCCTGACATTTTAACCGCAGCGGTCAGGATTGCATTGCGTCGTCTGATCGTTCAAGAAATCAATGGCAGCGCCCCTGAACTGCCAGTCATTACCCTTGTTCCTGAACTGGAACAGATGTTGCATAAAACTATGCAGGCATCCGGTGGCGAGTCGACAGGGATTGAGCCGGGTCTGGCTGAGCGGTTGCAGTCTTCGTTGGCTGAAGCGACGCAACAGCAAGAGTTGCAAGGAGAGCCGGCCGTATTACTAACGTCTGGCGTGCTACGAGCGACATTGGCGAAATTTGTTAAAAACACAATACCGACGCTACGCGTCTTGTCTTATCAAGAAGTGCCTGATGAAAAACAAATTCGTATCGTCAATGCGGTTGGCAACAATTAACATCGTTTATGAGTAGGGCAGTGCTTTGAAAATAAAACGTTTTTTTGCAAAGGATATGAGAGCAGCGTTAAGCCAAGTGAAAGAAGAACTTGGCGCTGATGCAGTGATCATGTCTAACAAAAAAGTGACAGGCGGCGTAGAAATTGTCGCGGCGGTCGATGCGGATACAGAGCCAATGCCTGATAAGCCCGCACCAAAAGCGCAGCAACAATCTGCTCAGGCTTATTCTCAGGCTCACCGCCAACTTGCGGATGATCAAGTGCAACTGCGTCAACGGCAACAGGCAGGTAGCCGTCAAAACGGTCATACTAAGCGCCCACCTCGTTTTTCTGCCATGTTGGATGAGTACCGTGACCAATCTCAGCCCGCGGAACCAGAAACAGAAGCTGATTCGTTGAGCGCGTTGCTACAACGCCAACAAAAGCAGCCAGCACGGAGCCCATCGCCATCAGGGGCTGACGAGCGGCCCGCCGCGCTAGGACGCGGTTATGAGCCTCGTCGGCAACTTAAAAGTAGCAGTCGTTCTGGCTGGCAAACGGCTGCCAATAAGTCGAGCGGTCCGCATGCATCTCCGTCAACGTCCAAGCCTAAGCTAGATCCATCCCGGTTTGAGGCACGTCAATCCCAGGCCTCTCATCAAGAAATTGATGCAATGCGTCAGGAAATGGCATCAATTCGAAGCTTATTAGAACACCAATTGTCGGGGCTTATGTGGCAAGAGGTAGAGCGGCGAGAGCCGTTACGCGCCATGCTTATCAAACGCTTAGAGCGTATGGGACTATCTTCTGAGCTAGCGGATCAACTGGCCTGTTATATCCCAGAAGAGACACCACCGAATGAGGCGTGGCAAGCGCTCCTTGACCTGGTTGCGGATCAGGTGATCACGGTTGACGAGAATATGCTAGAAACCGGCGGCGTGATTGCACTTCTTGGTCCGACAGGGGTAGGGAAAACCACCACGATTGCTAAGCTGGCGGCGCGAGCCGCGATGGAATTTGGCCCGGAAGATATTGCCTTGGTGACCACAGATACATTCCGTATCGGTGCCCATGAACAGTTAGCCACGTACGGCCGTATCCTTGGTTGCCCCGTTAAAGTGGCTAAAGATGCCGATGAGCTTGCCGACATCCTTTATCAGCTGCGTCATAGACGCTTGATATTGCTAGATACCGCCGGGATGGGGCAGCGTGATCTTCGCTTGTCGGAACAGCTCGATACCCTGATGCAAAATAGTGGCTCGCATATTCGTAGCCTACTGGTGTTACCGGCGACATCACAACGCCGCGTATTGCAAGAAACCATTGAACATTTTCGCCGCATCCCGTTATCGGGATGTGTTCTGACCAAACTCGATGAATCGCTCAGCCTCGGTGAACTGTTGTGTGTCACCATCGAAAATGCCCTGCCTGTGGCCTACTTAGCCGACGGGCAACGTGTGCCGGAAGATATCCGCCAAGCCACGGGACAGTTCCTGGTTGGCAAAGCCAGTGAAATGTTGGAGTCAGGTGCGGATCAGCACAATCACTTCTGGAACAGTGATGTCCCAGAGTCGAATGGGGCGGACTTTTATGATTGAGACAAGCATGCAAGATCAAGCAAGCGGCCTGCGCCGTTTAACCAATCCGTCACGCACCAAGGTTATTACCGTAACCGGGGGAAAAGGTGGCGTAGGGAAAACCAATGTCACACTGGGAATGGCCGCGTCTATGGCTCGCCAAGGGAAAAAAGTCATGGTATTGGATGCCGACCTTGGCCTCGCCAATGTGGATGTGTTACTTGGCCTAAGAGCGGGCAAGAATCTGTCTCATGTGCTTCAAGGCGTCTGTGATCTGAAAGATATTATTCTCGAAGGTCCGCACGGTATGAAAATCGTACCTGCATCGTCTGGTCTTCAAGGTATGACGGAGCTCACACCGGCGCAACATGCTGGTTTAATTCGCGCTTTTGGTACACTCGAAGAAGAGGTTGATGTACTCTTAGTGGATACTGCCGCGGGGATTTCAGACATGGTACTGAGTTTCTCGCGCGCCGCACAAGATGTCGTCATTGTGGTCTGTGATGAACCTACATCAATTACTGATGCGTATGCATTGATTAAAGTACTCAGCCGTGAACATGGTGTGACACGCTTTAAAGTTGTTGCAAATATGGTCAGAAGCTACCGTGAAGGACGAGACTTGTTCACAAAATTAACGCGAGTCACTGAAAGGTTTCTCAATGCTAATCTAGAATTAGTAGCATGTGTTCCCGTTGACGAAAGGGTGAGGCAAGCAGTGAGAAAACAAAAAGTTGTCATTGACGCATTTCCTCGCTCGCCCGCATCATTGGCAATGAATGCGCTGGCGAACAAAGCGCTGACTTGGCCGGTGCCGCGAAATCCGGGAGGCCATCTGGAGTTTTTTGTTGAGCGGTTGCTTATCAAAAATGATGACGCAGGAGAGTTAGTTCGTGAATAGAGCGCTCACGTATAGCCGCACAGGGGCAGATCGCCAAGCGGTACTTGAGCGTTATTCGAGTTTGGTCAAGCGCATCGCGCATCACTTGATGGGGCGCTTGCCACCGAGTGTTCAAGTAGAAGATTTGATCCAAGCTGGTATGGTCGGCCTCCTTGAGGCACAGCAAAATTATGACCCCTCCAAAGGGGCGAGTTTTGAAACTTATGCCGGTATTCGAATTCGCGGTGCTATGCTGGATGATATGCGCCGTGGTGACTGGGTGCCACGCTCTGTCCACAAGGCGAGTCGTTCAATCAGTGATGCTATCGCATCGCTAGAAAAAGCGTTAGGTCGGGATCCAACCGACGTGGAGGTTGCAGAAAAGCTTGATATGAGCTTAGAGCAGTACCATCAGGCGCTTAACGATGTAAACTGTGGACGTTTGATCGGGATGGATGATCTGGGCGTCTCTGAAGATGCATTCACAACAGAGAGTCGCCGTAATGACAACACTCCCTTTCAGGGTGTTGCGGAAGACAGTTTCAAAGCCGCATTAGCGGCGGCGATCAAAAGTCTTCCTGAAAGAGAGGCGCTGGTGCTATCTCTTTATTATGATGAGGAATTAAACCTCAAAGAGATAGGAGCAGTGATAGGGGTCAGTGAATCCCGGGTCTGTCAGATTCAAAGTCAGGCTACGCAACGTTTGAGAGCTAAGCTATCCGCTTGGCATAGTGAGTAAGTAACTGTTTCGACAATAAAACGAGACCTCACCGGAGGCAACCTTGGATAAAAACATGAAAATTCTCGTTGTTGATGATTTTTCAACAATGCGCCGTATCGTAAAGAATCTTCTTCGTGACTTAGGTTTCAACAATACCGTTGAAGCGGATGACGGCTTAACCGCGCTGCCAATCCTCAAAAAAGGCGGTATTGATTTTGTCGTGACCGATTGGAATATGCCTGGTATGCAGGGGATTGACTTGCTTAAAGAAATCCGTAAGGACGGCGATCTTAAGCACCTGCCTGTATTGATGATCACCGCTGAGGCGAAGCGCGAGCAAATTGTAGAAGCCGCGCAAGCAGGGGTGAACGGTTACATTGTTAAACCTTTTACTGCCGCTACGTTGAAAGAAAAGCTCGATAAGATTTTCGAGCGTATGTAATTCGCAAGCGCACAGTAAGAAGGAACCGCCATGATCAATCTGGACCAAGCGAAACAATTGGTCGCGTATCTTGAAAACGGAGAGCAAGATAACGCTAATACGCTTCTTACCGAAATAGCGAAAGAAGCGCGTGACCCACTGTTTAATGAAGTGGGGAAGCTCACCCGCCAATTACATGACTCAATTACTGACTTTCGTTTGGATCCTAGAGTGAGTGATTTGGCCAACGTGGACATCCCTGACGCTCGCGACAGGCTCACGTATGTCATGCAGAAAACCGAATTGGCCGCCAACAAAACCATGGATTCGGTTGAACGAACCATGCCGATAGCAAGCGAGCTGCAAGACAACTTGCAAGCTGTTCGTCCCAACTGGAACAGCCTGATGCGCGGTGAGATTGCCTTGGATGAGTTCAAGTCGTTGTGTCACAACATTGACGAACTCTTGACCCAAGTAGAAGGGGGCGCGACAGAATTGCACGCGCACCTGACTGAAATCCTCATGGCACAAGACTTTCAAGACTTAACCGGCCAAGTGATTCGGCGCGTGATTGAATTGGTGCAAGAAGTTGAGCAACAGCTGGTAGAAATACTTACCGCCTTTGGCATGGATAGCGCTGCGATTGACGCAGCACCGGCGAAAAAAGCAGATGATACCACCGATAAGTCAGCCCCTGAGGGTCCTGTGATTCACCCTGAAGAGCGCGATGACGTGGTTCACAGCCAAGATGATGTTGACGATTTATTATCGAGTTTGGGTTTTTAGAGGTGCGCTATGAGCTTTGAGATGGATGAAGAAATCCTTCAGGACTTTTTGATTGAAGCGGGAGAGATCCTCGAGCAGATGTCTGAGCAGCTGGTCGATTTGGAGCGTGCCCCTGATGATGCAGACTTACTAAACAGTATTTTCCGTGGCTTCCACACGGTAAAAGGTGGCGCGGGCTTTCTTGGCTTAAATGCGCTGGTCGATACGTGCCACGGTGCTGAAAACGTCTTTGACAACTTACGTAATCACGGACGTGAGCTGACATCAGATGTGATGGACACCATTTTGCAGGCGCTGGACACTGTCAATGATCAATTCGCCGCGGTACAAAACCGCGAAGAGCCAGTGCCAGCCGATAGTGCCTTGCTCGAAGCACTGCACCGCTATGCGAAACCCGCGAGTGAAGATGAGGCTGTGGCGGAAGAGCCTGCACCTGAACCAGACCCCGAGCCAGAACCCGAACCCGAACCTGAGGCGTCTGAAAGTGACGCATCAAGCCAGGACGACAGTGCGATCAGTGGCGACTCAGTGGATGAGATCACCCAAGATGAATTCGACAAGTTGCTCGATCAGCTCCATGGTGAGGGAAAAGCACCCACGGCGTCTGATTCAGCATCAGAAAAGCCTGAGGTGGTGGAAAGCACTGAGGCCGATAGCGGCGATATTACCGACGACGAGTTCGAAAAACTGCTTGATGATTTGCACGGTGCAGGTAAAGGCCCTGCTGGAGGGGCAAGCGACACCAGCAATGAAAGCCCATCAGCGCCATCGGATAAGCCCGCTTCGGCGTCGTCCCAATCTGGTGGTGATGAGCTGATTGATGACGACGAGTTTGAAAAGCTCTTGGATGATTTGCACGGTAAAGGCAAAGGCCCCGCCGCCGAAGCGGAGAAAGCGAAAGCGGATGCCGATAAGGTGGATGCACAAGCCAAACCTCAGCCAAAGTCGGAGCCTGCGCCCGCACAAAAAGCGAGCAAGCCTGAGCCCGCGAAAGAAAGCACACCGAAAAGTGCCGGCGCGGGTGCTAAAGCGCCTGCTGCGGCAGAAAAGGCACCTGAGAAGAAGCCACCGGCCGCCCCTCAACAAGAGCAAACGGTACGAGTTAATACCTCCACGCTTGACGGTATTATGAATATGGTCGGTGAGCTTGTGTTGGTGCGTAACCGCTTAGTGAGTCTGGGCCAAAGCAGCAACGATGAAAGCATGGCCAAGGCGGTTACCAACCTAGATGTGGTTACTGCCGACTTGCAAGGCGCGGTGATGAAAACGCGTATGCAGCCAATTAAAAAAGTATTTGGCCGCTTCCCCCGCGTTGTCCGTGACTTAGCACGTAGCTTGAAAAAAGAAATCGTCCTGGAAATGCAGGGCGAAGAAACCGATCTGGATAAAAACCTGGTCGAAGCGCTGGCTGACCCTATGGTCCACTTGGTACGTAACTCGGTGGATCACGGTATTGAAATGCCTGATGAGCGTGAAAAAGCGGGTAAACCTCGTGTCGGTACCATCACCCTCAAAGCGTCACAAGAAGGGGATCATATTCTCCTGACCATTGCTGATGACGGTGGCGGTATGGATGCTGAAAAGCTGAAGAGCATCGCGGTTGACCGTGGTGTCCTTGATGCAGAAGCGGCGGCTCGCTTAAGTAATAGTGAAGCGTACAACCTGATTTTTGCACCTGGCTTTTCAACCAAAACCGAGATTTCCGATATTTCTGGTCGTGGTGTGGGGATGGATGTGGTGAAAACCGGCATCACCAAGCTTAATGGCTCGATTAATATCGACTCTGAGCTCGGCCGAGGGACGGTTCTGGAAATCAAGGTACCATTGACACTGGCGATATTGCCAACCCTCATGGTCGGCGTCGGTGATAACCCGTTTGCGTTCCCTCTGTCGAATGTCAGTGAAATTATCAGTTTGGATATGTCCAGAACCAATACGGTTGATGGCCAGCTAACCTTAATCGTACGCGATAAAGCGATCCCACTGTTCTTCTTGCAAGATTGGTTGTGTAAAGGATCAACTGATATCGATAAAACCAAGGGGCATGTGGTGATCGTGCAAATCGCGCATCAACGCATCGCGTTTGTGGTAGACACCTTGTTTGGTCAAGAGGAGGTGGTCATTAAGCCACTTGACGAACTACTTCAAGGGACGCCGGGAATGGCAGGGGCAACCATCACCAGTGATGGTCATATTGCTCTGATCTTGGATGTGCCCAACCTGTTGAAACACTACGCAGGTTAATTTGAGAAAAGGACGCCCATGGCAGTAAAAGTATTGGTGGTAGATGACTCCAGTTTCTTCCGTCGCCGTGTTAGTGAAATCATCAATGCCGATCCGAGAATGGAGGTCATTGATAGTGCAGTGAATGGCAAGGAAGCGGTGGAAAAAACCGCTCAACTCAAGCCTGACGTTGTCACTATGGATGTGGAGATGCCAGTACTTGATGGTATCTCGGCGGTGCGCCAGATCATGGCGCAAACGCCCACACCAATTTTGATGTTTTCATCGTTGACGCATGATGGGGCGAAAGCCACGTTAGATGCACTTGAAGCTGGGGCGCTCGACTTTCTTCCTAAAAAGTTTGAGGACATCGCTCGCAATCGCGAAGAAGCGACCAGTTTACTGCAACAGCGCGTACTCGAAATTGCGCGTAAACGGCCGGTACTTAGACGTGCGACGCGCCCATCCTCCCCAGGCAGTACCGGGCAAACGGCTTCGCCATCGGGCGGTGTGCGCACGCCTGCGCGCCCAGCGTCCCGCCCTGCGGTGGGGACGAGTGCGCCGTCCAAGGCGCCAGCGCGATTTACCGCCACAGGGAAACGTTACCAATTGATGGCGATCGGTACGTCGACCGGAGGCCCCGTTGCGCTGCAAAAAGTACTGACCAAGCTACCTGCAAACTTTCCGCTGCCGATTGTTTTGATTCAACACATGCCTGCCACATTCACATCGGCGTTTGCGCAGCGCCTGAATGGACTGAGCAAAATCACTGTCGTTGAAGCGAAAGATGGGGACACGCTCAAACCTGGGCACGCCTACCTGGCGCCGGGAGGGATGCAAATGATGATTGATGGCAGACCAGGCGCGGCACGTCTAAAAATTCTCGACGGCGGCGAGCGGATGAATTACAAGCCTTGTGTGGATGTGACCTTTGGCTCCGCCGCTAAAATATATGGCGATAAGGTTCTGTCGATGGTGCTCACCGGTATGGGCGCAGATGGTCGAGAGGGCGCACGTATGCTAAAAAGCGCGGGGGCAACTATCTGGGCACAGGACGAGGAAAGCTGTGTCGTTTATGGCATGCCGCAAGCAGTGGCGAAAGCGGGTATCTCGTCGGAAGACTTACCGCTGGAGAGGATCGCCGAACGCATCATGGTTGAGCTGAATTTAAAATAAGGAGTGGGGCTTGATAGTCTGGAGTATCGCCAACCAAAAGGGCGGTGTTGGTAAGACAACCACCACGGTGACATTGGCAGGATTGATCAGTGAACGTAAGAAACGTGTCCTGCTAGTGGATACGGATCCACACGCTTCTCTCTCGACCTATTTGAATTTTGATTCAGAGCAGCTGCCAGCGAGCTTGTTTGATTTGTTTCAACTACAAACTGTCAATAAAGAGACGGTGAAGCCGCTCATTGTCAAAACACAGTTTGAGAATATGGACTTAATTCCTGCACACATGTCGCTGGCGACGTTAGACCGTGTGATGGGGAACCGGGGTGGCATGGGGTTGGTGCTAAAAAAAGCACTGGATGCATTGGCTGACGAATATGACTATGTGTTGATTGATTGCCCACCGATTTTGGGCGTGATGATGGTCAACGCGTTGGCGGCCAGTCATCGTGTATTGATCCCGGTTCAGACCGAGTTTTTGGCGATGAAAGGGTTGGAACGTATGATGCGCACGTTGCAGATCATGCAAAAGTCTCGTAGCTCTAACTTTAATCTCACTATCATTCCAACCATGTACGACAAGCGTACGCGGGCATCGCTGGAAACCCTACAGGAGCTTAAAATTCGCTATAGCGATCAGGTCTGGGCCTCAGCCGTGCCTATCGATACTAAGTTTCGAGATGCAAGCTTAAAGCATATGCCAGCGTCTTTCTATGCGAAAAATTGCCGCGGTGTATTTGCCTACAAAACTCTATTAACCTATTTGGAGCGACTGGAGCAGGATGAACAAGCATAATGCCCTATCCAGTGGTCAAGCGCTCGACGATTACTTTGAGGCCCTGCTGGATGACTTAGGTGAGGTAGCCCAACCAGGCAAACAGCCTGTAGAGCCCGCTCGTGCTACGCCGGAGGTGTCGTCTGCATCGTACCTCGGTGATGCTTCCCCACGGCTTCAGCCACAACCTGTCACGGAGGCAGTAACACCAGAACCGGTCGCGTATGCTGAACCAGAACGTGACTTGGCGGAAGTTGAGCGGTTACTTGCCCAGCTCAAAGTCGATGAAGAGGCGGAGCTGGAAGCGAAAACGGCGACCCAAACTGAGGAAGACGTTGCCCAAGAGACGGCCGAGCAGGTTGTCGATCCTGTTGTGGAAGAGGCACAAGAGCAAACCCTTGAAACCTATACCATGGCCGATTGGGGGCTTGATGTTGAGGAGCAGGTTCAGGTAGACGAGGCGGTCCCTGAGGTAGAAACTCTTACCGAGACCGAGACCGAGACCGAGACCGAGACCGAGACCGAGACCGAGACCGAGACCGAGACCGAGACCGAGACCGAGACCGAGACCGAGACCGAGGAAGAGGTCAGCGTAGAGGCCGACGTCGTTGCCCCTGAAGCCGATATCGGGGTGACTGAAGAGGTAGAGCAAGCAGCCCACACGCAGGAAACGGTGGAGGCTGACACCCAAGCGGGAGAAGATCTTCCTCCTACTCAATGGGAAAATGCTGAAACTGAAGCAGAGTTTCAGGTATTATTCTTTGAAAGTATGGGCGTGACCTACGCGGTCCCTTTAGCCGAACTTGGCGGTATTCATCAATTGGGCGAGTGCAATCGCCTTATCGGTCGGCCTGATTGGTATCTAGGATTACAGACAGAAAAGCAACAACAGCTTGATGTTGTCGATACCGCTCGCTGGGTGATGCCAGAAAAACTGGCAGATAATCAGCACAGGGACGACTATAATTACATTGTGATTCTGGGCGATAGTAAGTGGGGGCTGGCGTGTGATCAGTTACTCGGCACCCAGGCGCTCAGTGGCAAAGCGATTCGCTGGCGAAAACAAGCGGGAAAGCGGCCTTGGCTAGCGGGCATGGTAAAAGAAAAAATGTGTGCTCTGATCCATGTTCAAGCATTTATTGCTATGTTAAATCAGGGGATTGACGCCAAGGCGATGGCGTAATAACTAGTTACACAGCGCGTAAAGAGGAAAATCAATGTCTCAGGTAGCTGAAGTTCAAAAAGAAGGCGTCAATGACGAGGTGTTGCAGTGGGTTACTTTTCAGCTCGAAGAAGAGACCTACGGCATTAATGTGATGCAGGTGCGTGAAGTGCTGCGTTACACCGAAATTGCACCCGTACCGGGCGCCCCTGACTATGTATTAGGAATTATCAACTTGCGCGGCAACGTCGTTACCGTGATCGACACGCGTTCACGTTTTGGCTTAGCCTCTACCGAAGTGACGGATAATACCCGCGTGATCGTTATCGAAGCCGAGACCCAGGTGATTGGTATTATGGTTGATAGCGTCGCGGAAGTGGTGTATCTGAAAACATCAGAAATCGATACCACGCCAAGTGTTGGCACTGAAGAAAGCGCTAAGTTTATTCAAGGCGTGAGTAACCGCAATGGCGAGCTTCTTATCTTGGTTGATCTCAACAAGCTGTTGACCGACGAAGAATGGAATGAGATGGCAATGCTGTAATGATGGAGCTTGTGCTGACGTGGTCGCCTGTTGCTGTGACGGTGGTGTTTGCCATCGTTGCTTTATGGCGCCTTCGCGCAGAAAAGCGTGCCAGGCAGCGACTAGAGAATAAGCTGCAAGCTATGGAAACCGTGCTCAAGAGTGCGCGTCAACGCCATGACAGCTTAGCGAAGCAATTTAATGAATTGCGGGCAGGTAGCATGGGGATGGGGCAGAAGCTCGCCGATTTATCTGCCAATGTGGATGAGTTGTTAGAAAAGCATGTTGAGCTTGAAATGCAGGATTCAGAAAGCCGCCTCTATAGTCGAGCCAGTAAAATGGTTGATTTGGGCGCGGATGTTGACGAGTTAATGCAAGAGTGTGATCTCCCCAAAGCAGAGGCCGAATTGCTGCTTAATCTGCGTAAACGACAAGCTGCCAATCAGCAGCGCTAACCACTTAAACTCTCCGATACCCTATACCAATGTGTCTATCGGCGTATGTCCCTGCCAGCCTGGCGGGGTCTTTCCTTCCAGTACCCAAGCGTACGCAATCAATTCGGCAATCACTCGATAGAGCTCAGGTGGAATCTCATCATCTTTATCTAATCGGTCTAGCCAGGCGAGTAAATGAGCATCTTGATGAATGAGTGCGCCTTGTTCACTCAAGGCCTCAATCAGCTCCAGTGCGAGTTTATCCGTGGCTTTTGCTTTGACTTTTGGTGCATGGTAGCCGTCATACCCGAGAGCCACTGCTCGTTTTTTATCTTTCATCATTAAACCCTCATGGAAATGCCAGCGGCTGGCACATCACTCTCTGATTCTGGTCCGGTTTCATCGATCTCGTCATTGATGGCTATATCTAAGGCAATCGCTTGATGCGCAAACCGCTCACTGAGCCAGTCAAGCGTCTGATGAATGCGGTGTTTGAGTGTCGCTGTCGGTGCGGTCAGTGTGAGTGCTCTTTCGTGCTTGGACAAGGTTAAGTCGGCACGGACAAATTGGTGCCTAACGGGAAGATATAGGCGAACGTGCCACTGAACCGTTTCCTCAGTGGAGGGAGACGTTTGTTCACCTTGTTTTTTTGCCGTGACACGAACGGGCGGCCGCTGGAGATCGGAAAAAGGTAATACCCATTGCCATTCGCCAGGGCGTGATGACTCAGCCACTCTTTGCTCGGCCATCAGTCTTAATGCACCCGTAAGATTATCGCCCTCTGACTGGGGCGAGAGCCATTGCTTGAGTAGTGTGGCAAGCAACTTATCGGCAGGGCGTTGTGTGAGCCACTGGACAATGGTGTCTGAACTGGTTCCCTGTTGATGGCCGGGAGTGGGAAGCGTCCAAGCGGTAAGTAGTGATTGCATTAACGCTTGGGTTGATGCCGGTTGTTGTCTCATGGTGGCCGTCAGTGCAGGTAACAAATGTAACTGGGCTAACACATCGGCCAACCCTGTGCTGGCCGCGGTATGAATTAGGGTAAATTGTGCCTGCGACAGCGCGCGGCCATCGATTGATGGCAAGGACGGTGAGGCGATGGCTGCGGGTTTTACCATCAAATGCTGTAGATTGGTTGGTGCAATCTTCATGGTTTCTCACAATTATTTACGCGAGTCACACTTTGCAACCCTGTGGTAACTAACAGTCATTTTGACCATTGTGGTACTATGCGTCCACTTTTGTAACACAAGCAGGATGCAACATTTGTCATGTTGGAAGTGAAACAGCTTTGCTGTGTTCGTGATGACCGAGTGTT
The DNA here is from genome assembly GCF_001995655.1 of Salinivibrio sp. IB868. Classification (NCBI taxonomy): domain Bacteria; kingdom Pseudomonadati; phylum Pseudomonadota; class Gammaproteobacteria; order Vibrionales; family Vibrionaceae; genus Salinivibrio; species Salinivibrio sp. IB868. The sequence continues at coordinate 80,437 of NZ_MUEW01000002.1, forward strand.
GTTTGATGCGCTGACATTCTCTCTGGCTCCTGGTGATCTCGTACAAGTAGAAGGCCCAAATGGAGCAGGCAAAACCACATTATTGCGTATCATCGCTGGCCTTGGGTTGGCGGACAGTGGCGAGGTCTGTTGGCAGCAGCAGGCGATCACCCAACAACGCGATGCCTTTTATCGCGATCTTCTTTTTTTAGGTCATACCACAGGGGTCAAGCGCGAACTCACCGCGTTTGAAAATCTGGCCTATTACATGCAGATGCATGGACGGTGTGATCATGATGCAATTTGGCAAGCACTTGCCAAGGTCGGTTTGGCGGGGCGTGAGGATATCCCCGCGGGACAGCTGTCTGCGGGACAAAACCGGCGCGTTGCCCTCGCACGGCTTTGGTTAAGTGACCGGCGATTGTGGATTCTCGATGAGCCGCTGACGGCGATTGATAAACAAGGGGTGAAAGTGCTTGAAGCTGTGTTTGAGCGGCATGTGCAACAAGGCGGAATGGTGCTATTTACCACTCACCAGGACATGTTTGTGGGTCACCCGCTATTGCGTCGTATTCGTTTGGGGGCGCAATGATCAAAGCGATGTGGTTGATTATTCGCCGAGAGTTAAAAGTCGCTTTTCGTCAGCCGGCTGATAGTCTCAACCCTTTGTGGTTTTTTATTATTGTGATCACCTTATTCCCGCTCGGTGTTGGGCCTGGCCCTCAGTTACTGCAGACCATCGCCCCCGGCATTATCTGGGTCGCGGCATTACTGTCTGCACTGCTGTCACTTGAGCGTTTGTTCCGTGATGACTACCTTGATGGGTCGCTTGAGCAAATGATGTTGATGCCCGTCCCCTTGCCGCTGTTAGTGATTGCTAAAGTCATTGCCCACTGGTTATTGACCGGCTTGCCCTTGTTATTAGTCAGCCCAGTGTTGGCGTTATTGCTATCGCTAGATGGGGTCCAGTATCAAGCGGTGGTGATGACCCTATTGTTGGGCACGCCCACATTGAGTTTTGTTGGCGCGATCGGGGTTGCCTTAACAGTGGGTCTTCGCAAGGGAGGTGTTCTTCTGAGCTTGCTGATCCTCCCGCTTTATATTCCTGTACTGATTTTTGCCACCTCAGCAATTGATATGGCGGGATTCGGTGCAGACATCAATGGACAGCTGGCGATCCTTGGCGCCATGTTGGCTGGGTCCGTCACCCTGGCCCCCTTTGCTATCGCCGCCGCGTTGCGTGTGAGCGTGAACTAATTATTAATCAGGAAGTAGAGCAATTGTCATGTGGAAGTGGCTTCACCCTTACGCAAAGCCGGAAGTGAGCTACCGGCTGTGTGGAAAACTTCTCCCTTGGTTTGCTGTGTTGGCAGGCTTGAGCTTGGTTGTGGGCATGGTTTGGGGCTTAGCCTTCGCGCCAGCAGACTACCAACAAGGCGATAGTTTTCGCATTATCTATATTCATGTCCCTGCCGCTATTTGGTCGATGGGCGCCTATATGTCGATGGCCATCGCGGCGTTTATTGGTCGTGTTTGGCAGTTAAAAATGGCGGATTGGGCGGTGGGTGCTATTGCACCAGTGGGGGCCGTGTTCACCTTTATCGCCTTAGTCACTGGGGCCATTTGGGGCAAGCCCATGTGGGGCGCGTGGTGGGTGTGGGATGCACGCCTCACGTCTGAGTTAATTCTATTGTTCCTCTACATTGGTGTCATGGCTTTGTATAACGCGTTTGACGATGCACGCACGGCCTCGCAAGCGGCGGGGATCTTGGCGATGGTGGGGGTGATTAACCTGCCTATTATCCACTTTTCGGTTGAATGGTGGAACACGCTGCATCAAGGCGCCACGATCACTAAGTTTGCCCGCCCCTCGATCGACCCTGGGATGCTTTGGCCGTTACTTGTTTGTTTATTAGGCTTTGCCTGCTTTTTTGTCGCCTTGACCTTGATGGGACTGCGTAATCAAATTTTATTAAGAGAGTCTCACCGGCCTTGGGTACGTGCACTGGCGGAGGGGAAATAATGCATTTTGAGAGTTTTAGTGCGTTTTTAGCGATGGGAGGCTATGCCGCTTATGTCTGGAGCGCATTTGGTATCACGGCGGCTGCGATGCTGGCACTCATCCTTGGTTATCGATGGACACATAAAAAACGCCTGCAAGCGGTCAAACAGCAAATCGCCCGTGAGCAGCGAATAAAAGATGCACAAGCACTGGAGAACACATTATGACGCCCCGACGTAAAAAACGGTTGTGGATCACGTTAGCGTTGCTAATTGGTGTTTCGACCACTATCGGTTTGGTTTTGTATGCCTTGAACCAAAATATGGATCTGTTCTACACACCGACTGAAATCGTGCAAGGCAAGCCGGATGGAAGCAAGCCCGAGGTGGGCCAGCGCTTAAGAATTGGCGGCATGGTGGTGGAAGGTTCAGTGAAGCGCGATCAGGAATCGTTGCAAATTCAGTTTGACGTTGCCGATGTGGGTCCCGCCGTCACCGTGACGTATGAAGGTATTTTGCCGGACCTTTTTCGGGAGGGGCAAGGTATTGTCGCCCAAGGCGTGCTGGTTAACTCACGCACTGTGAAAGCGAGTGAGGTGTTGGCTAAGCATGATGAAGAGTATATGCCGCCTGAGATAGCCGAGGCGATGGAAAAGAATCATCAGCCGCTTGAATACACAGAGGAGCAAAAACAAGGTAGTCAGTTATGATTGTTGAGCTCGGGCATTATGCGTTAATCCTGTCGTTGGGACTGGCGCTGTTATTGAGTTTCTATCCGCTGTATGGCGCCAATCAAGGCCATGAAGGGATGATGAAAATGGCGCGCCCTCTTTCGGTGGGGATGTTCGCCATGTTGCTGTTTTCCTTCATTGCATTGAGCTGGGCGTTTTATACCAACGACTTTACGGTGGCCTATGTCGCGAGCAACTCCAACAGCGCCTTGCCTTGGTACTATCGCTTAACCGCAGTTTGGGGGGCGCACGAGGGGTCACTGTTACTTTGGGTGCTGATTCAGGCGCTTTGGACCGTGGCGGTGGCGGTATTTAGCCGCGGCATGCCGTTGTCTTCGGTCGCACGGGTATTGGCCGTGATGGGAATGATTTCGGTCGGTTTCTTGTTGTTTATTATTCTTACCTCGAACCCGTTTGACCGCACCTTGCCTTATTTCCCCGTCGACGGGCGTGACCTCAACCCATTGTTGCAAGATCCGGGACTCATTGTGCACCCTCCTATTTTGTACATGGGGTATGTAGGTTTTTCGGTCGCCTTTGCGTTTGCTATTGGTTCACTGCTCGCGGGACGTTTGGACACCGCGTGGGCGCGCTGGTCGCGTCCTTGGACCACCGCCGCATGGTTATTTTTAACCTTGGGCATCGCGCTCGGCTCTTGGTGGGCCTATTACGAGCTTGGCTGGGGCGGCTGGTGGTTCTGGGATCCGGTCGAAAACGCCTCATTTATGCCTTGGCTGGCGGGAACCGCTTTGATGCACTCTTTAGCTGTGACAGAAAAGCGTGGCACCTTTAAAGCGTGGACGGTATTACTCGCCATTTCTGCGTTCTCACTTAGCTTATTAGGGACATTCTTGGTGCGCTCCGGGGTGCTGGTATCAGTGCATTCGTTCGCCTCCGATCCGGCGCGTGGCTTGTTTATTCTTGGCTTTCTTGTGGTGGTGATTGGCGGTTCATTGCTGCTTTATGCGATGCGCGCCTCTGAGATCAAAGGGCGCACAAAGGTGTCGTTCATTTCACGAGAAAATGCCTTGCTGGTTAACAATACCTTGTTAATGACAGCGCTTGTCATCGTCCTCATTGGCACCTTATTGCCGCTTGTGCACAAGCAGTTGGGCCTTGGCTCGGTGTCGATTGGCGAGCCCTTCTTTAACTTCCTGTTTGCGTGGCTGATGCTACCGTTTGCCTTTTTCCTCGGCATTGGACCTTTGATTCGCTGGAAGCGTGACAAGCTGTCAACCTTAGCCAAACCGATGCTCGTGAGTGGTATTGCGGCTGTTGTTCTAGGTGTCGGTGCCATCGCAACCTTAGCGGACAGTTTCAAAGCGATGGCGGCAATGGGCGTAACCATGGCGCTGTGGATCACCTTCCTGCATGGCTATGAGCTTCACTTGCGTGCTACCCATCGTCATGCCTTTACGGTAGGGATTAAAAAACTGGGGCGCAGCCATTGGGCCATGGTGCTGGGTCATATCGGCCTTGCGATCACCATTATTGGGGTGGCAATGGTTGAGAATTATGACATTGAGCGTGATGTCAAAATGGCGCCGGGCAGCAGCGTCACTTTGCAAGGTTATACCTTTAAGTTTACCGACTTATCAGACAAGCAAGGGCCTAACTACCAGGGTTACGTGGCCTCGTTTGATGTATACCGTGGTGACACCTTTATCAACCATTTGGATGCCGAAAAACGGTTCTATTCAGTGCAGCGCTCGATGATGACTGAAGCGACCATCGATCGTGGCTTAACGCGTGACCTATACATCGCCATGGGTGAAGAGTTGCCTGATGGCTCATGGGCAATGCGACTTTACTACAAACCCTTTGTGCGTTGGATTTGGTTTGGTGCCATTGTCATGGCGCTGGGCGGTGCGCTGGCGATCAGCGATAAGCGCTACCGGTTTCGTCGCAAGCGGGTACCCAAGCAGGAGGCCAGCGTATGAAGAAGGTACTGTGGTTTTTGCCATTATTGGCGTTTGCGGCACTGGCGGGCTTTTTTGTCGCTCAGCTCGACAACAACGCCAAAGGGGATGATCCGACTAAGCTGGAGTCAGTCTTGGTCGGTAAACCCGTGCCCGCTTTTCATCTCGAGGATCTACAAACGCCGAGCAAGGAGTATGACCAGGCCATTTTCACAGGCGAACCACTGCTGCTTAACGTATGGGCCACCTGGTGTCCGACCTGTTATGCCGAACACCAGTTTTTGAATAAACTGGCGGCGCAAGGGGTAAAAATCATTGGGCTTAATTACAAAGATGATAGGCAAAAAGCGGTCAAATGGCTGAACAACCTGGGCAACCCCTATCAGATTAGTTTGTACGACGGTGATGGGATGTTAGGGCTTGATTTGGGTGTGTACGGTGCGCCGGAAACGTTTTTGATTGATGGAAACGGCGTGATTCAGTACCGGCACGTGGGTGATGTGAACGCTCGTAATTGGCAGGAGACCCTCAAGCCGAAGTTCGACGCATTGAAGGAGGTTGACGGATGAAGCGACTGATCCTACTCAGCGTGCTGTGGCTGAGCGCGACCTTGGCGTTAGCGAGTGCGATTGACGTGTACCAATTCGACTCGGCCGAGCAAGAGGCTCGGTTTCGTGCCCTTACCAGTGAGTTACGCTGTCCTAAGTGTCAAAATAACAGCATTGCCGATTCTAACGCCGAGCTTGCGCAGGATTTACGCCAAAAAGTGCACCAAATGTTACAGCAAGGTCGGACGGATGAAGAGATTCGCAGCTTTATGATCGCACGTTACGGCAACTTTGTGACTTACAATCCGCCCGTCACCGCATCAACTGTAATTCTATGGCTGGCGCCTGCGCTGGTGCTGATGTCTGGCGTGGGGGTGATGATAGTGCGCAGCCGACGTGCCAAGCAGACCATCAATCACGCGTTGAGCGATGAGGAGCAGCAACGACTCGATGCGCTGTTGTCATCGACAGAAGGGGATGATGATTCACCTGCAGGCACCTCAGCAACGAACATGGATACCCCCGCGGAGCAACCGGCGTCATCTGAGCATGCGTCAACCCAGCAAAATAAGGAGCCAAAATGATTGAGTTTTGGGGCGCGACCTTGGTGTTTTTTGTCCTTGGCGCAGTGATGTTTTTGTGGCCCCTTTGGCAAAAAAGTGAGCACGATCATCAGGGGAGCCGTGATGCACTCAATAAAGCCTTTTACTTTGACCGTGTGGAAGAAATTGAAGCGGAAAGTGCTGAAGGCTTAATCGATAATGCACGCGATCTGAGGCAGGATCTGCAGCAATCATTGCTGGACGATATCCCAGAAAAGGAGAAAGCCAAACAAGCGCGTCATTTGCGCCTGACGCCGATGCAGTGGGTGCCAGGTTTAGTCGTGCTGGCGGTGGTTAGCTTCGGCTTATATGGCATTGAGGGCAGTGCCAACCAAGTAGCGCAGTGGCAACAAACTGCCCAACAGTTACCGTCATTGTCCAAGCGTCTACTGGACAATGAACAGCCGCTGACGCAACAAGAGATGCAAGACTTAACCTTGGCGCTGCGCACGCGCTTGCAGCATGAGCCGACCGATAGTACAGGGTGGCTGTTGCTGGGTCGTATTGGCCTTGCTAATCGAGACGGTGAAACGGCCAAGGGCGCAATGGAAAAAGCCTATGCCTTGGCGCCTTCACAACCTGATGTTCAAGTCGGGCTGGCGCAAGCCTTGTTGTTTGCCGGTGATGAGGCAGACAGTGTGCGGGCACAGAATTTATTAAAATCCGTGGTGAAAGCGGATCCCTTTAATCTGCAGGCGATGTCGTTGCTCGCTTATCAAGCGTTCGAGCAAGGGCGATATCAAGATGCCATTGCCACGTGGAAGGCGATGAAAACCTTGATAGGCAGTGACGATCCGCGTAACCAGACGTTAGATCAGTCGATCGCACGTGCGAAGCTAGCGCTTAACAGCGCCGATGGTGCGAAAGTCGCGGTAACAGTGGCACTGGGTCAGCAAGTGCAGTTACCCCAGGACGGCGTGGTGATTATTTCCGCGCATGCATCGGCAAACTCACCGATGCCAATCGCGGCCAAGCGCCTGCCTTTATCGAAGTTTCCCTTGTCTGTAGATTTAGCAGACACTGACAGCTTAAATCCTAATCAGGCGTTATCCTCGTATGATAAGGTGGTGATTCGGGCGCGGATTGACCAAGACGGCAATGTGGCCACCAAGCAAGGTGATTGGATTGGGCAGAGTTCTGAGGTAAGCGTGGGCAGCCAGGCTGAACTGGTTATCGACAAACAGCAATAACCAAGACAGAATAGTCATCATTGTTAGCAAGGCTGGGCATTCCCAGCCTTTCATTATGTAGAGGAATGCCATTTAATGTGGAAACGTCTGTGTTTGATGGTGGCGGTACTTGGCCTGCTAACCGGTTGTGTATCACGTCCACCAGGGGCAGAGCCGCACCCTGAAGACCCGCTAGAAGGCTTTAACCGTGCGATGTGGACGGTCAATTACGATTACTTGGATCCCTATGTCGCGCGCCCCGTCTCGATTGCGTATGTCGATTATGTGCCGAGCCCCGTGCGTACCGGGATTTCTAACTTTTTGGGCAACCTCGAAGAGCCTGCCAGCTTTTTGAATAGTTTGATCATGCTGGAAGGCGAGAAAGCCGCGACCCATTTTAACCGCTTTTGGATAAATACCTTTTTTGGCTTGGGTGGCTTGATTGATATCGCGTCAGCGGCTGATATTCAAAAATATGATCAGCGCGAATTTGGTGATGCGATCGGACACTATGATGTGGGAACGGGCGCGTACATTATGCTGCCTGGCTATGGCCCCACCTCGGTGAGAGAGGGCGCGGGCGAAGTCGTTGATGGCCTGTATCCGCCGCTTGCGTTACTCACCCTGCCGCAGTCGGTTTTAAAATGGATGTTTGATGGGATGGAGTCGCGCGCCGCGTTAGTGTCTCAAGAGTCGCAATTGGATAACTCACCGGACCCTTACGCGTTTGCCCGTGAGGCTTACCTGCAAAACCGCCGCTATCGTGCCAAAGGGGATGAAGCGCTTGAGCAACAACCTGCTTTGGATGATGAGTTTCTCGATGATTTTATCGATGATATCGATGCCGCTCCGTAAATCAGCGTAAGCGAGTTAGGTAAAACGCGATAAAAAACACCACGGCCAAAGCCGTGGTGTTTTTGTTGGATAAGGCGTGATGCTTAGAAACGATAGCTGGCTTGCACGCCGACTAACCACACATTACCGGTGGTTTCGCCTTCAAAGTTACCACCAAACGCTGAGCCTGACTGGTCGGACTCAATACCATCACGCGGCTCTTTCACCGGGGCATCTTTGGCAAACACATAGGTAAACGCCGCATCCAGCGTGAGCTTGGGGGTCACGTCATAGCCGGCGCCCACACTCAACCACGTCCGGTCAGTTTCTGGGATAGTCAGGGTGCGGTTTTTATCGCTTACCGCCGACGTGTCATAGGCAACGCCTGAGCGCAACGTCAGTTTCTGATCCCACTGATAGGTGGTGCCGATGGCAAAGCGGTAGTTATCTTCCCAGTTTTCTACTTTCACCATCTTTGGATCACTCGAAAGGGAGGGAATGTTCGCCTCGAGTTTGTCAAAGCTGCTCCACTCGGTCCAGTTAATACTGGTGTGTACCGCCCACTGCTCAGTCAGTTGATGCAACGAAGAGAGCTCGGCGGTCGCGGGGAGGGTGAGATCCATACTGCCTGAGTAGTGACGGTTTGGATTACTTGAGTCATAGCTTAACCCTTCGGCATGCCCCTCAAGTGTTAGATCAACCTCTGAGCGATAGTTAACGCCGACCCGGTGCTTATCATTGATGTCGTACACAGCACCCAATTGCCAACCCCAAGCACGATCATCGCCTTCCATGTATTTAAGGGTAGTCCCTTTCGGATATGGGCCGTATTGCGCGCTACTTTTCGCTCCAATACTGCCTTCCCCCAGCACATAACGAAGACCGGCGCCGAGGCGTAATTGCTCGGTGGCTTTCCAAGCGATATTAGGGTTGATTTCAAAGGTAGTCACCGCCGCTTCGTTACCAAACTGAGTCCCAGTAAAGTCATTGCCTAAATCGGTTTCCATGCCAAAGTTGGTCGCCAGGGCTAAGCCTGCGGTAAAGCGATCGTCGATTTGATGGACAAAATAGAAATTAGGGATCACGGCATCATGGGCAACATCATCGGTTGACGTTGCAGTCTTTTTATCATTCGAGATGTTTGTGTTTGTCCCATCAATATCAACGTTAGGGTTCACGTAGATGCCACCGGCTGATACTTGCGTGTCGGCAAGGTAGCTTAATAGCGCAGGGTTACGAAATTGCGCACTGGCGTTATCCGCCATTGCTGCTTCCCCTGCGAAAGCGCGGCCAAGGCCGGTTGCTGAGGTTTCTGCGAGCTGAAAACCGGCACTGTGTGCGGTCGTGGAAAGAGAGCCGAGCGCGGTGGCGACGGCAAGATAAACGATCTTATTATTTTTCATCTGCTTACTTGTTCGCTGTATAAAGGGAGGCCTAGAGTAAAAGCTCGCGTGCGTAAATCAATTTATCGCTACGATAAAGGGTAAAAACAAAATAATGAAACAACAAAAAACGAGTTTTTAGTGTTTTTATCTGCTGTGTTGGCGGGGATTTAAGCGACGAAGGATGAACTCAGCGCACACCTGTTACACATTAGGAGGCGAAAAGTCGTTGGCGCGGAAGGGAAAATCACAGCATGCGCCCTCTCTGCCTGCCGAGAGGGCGTACAATGCGCGATTAGATCGCTCTGGGGGTGAGTTGTTGTTGCAGTTGCTCGGCAATGGGGGCGGCAGCGCTTGTTGCCTCGCCGACCACGATCACGCTCGCCGATTGCACTGGACGGCTGATGGCTTGCATTTTGCCATCATTTTTCTGCGCGGGTGCCTGACTGGCAGACGGCACCACAAACACCGTATACGCTTGTCCATCCGTTTCCATCACCATGTGCAACGCATGGTGATCACCGAAACTACAATGGTTGATGTAAGTGACTTGGCCTGGTAGCGCATTAAAGGCCTTGCCAAACGGTTGTAACTTCGCATTGACTTGCTCAATGGTCGCCCCCTCGTTAATGCCTTCGATAAAAGCATGCTCGTGATAATAGTGCGCCAATGCCGTTTGATTAAGATCCAGCGTGGCACTGCCCCAGTTAAATTGACCGAGCGCGATGCCAAACACAAACGCAATAGAGGCCGCGATGGCAAGGTGCCAGCGAGGACGTTTTACCTGTTGCGCCACATCGGTGGTTTGTGAAAACAAAATTTTATCGGGCAAATCTTCAGGCACCTCAACGCGAAGCGCCTGGTCGATTTTACTGTCCAACTCCGCGATATCGTCCGCATAACGCTGGTGGTGGGTGGACTCAGTTTTGGCGGCTTGCAACTCAGGATCGGTATCATAAGGGTCTGCAAGTAGGCGGCGGCGAAATTCAAGATCGTCCATACTGTTGGCCTCCTGAGGTTGCGGCGGTATCCAGTGCTTCTTTAAGTTGGGCGCGAGCGCGAAAAAGACGAGTCATCACTGTGTTTTTGTTCAAATCCAAGATTTGGGCGATTTCGTCGCCGCTAAAACCGGCAATTACTTGTAAGACCAAGGGCTCGCGATATTCCGGTGATAAAGCGGCAATCTGCCGGTGTAGCCAGCGTTGTTCCATGGACGCTTCTTCGCTGGGTCGCGTTTTGTCTTCCAATTCGCCATCGTCAATGTCCACATGGTCAAACTGCTTCCGTTCGAAGCGCCTCGCATTCTCTCGGCGCAAAATGGTGATTAGCCAGGCTTTGGCTGCCTTGTCATCTTGCAAACTGTCTAACGAGCGCCAAGCGCGTAAGCAGGTTTCTTGCACCAAGTCTTCCGCGATATGCGGGTCTTTTGCTAACCAGTAGGCATAGCGGTAGAGGTCACGATGCCATGCGCGCACCAATGCCTCGTATCGTGCTTGTCGGGTCATACCGGATGAGCCTTTATCCATGGATTAGTCAGCCTATAAAGACCGAGTGATTTGTCATTTTATTTCATCTTAGGTGAAAAATCGGTACAAGTTTGATCTGTTTCAATATTAGAACCCGACAAGTCGGTAAAGTGACTCCTGTCGTTATCGGCCATGTGTCGACACTCGTGAGGTTGAGTGAACGGCGTTTCCTTTTTGAATGATATGACTTTCTGTTCGGATCTGGGTGCGGGAAAAGCACTGCACACTTCCCAGATTATCGTTTTGCTTTCCAATATTTTTGGGGCCTGCGTTCGCGCAAGGCCCCTTTTTTTATTTGCTTCTCCGTTGGTTTACCATGAACCATTGTGGTGACACGGGTAGCGGATCTGTGCGCCTGTTGGCAATCTTACCAATCAATTAAAACGGATGTTTTAAGCTGGTAACAATTTGGTTACACTTGTGGTCAGACCTGTAGAACATCCTAAGGAGCAGTGATGACGTCTCAGCAACACCTCAAAACCAGCAATGGTGATCGCATTGCTATTGTGTCTGGGCTACGCACACCCTTTGCCCGCCAATCAACCGCTTATACTGACGTGCCAGCGGTCGATCTCGGCAAAATGGTGGTACAAGAGATGCTCAACCGAAGCAGTATTTCCCCGAAAGACATTGATCAAGTGGTGTTTGGTCAGGTGGTGCAAATGCCTGAAGCGCCAAACATTGCTCGCGAAATCGTGCTAGGTACCGGCATGGATATTCACACCGATGCCTACAGTGTCACGCGTGCCTGTGCCACCAGCTTTCAGGCGGTCGCCAATGTGGCAGAGAGTATGGTTGCAGGCACTATTCAAGTGGGTATTGCCGGCGGGGCGGATTCATCATCCGTACTGCCCATCGGCGTTAGCAAAAAACTGGCGCGGACATTACTAGACTTGAGCAAGGCGAAAACCATGAGCAAGCGATTAAAGCTGCTCAGTAAGCTTTCGGTGAAAGATCTGGCTCCGGTTCCGCCCGCCGTGGCTGAATATTCGACGGGGCTGAGCATGGGGCAAACGGCCGAGCAAATGGCAAAGTCGCATCAGATCCCACGCAAAGAGCAAGATGCGCTAGCGCTGCGCTCCCATCAACTGGCGAGCAAAGCTTGGGATGAAGGCTTGCTCAGCGATGAAGTGATGACGGCCTATCCCGAACCTTACAAAACATGGATTGCACAAGATAATAACCTGCGCCCCGACTCCACGCTGGAGGACTACGCTAAGTTGCGTCCTGCATTCGACCGTAAGCATGGCTCGGTCACGGCGGCCAATAGCACGCCGCTGACTGATGGTGCGGCTGCGGTATTGATGATGCCAGAAAGTCGCGCGAAAGCATTGGGTCTTGAGGTGCTCGGTTACATTCGCTCGTATGCGTTCTCCGCCATCGGGGTGGAAAAAGACATGCTGATGGGCCCTTCTTACGCCACACCACTTGCGCTTGATCGTGCGGGGATTTCTCTTGCGGACTTAACCTTGATTGATATGCACGAGGCGTTCGCTGCGCAAACCTTATCCAATGTTAAAATGTTTGCCTCTGACGCCTTTGCTCGTGAGCATTTAAATCGTGACCGCGCGATTGGTGACATCGATATGGATAAATTCAACGTGTTAGGGGGGTCAATCGCCTACGGCCATCCATTTGCCGCGACAGGCGCGCGGATGATCACCCAAACCTTACGTGAATTAAAACGTCGTGGCGGCGGATTAGCATTGAACACAGCCTGTGCAGCAGGTGGCCTAGGCGCAGCAATGATCTTGGAGGCAGAATAATGACCACAGAAACCCATCAAGCCTTTCATTTAACGGTTGCTGATAACCAAATAGCCTGGCTGACCATTGATGTGCCGGGCGAGAGCATGAATACGCTGCAGTCAAGCTTTGTTGAGGGCGTTTCCGCGGTATTAGACCAACTCGAAAACGATAAAAGCGTGAAAGGGCTAGTGATTCACTCGGGTAAGCCAGATAACTTTGTGGCCGGTGCAGACGTGCGCATGCTCGAAGCCTGTGACAGTGCCGAGCAAGCCCGCGATATTGCCGCGCAAGGTCAGGCTCTGTTTTCACGCATTGAAAAGCTTCCATTTCACGTGGTGGCCGCCATTCATGGCCCTTGCCTAGGTGGTGGGCTGGAGCTCGCGCTTGCCTGTCACAGCCGGGTAGCCACAGATTGGGAGAAAACGCGCCTTGGCTTGCCAGAAGTACAACTAGGCTTGTTGCCAGGCTCGGGCGGTACACAGCGACTCCCTCGCCTTATCGGTGTGCCTGACGCACTCGATATGATGCTAACGGGCAAACAGTTACGCGCCAAAAAAGCGAAAAAGCTTGGTGTGGTGGATGACTGTGTGCCAGATACCGTTTTGCTCGACGTGGCCGAACAGCTGGCGCAGAAATCGAAACCAAAACGCAACCGCAGCTGGCAAAGCTGGATGCTGAGTGGGAATGCGGTTGGGCGTAACATCGTCTTTGATCAAGCAGGCAAAAAAGCGCGAGCGAAAACCCGTGGTAATTACCCTGCCGCCGATGCCATTTTATCCGTGGTGAAAAAGGGCCTCGATAAAGGTTTGAAAGCCGGCTTTGAGGAAGAAGCGCGCCAGTTTGGTGAGCTGGTGATGACGTCGGAGTCTAAAGCACTTCGTAGCATTTTCTTCGCGACCACCGCGATGAAAAAAGAAAACGGTGCCGATGCTGAGCCCAGCGATATCAGTCGTATTGGCGTGCTTGGCGGTGGCTTGATGGGCGCGGGGATTGCGCATGTTTCGGTCGCAAAAGCGGGTTATCCCGTACGCGTGAAAGATGTGAGCGAAGATGGCATTTTGAATGCTCTGCGGTATAGCTATCAACTGCTGGACAAAAAACGCAAGCGTAAACAGCTCAGTAAGGCCGAGCTGCAAGCGACGATGATGCAGCTATCGGGCGATACACAGGCGACGACCCTCTCTAACTCGGATGTGGTGATCGAAGCGGTATTTGAAGATTTATCGCTTAAACACCGCATGGTGGAAGAGATGGAGTCCATCACCGAGAAGGACGCGATTTTTGCTACCAATACCTCGTCATTGCCTATCCACCAAATCGCTGAAGGCAGCCAGCGCCCGGAAAACATTGTGGGCTTGCACTACTTTAGCCCGGTAGAAAAAATGCCACTGGTGGAGGTGATCCCCCATAAAAACACCAGTGATAAGACGATTTCGACTGTAGTTAAGCTGGCGCGCCAGCAAGGTAAAACGCCGATTGTGGTCGGTGATAGCGCAGGCTTTTACGTCAACCGGATCCTTGCCCCTTATATGAATGAGGCCGCGCGCGTGTTGTTGGCTGGAGAAAGCATTGAGCATATCGACACCGCGCTATTGGACTTTGGCTTCCCTGTTGGGCCTATCACCTTACTTGATGAGGTGGGCATTGATATTGGCGCTAAGATAGCGCCTATCCTGACGCAAGAGCTTGGGGAGCGTTTTGAAGCGCCGGATGTTTTCGATGTGCTGCTGAATGACGACCGCAAAGGGCGTAAAACAGGTAAGGGCTTCTATCGCTACGATGCCAGCAAAAAAGGCAGCAAGGCTAAGCAGGCCGACAAGAAAGTCTACAGCTTGCTCAATATTACCCTTAACGCCCAGTTGTCCGGTCATGAGGTGGCGCAGCGCTGCGTATTGATGATGCTCAATGAAGCGGCACGATGCCTCGATGAGGGCGTGATTCGTTCTGCACGTGACGGTGACATCGGTGCGATCTTTGGTATCGGCTTCCCGCCGTTCTTGGGCGGACCTTTCCGCTATATGGACCATATCGGCATTGACCGTGTGGTCAACTTGCTCAACGAGCATCAAAATCGTTACGGTGAACGATTTGCTCCTTGTGAGCGCTTAACCGTGATGGCCAAAGAAGGGCAGGTGTTTTACCCCGAAAGCTAACCGTTAGCCAGCCAATGATAGAAAGGGCAGCCAGTGGCTGCCCTTTCTATTGATTGGGAGATTAGTCCTCACTACGCTGACATAAAGCGCGGAAGGCAGCGATATCCGCAATCGGATAGGCACCGTCTAGGTGTGCATCTTGTTGATGTTCAGTCCCGCAACTGTGCATGACTAATCTATCTGCGGTTCTCGGTTTAAGTGTATTGACCACAAATCGCACCATATCCGCGCGACTGAGTGTCGCCATCGCCTCTGCAACCTGCTCGCGACGTTGGTATTGATAGTCTTTGTTGCCAATACTGATCCAGTAACGTTGAGCGCGAGCTCGTAGGTTATTATCCGGCTCTCTCACTTGTGCCAATAAGCTTTGCTTGCTGCTTTGCCAGCTTGCCTCCGTCATTTCTAACAGCACCATGAAAAAAGCATTGAGAAAGTCGTCAATCGCTGCCATTAACTGGTTGGGGCCTGCCATGGGGGACTGCACATAAAAAATCAGTCCAGGGTGGCGGTTTAGCGGTAAGTTATTAGCACCAACCATATAACCTAATTGCTGTTTGGTGCGCAGTTCGTTGAAAAAAGTCGCCGACATCAGGTGGTTGGCCAAGGTGTAGGTCGCCACAGCTTGAGGGTCGGTCGATGGGCTTTGGTAATACACTAAAAGTGCTGACTCAGCATGCGCAAGAGGGCGCTCAAAACTAACGGTACCGACGCCCTCTAGTAAGGTCAACGGACGCACAGACTCCTGATACGCTTGTCCTTTCACGCGCAAACTGTCTTTGACAGTTTCTGCTAAGGCCTTGGCATGATGGCGGTGCCAATTACCATACATAAACATATCGACATGCAAGGTGGCGAGCATGGCATCGACAAAGTCAGGTAAGTCACTCAGGGTCACCGTTTCCAATGCCGCTAAAAGGGCGTGATACGGTGGATTATTAGGCTGAAGCAGCCCGGTCATGCTGTTATATAATTGGCTCAGCGGCTTGTTCTTTTCTGCGTTTTCCCAGCTGCGTTGCAGCTGCGCTTTTATGGTCTCGAAGCGCTCAGGGTTGAAACTGCGCTGAGAGAAGGTTTTCAAGATAAGTTCGAGCAATAGCGGCTGCTTGTCATTGAAGCCACTGAGTGTCAGCGTTACCCCACCTTGGTGCGCGTATAAATTGTAATTTATTCCCGCAATTTCAGCCTGATAGGCTTGCTCATTTAGGGCTTCGAGCAACATTTCAACACTTAAACGGGTCATGACAATGTTTTTCACCGTCGCCACGGCATGTGGGCTATCGATGGCGATATAGATGTGGCCTTTAGGCACGCGAAAGTGGGGTTCTTGGCCATGCCAAAGGCGGAAACCAGGTAGCGCTTCAATTAAGCTTGGTACCTCGCTGGCATCTTGCTCGATAGCCAGTGGATGCAGGGCATCGGCAATATAAGGGTTGGGGTCAGGCAGTGTCAGTGCCGGTGAAATGTAATCGGTTTTCCATTTGGCAATTTGTTGCGTAGAAAAGCGTTTCACCGCGTAGGGCGTGTGATACCAATCGGCGCACTGATCGTAACTTAGCCCTTTGGCAACCAGCATCACGCGAAGATTATCGACGCTCATATGTTGTAGCATGGCTTGAATCTGGTGGCGATCAAACCCTGTCATCATGTAGTCGCCATACAGAAGATCGGCTGGCGCATAATGCTGCATGTTCATCACCAAATGACTGACGGTATCAATGGGTCGGTGCGGGTCTTGGTAATGAAATGCCAGCTCTTGGACTTGTCGTTTTTCTTGATAACGCCAAGGTTGTAATCCATCGCGCCGAATGAGGGCAATGGCTTGAAAAACATAGGCAATAATGTCGTCGAGATGGCTAAGCCCTAATGGCGTCAACGAAAAACCGAGGGTAAATTCACGAAAATCTCGCCCGCTGATCCCACCACCCGCAGACAAGGTGTTGATATAGCCCTTATTTTTTAATAGTGACATTAAACTCCCTGGCCCCTCATACCCCAATAAATGGGCAATGTAAGACAAAGGCTTAGTGCGGTATTGCTCGGGACTTTCAGGGACAGAAAACGCCAAGGTGAGCTTACGAACGTCTTTTAAAGGTTCAATGCTCACCCATTGATGCTGCTCATTTTTGGTGACTAAGGGCGCATTGATGGCAAGTTCGGGGTAGTGATGGTTGGCAATGGCGGAAAAATATTGTTTCGCGAAGCGATCAAGCTCATCCAATGACTGTGGCCCGGTCAATGCCAGTGTCATAAGATTGGCGCTGTAGTTAGCTTGGTAAAAGGCGATGAGATCATCACGCACATTGGAGTCATCGCGGTCCGCGAGCGTCTCGACACTGCCAACGGAGAACTTGGCAAATGGATGGTTGGGGTTGATGGTTTCTTTATGAACTTGATAGATACGTCGCACGTCGTCATTGAGCTTCATGCGATACTCGGCGTCGACCGATTGGCGCTCTTTATCCACGGCATCAGCATCAAAACGCGGTGAAATGAAAAATGCGCTGAAGCGATCTAAGCTCGCGGCGAACTGGCGGGGGCGAATATCGAAAAAGAAGGTAGTGTGTTCTGTGCCTGTCCACGCGTTATTGTGGCCACCATGCTGGCTAATAAAGCGCTGAAAGTCACCGATGACGGGGTACTGCTCAGTCCCCAAAAAAAGCATATGCTCAAGAAAGTGGGCCAGCCCTTGTCGCTCGTCTGGATCGTGGAAGTGACCGACATTCACTGACAATGCTGCGGCACTACGATGCGCATATGGGTCATTCACCAATAAGACACGTAATGCGTTAGGAAGCGTGATATAACGGTAGTGTTTATGGTCGTTAGGGCTAACGTGCACAAGCATCTCACTATCAGAGTAAATAAGTTAGTAGTAAGTATGACTACCAGTGACCAGAGTCGCAAACCACTTATTTGGTCTTTTGCGGTTCATCTTGATAGCATGCAGCCAATCTTGGCATATGAATGTGGGTATTAAGGCGATGAAAGTAATCATAATGCGTCATGGCGAAGCGCAAGCATTTGCGGCCAGTGATAGCGACCGCGCGCTAACTGCCAATGGTGAACAACAAAGTAAACAGATGGCGACGTGGCTGAACCAACAATTAGATGGAAAAGTGATTGATAAAGTGTTGGTGAGCCCTTACTTACGTGCGCAACAGACATGGCAGGTATGTGCGCCTTTATTACCCGATGCAAAAGAGGTGATCACGGAAGAAGAGATCACCCCTTATGGGCAAAGTGATCGTGTCTATGATTATGTCAATGCAATGATAGAGGTTGAGACGCTCGACGTGGTCTTGGTGGTCTCTCATCTGCCCTTAGTCGGATACCTCACTAACGAGTGGGTGCAAGAGGGGCAACCGCCAATGTTTGCGACCTCAGCCATGGCCATGATAGAAGTGGACGTCACGACCCATCAGGCGTCGCTGAGTGCGCATATGTCACCACGACAGCTTTTGAATCCGAAATAGATAAAGCGGCTTGATGCTGACCTGTTTCTTTAGCGACAGGTTGCTTTAGCGTTCAGGCACTTCAATCAACACCAGCAAGGCGGCATCCCCACCAAACTCACGTGGGGCTTGGTGAAACGCCATCACATTGGGGTGTTGTGCTAGCCACAGTGGAATTTTGTCTTTGAGTACGCGTTTACCAATCCCGTGCATTACGCTGGCGCAACGAATACCGTCTTTCACACAGGCCGCGAGCATCGCCCCCAGCTCTCGTTTGGCTTCTGTTTGGGTCATCCCGTGTAAATCGAGATAGATATCGGGCACATACACACCACGGCGAAGCCGCTTGACCTCGTATTTAGAGACATCCTGGCGGGCGTACTGCATCGGACCCGATTCACTGAGCAGCGGCTCGAACTCATCGGAAAAGTAAAACGCATGATCGCTACTCTGTCGCTCAAACTGACGTTGTTTGCGCGTTTTGGTCGTCTGGCGTTGTGGCGGGTTTATGGTATCCTGCTTCAACTTTTTTGCGCCTTTGACGGCATCACGGAATAGCGCCAAGTCCTCTTCCGTCATCGATGGTTTTTTGCTCATAAAAACTGTCCCCGAGGTGATGACCTGAATTGTACATTCAGCCAGCTCAAAATGCTGCTTATTGTACTGACCTCGCGTCAAAGGGCGACCCCCAATTGCATGAAGCCGATGGAGGCCAATGTGGATACGATTTTTACTGAAGAGGTGGTCAGCGAGTTACATACGCTGCAAGACATGCTGCGCTGGACCGTCAGTCGTTTCAATGCGGCAGGCTTGTTTTATGGCCACGGCACCGATAACGCGTGGGATGAGGCGGTACAGCTGGTCTTACCGACACTCTACTTGCCGATCGATGTGCCCTCAGAAACGCGCTTTTCGCGTCTGACCACCAGTGAAAAGCATCGTATTGTTGAGCGTGTCATTGCACGTATCAATGATAAAACACCGGTTGCCTATCTGACCAACAAAGCGTATTTCTGTGGCTTAGAGTTTTTTGTCGACGAGCGCGTGCTCGTTCCACGTTCACCGATTGGTGAGCTTATCCAGCAAGAATTCGCTGGCATCTTGCCTCACCCGCCTCGCCGGATTATGGATTTGTGCACGGGCAGTGGTTGTATCGCTATCGCGTGTGCTTATGCGTTCCCTGAGGCAGAGATCGATGCGGTGGATATTTCCACCGACGCGCTGGATGTGGCTGAAATCAATATTCAGGATCATGGCTTGGAAGAGCAAGTGATCCCGATGCGATCGGATTTACTAAAAGATGTCCCGCACGATAAATACGACTTAATTGTGAGCAACCCACCGTATGTTGACGCGGAGGATATGGACGACTTACCGGATGAGTTTCGCCATGAACCTGAGCTGGGGCTTGCCGCCGGCACGGATGGCTTAAAGTTAGTACGGCGTATGCTTGCTAATGCCCCCGATTATCTCACAGAAGAGGGCGTATTGGTCTGTGAAGTCGGCAACTCGATCGTGCATATGCAAGAGCAGTATGGTCATTTGCCTTTGCACTGGATTGAGTTCGAAAACGGCGGTCATGGCGTGTTTATGATCAGCCGCCAAGACCTCGTTGCGTGTGCCGATGAATTTGCGCTTTATCGCGATTAGCGGCAAGGCGTCTTTTCGACATAAAGCCAGCCTCGAGCTGGCTTTTTTATTCTCTATCACTGACAAGCGTTGCCTCATGCGCCTGGATTTTTTTTGCGTCTTTGGTTGCTTTATGGTTAATTGCTAACAAAGTACGCAAAAATACAACAATGCCCATCAGGCAAGTAGAGGAAGGCATGGCAGGCAACACGATAGGACAGATATTTCGCGTCACGACCTTTGGAGAAAGCCACGGCGTTGCGTTGGGGGCGATTATTGACGGCTGCCCGCCGGGGTTAGCACTGAGCGAAGCGGATATGCAGCATGATCTCGATCGCCGTCGTCCCGGCACGTCGAAATACACCACACAGCGTCGTGAACCGGATGCGGTGAAAATCCTTTCTGGGGTGTTTGAGGGGAAAACCACGGGGACATCGATCGGGTTGATGATCGAAAACACCGACCAGCGCTCGAAAGACTACTCCAAAATCAAAGATGTGTTTCGTCCCGGTCATGCGGATTTTACCTATCATCATAAATACGGCATCCGCGACTACCGCGGCGGTGGTCGCTCGTCAGCGCGTGAAACGGCGATGCGCGTGGCTGCAGGCGCGGTGGCTAAAAAATACCTCGCGCAAGTACATGGCATTCAAGTGCGTGCTTACTTGGCGCAGATGGGAGAGGTGACCATAGACACGGTCGATTGGGCGCAAGTCGAGCAAAACCCCTTCTTCTGCCCGGACGCAAATAAGCTCGAGGAGTTAGATGCACTTATCCGTCAGCTCAAAAAAGACGGCGACTCAATTGGTGCCAAACTGACCGTGGTGGCGGAGAATCTGCCGGTAGGCCTAGGTGAGCCGGTATTTGATCGCTTAGATGCAGATATTGCCCATGCGCTAATGGGGATCAATGCGGTAAAAGGGGTCGAAATTGGTGATGGTTTTGATGTGGTGCAGCAGCGTGGCAGTGAACATCGCGATGAAATTCACCCTGAAGGGTTTGCCTCAAACCATGCTGGTGGCATTCTCGGTGGGATCTCTTCAGGCCAGCCATTGGTGGCACATTTAGCGCTCAAACCCACTTCGAGCATTACCGTGCCGGGCAAGAGTATTGATGTTCACGGTGAATCCGCGGATGTGGTGACGCGTGGTCGTCATGACCCGTGTGTGGGTATCCGTGCCGTGCCGATTGCCGAAGCGATGGTGGCGATTGTGTTGATGGACCACTTGCTGCGTCATCGTGGACAAATGGGCGATAACCCCAGCACTTAACAGCGCTTTCTTCTCACGCGACAGACAAAAACCGCACTACGTTGTGCGGTTTTTTTATCAGTGTAGAGAGGAAGGGGCTTCAAAGCGGAAAACCGGTAACGACCAGCTAAAGCGAACAGCCGCCATTCGGAATCCAAAACCAATCACTAAACTGGCGACGGTCGCAATCAGTTCACCGACATCAAGTCGAATCAAACTAAAGTAGAGCGCACCGGTGACAAAGGCGACCAAGGCATACAGCTCTTTGTGCAATACCATAGGCGATTGACGACAGATCAAGTCGCGCAATAGCCCACCAAAAATACCGGTAATCAAGGATGAAACCATGCAAATTAACGGGTGTAACCCCATATCCATCGCCACACGGCAACCGATAATACTAAAAGCGGCAAGGCCCAGTGCATCTAGGGTAACAAAGAGTTTATAATTGCGAGCAACCCAACTGGCAATCCATGGCGTGATCAAGCCGGCGAGGCAGGTGATCACGAGAAAGTGTGGGTTAGCGACCCAGGTTAGAGGGTAGTGGCCAAAAAGAATATCGCGGACTGTCCCGCCTCCGATAGCGGTGGCACTAGCGACAAACATCACCCCAAACCAGTCCATGTGTTTTCGCCCGGCACTGAGCGCGCCTGTCATGGCTTCCGCGGTAATGCCTATGACATAAAGCGTCAATAACAACATACAACCCGACACCTTACATTGAGATTAGAAATTGACGCGCATTGTAGTGGCCTTATTTGCCTTTCACAATCAAATTTGTAGTAAAAAACACATTAAAAAGAATGTGTATATTGAAAGGTTTAGCCGAGGTATGTGCGGCTTTTTATCGCTAAGAGCGTGTTTTTGTTTTCTTATTGATATTTGATCTTATTAAAGAGCAGTATGACCCACGATTATCACGACTTGATCCAACTTTTTAACCAAACCTTTCTTGCCTCTTTCAATACTGAGCTGGTGCGTGGCGGGGATGAACCTATTTACCTACCTGCGGATGCGGCGCACCCGCATCACCGCGTGATCTTTGCCCGCGGATTTTTTGCCTCTGCCTTACACGAAATTGCACATTGGACCATTGCCGGTGAGCAGCGCCGTCAATGGGAAGACTATGGCTATTGGTATCATCCGGATGGCCGTGACGCTGACACGCAAGCGGCCTTCGAGGCGGTCGAAGTGAAGCCGCAAGCGATTGAATGGATCCTCTCTGCAAGCTGTGGGTTTCGCTTTCAAGTGAGCTGCGACAATTTAAGTGGTGTTGAGCCCGATCGCCACGCGTTTACTGATAAAGTTCGGCAACAAGTCGTACAATATGTCTCGGATGCATCGACAAGCGCCGCTTTGCCCGTGCGCGCCAAGCAGTTTTCTGATACCTTGCGAGACTTTTATGGTGTTGCACCGTTGACGCCAGATACCTTTACGTTGCCAAGCCAAGGTTAAAAAGATGAAAGTTCAAGACTACGAAGCACGCATTCTAGCGTTAATCGATGAGATGGTAGAAACCGCCTCAGACGATGAATTGTTTGCCAGTGGCTATTTACGTGGCCACGTTTCTTTAGCGGCAGCGGACTGTGAGTTGGAAGGCGTTGATGAGGTGCCAGCATTGAAAGCGCGCGTTGATGCCAGTCTCAATGACAATGCCAGTGAGCTGTCACCCGGCGACCAACGTCTCGTCGGGGCGCTGTGGGATCTATTGCAGCAGCAAGTGGAAAAAGACGCGTAACGCGCTGTTTAAAATGGGACATTAAGCGGTATCACAAACGATACGTCTTGAAAAAAGAAAGCCATCGCCTCGACGATGGCTTTTTTGTTGACCTTATCCGAGGGGGCTACAGTGCTTTACCTTTTAGCAGCTTACGAACCCACATCCGCCCTGGATGCAGAGTGTCTAGGACCGACTGAGGTAAAGGTAAAGGCTCGTCACACAGCTGTGCTGCTAGCACTTCTGCCGCCAATGGCGCTGAGGTGAGGCCGCGAGAGCCGAGCCCCAGTAAGCAAAATAATCCTGGGTAAACGGGAACGGCGTCCGCCTTTTCTTTGTCTTTTTGCAAGGTTTGGTAGGTGGAAACCAAGGCGTTGTAATCACAGACGTTGCCCACAAAGGGTAAATGGTCGCGACTGGCGCAGCGCACCCCAACGCGTCCTTCTTCCGCCAGTGGCACCGCGCGCGCCCACTCAGTGTCGATACAATCGGTTAAGCGTTGTTGATTTTCTAGCTGGTCGGCAGCTTGGAACGCTAAGTCAGCATTATTGCGACGATAGCTGGCGCCTAGACAATGTTCCTCCCCCTGATTAGCCGGTGTTAAATAGCCCTCGAAACACAATACAGTGTTGAGCTTACTGAGTTCGGTATTGGTGGGCACATGGCTGACTTGACCGCGCACGGGGTAAACCGGAATAGGCTGTGTTTGGCTGAAGCTATCTGCTTGGTGGCCATTGGCGATCACCACATTTTGATGACAACCCTCACCCATGCTGGTATCGAGTGTCCAACCATTGTCCGATTGTGTCAGCGCATTCACATGACAACCAAAATAAGCATCAAGCTGCCCGCTGGCTATCGCTGCATCAATTACGCCCGCGGTAAACTGTTGCGGGCTCATCCAGCCGCCAAGCGGATAAAACACGCCGGCATGTCCGGTTTCTAAACCGACTTTCTCGCTCACGCCATCGACATTTAACGGTGTGACCAATGCTTCAGGAAAGGCACCATCGACCATCTTAGTGAGCTTAGCGGCACTTTTTTCGTCGTAGCCGAGTTGCGTGACGCCACACCAGTCGTGTTCAAATGGGATACCTCGCGTGCGTTGCTGATCGATAAATTGGCGAGAAAACAAAAAGGCGGGGGCAAAAAACTGGCTTAAATTATCGTTATTGCCATTTAAAAGCGGATAAATGGCGCCTTGATGGTTCCCAGATGCGCCAGCCGCAGGGCGCGGGTCTTGGCAATACAGCGTGACTTGCTTGCCCCGTTGAAGCAATGCGGTGATTAAGGCGGCACTGGCAATTCCGCCGCCAATAATGGCGATGTCGTCCGCTGTTGAGGCGGGGGAGCGTGCATACCAAGGTGAGTAGCTTGCAGCGGCTTGGCGAGCAGGTAATGTGCCTGACAACATGTCGCGTTTGAAGCCGAAGCCTTTTACTTTTTTCATCTCAAAACCGGCCTCGATAAGGCCACGGCGCACAAATCCCGCCGCTGTGAAGGTGGCGCAGGTACATTGCTCGCGCGCAAGTCGTGCCATGCCATTAAACAAGGCTTGATTCCACATCTCTGGGTTTTTGCTTGGGGCAAAGCCGTCTAAATACCAAGCATCCACGATCCCTTCAGGGCCCGTTGGCACTTGTGGTAACCAATCTTTAATATCACCAAACCACAAATCGAGTGTAATCTGACCTTGAGCCAAGACGATACGTTGACAACCCGCGAGCGGGACGGGGTAATAGGCACGTAATTGCTCAGCATAGCTTGCCAGCTCTGGCCAAGCTTGATGTGCACGGGCGAGATCCTCTACTGTCAGGGGGTACTTCTCAAAACTGATAAAGTGAAGCTGGGTCACAGGTGCATTTGGATGGGTTTGACGGAACTGCTCGAAAGCTGCCCAAGTAGCCAGAAAGTTGAGCCCAGTGCCAAAGCCGGTTTCCGCAATCACAAACCGGGACGATGTGGCGGTTTGCCAACGTGCGGGAAGTTGGTTTTGTTCGATGAACACATAGCGGGTCTCGGCCAAACCGTCGTGATTGGAAAAGTAGACGTCATCAAACTGTTCCGCGACGGGGGTGCCCGTATCATTCCAGCTGATTTTTGCGTGGTCGATCGAGGGAGTGCTCACAAATGCCTCTTACACAGGAAAGGAAAAAGCAAATTGTACTGGCTCTAAGGAAAGCTGACCACTTATCAGCTTTAAAAACGCTATCATCCACTGCGAAATTAACGTCTAGGAAAGAATCATGAAACGAGCTGTCATTACAGGCATGGGGATTGTTTCCAGTATTGGTAACAACGTCAAAGAAGTGCTGGAGTCGCTCAAAGCGGGAAAATCTGGCATTAACTTTTCTCAGCAGTTTGCAGATATGAAGCTGCGCAGCAATGTTTGGGGTGATCTCAAACTCAACCCCGCCGACCATATTGATCGCAAAAGAATGCGCTTTATGGGTGACGCGGCGGGTTTTGCCTACCTAGCGATGGAACAGGCAATCGAAGACTCGGGCTTAGCCCCTGAGCAGGTTTCTAACCCACGAACTGGTTTAGTTGCCGGGTCGGGGGGCGCGTCATCCGTTAACCAAGTTACCGCCGTTGATACATTGCGCGAGAAAGGGGTTAAACGTGTTGGCCCTTACATGGTGCCGCGCACCATGTCATCAACTGTTTCAGCGTGTTTGGCGACTCCGTTCCAAATCAAAGGGGTGAACTACACCATGAGCTCTGCATGTGCGACTTCGGCACATTGTATTGGCCATGCCCTAGAGCTGATTCAACTGGGTAAACAAGATGTGGTGTTTGCCGGTGGCGGTGAAGAGCTGGATTGGTCGCTTACCATGATGTTTGACGCGATGGGAGCCCTTTCAACCAAATACAATGATGATCCGCAAAAGGCATCACGCACCTATGACGCGGACCGGGACGGTTTCGTCATTTCAGGTGGCGGCGGCATGCTGGTCGTGGAAGAGCTGGAGCATGCGTTGGCGCGTGGTGCGACCATCTACGGTGAAATTGTCGGTTACGGTGCAACGTCTGACGGGTATGACATGGTGGCACCGTCGGGTGAAGGCGCTGTGCGCTGTATGAATATGGCGATGCAAGATGTGGATGGTGAGGTTGATTACATCAATACGCATGGTACATCAACGCCTGTGGGTGATGTGAAAGAGCTAGGCGCAATTCAAGAAGTGTTTGGCGGTAAGAGCCCAGCCATTTCTGCGACTAAGTCAATGACAGGTCACGCGCTCGGTGCTGCTGGTGTGCACGAAGCCATCTATTCAACCTTGATGCTTGAACAAGGCTTTGTCGCGCCAAGTATCAATGTGGAGAACTTGGATCCCGCGGCTGAAGGGTTAGATATTGTGACCCAACCGCGAGAGCAAGCACTAACGCGCGTGATGTCGAACAGCTTTGGGTTCGGTGGTACCAACGCCACCTTGGTGATTGAAAAGTATCGCGGCTGATCCCGCGCCTGTTTCCAGGTTTGCAGAGAGACTCTGCCATCAGACACGGATCATTATCGTTGAGAGCCGTTAATGGTCTTTTCAGGTCCTGGATTTACCCGGCTTCGGCCGGGTTTTTTTATGCCTGAGGCCACCCGGTAAGCGGGGTAACCCGCTCAGCTGAAGGGTGTTTTCTTACCGTGAGACAGATACAATAACCTTCTCGCATTTAGCATCCGATAAGCGATGCACCGACTCACATAGGACGTTGAACGTGAAAATTGTCGTAGACGAAAACATGCCTTATGCCCAAACCTTGTTTAGTCAATTGGGTGAGGTGGTTGCATTACCCGGGCGCGCAATCCGTGCCGCGGATTTAATCGATGCTGATGCATTAATGGTGAGAAGCGTCACGCAAGTGAACCATGCGCTGATTGACGGTGCCACCCGTCTGCGTTTTGTCGGTTCAGCCACCGCTGGTGAAGATCATCTTGATTTTAACGCCTTGCACGCACAAGGCATCCATGGCACGGCAGCGCCAGGTTGTAATAAGGTTGGGGTCGCGGAGTATGTGATCAGTGCTTTATTGGTATTGGCACAACAGCAAGGGTTTAAATTGACCGACCGCACAGTCGGTATTATTGGCGTGGGTCATGTGGGGGACTACTTGGCTGCGCGGCTTGCGGCACTTGGGATTAAAACCTTACTTTGCGACCCACCTCGTCAGGCTCGAGAGAACCTTGCTGACATGGTGGACATTGACACTCTGATCGCAAAATCGGACGTGGTCACTTTCCATACGCCTTTGACCACGACTGGTGAGCACCCCACTTACCACCTCATGAATCAAGCTCGGTTAGAGGCGCTCGCGTCAGGCAGCATTTTGATAAATGCTGCGCGTGGTCCGATTGTTGACAACCATGCACTTAAAGCGCGGTTAGCACGAGGCGACATTGATGCGGTGTTGGATGTTTATGAACATGAGCCTGAGGTCGACCTTGCCCTTATGGACCAGCTCACGTTTGCCACACCTCATATTGCAGGCTATGGTCTGGAAGGAAAAGCCCGCGGTACCACCATGGTCTTTAACGCACTGTGTGAACACCTTGACCTGCCTCATCGTGTGCATGCCAGTGAGCTGCTGCCCACGGCGCCGATTCCACAGGTTGCCTTGGCACAGCCGTGGCAACAAAGCGATCTGATGGCACTGACCCAATTGGTCTACGATATTCGCCGAGATGACAGTGATTTTCGTCGTGCCATGCATACCGCAGGTGATGACAAACAGGCTCAGCGTACAGCCTTTGACCAATTGCGAAAAAATTACTGGGATCGACGCGAGTACAGTGCGATCACGGTAGCCGGACAGGCTGATTTCGGGTTACAGTCGCTGGCTAAGCTGGGCTTTAGTATTGAGGAGCATGCATGACACAAGCATTTGACGTTGCCATTTTGGGCGCAACCGGTGCGGTAGGGCGCACCATGATCGAGATTTTAGAAGAGCGCGATTTTCCCATTGGCACGCTACACCTCCTCGCCAGTGAGCGAAGTGCAGGTGAAACCATTAGCTTCAAAGGTGAGAGCTTGCGTGTGCAAAATGTCGACAAGTTTGATTGGACACAGGTTCAGCTTGGCTTGTTCTCGGCGGGCGCACAGGCTTCTGCGCACTGGGCGCCGATTGCAGCAGATGCGGGCGTCGTCGTTATCGATAACACGTCGCAGTTCCGCTATGACTTCGACGTACCCTTGGTGGTGCCTGAGGTGAACGCCGCCGCGATTGGTGACTTTCGTAACCGTAATATTATTGCTAACCCAAATTGCTCGACGATTCAGATGCTGGTGGCATTAAAACCTATTTACGATGCCGTCGGTATCGAACGCTTAAATGTGTCTACCTACCAATCGGTCTCTGGGTCAGGGAAAGCAGGCGTCGATGAGCTTGCCGGACAGACGGTTAAATTGCTTAATAGCCAAGATGCGGAGCCTGCACTATACAGCAAGCAAATTGCCTTTAATTGTTTGCCCCAGATTGATCAGTTTATGGAAAATGGCTACACCAAAGAAGAAATGAAAATGGTGTGGGAAACCCAGAAAATTCTTGCCGATGAGATGATAGGGGTTAACCCTACTTGTGTGAGAGTGCCCGTGTTTTACGGTCATGCTGAAGCTGTGCACCTTGAGTGCCGTCAACCGATTGACGCGACGGAAGCGGTGGCAATCTTGAGTCAGCATGAACATATCGAGGTCTTTGAAGGGGAAGACTATCCCACCCAGGTGAAAGAAGGCACTGGCTCAGATAAAGTGCTCGTCGGGCGTATTCGCAATGATATCAGCCACCCTAATGGACTCAACCTCTGGGTGGTGGCAGACAATGTGCGTAAAGGCGCAGCGACGAACTCAGTGCAAATTGCTGAAGTACTGGTTCGCGATTACCTTTAATCAACAAGCCTATGATCCGTAAAAGAGCGTGATAGCCCGCCCATCACCACACTAGGTTGATTGATACCCCATCCGTTGATGGGGTATTTTTTTAGGCATTAAATTTGCAAAGATGGACGATACGCGACGTGTGACGATGCTATCATCGAGTCAAAACTGAGGCAGAGCGCCCACAGTTTGATCGCGCAACACACTTTTATATCACCAAACTACAGTTTTTAGCATGGCTTCCGATATAGTTAGATATTTAGTGAGGCCATTTTTGCCATAAGGGAGTGCGGGTGTGTCCAACGCACAGCAAAGTGAACAGTCTTCTTCTCAAACTCGATTGACCAAAACCCCGCATCGCGTTAAGCGGCATCTCATTGCCGTCGCAGGGGTATTGGCGGTTGCGCTTGTCAGTGTTTCAACGGTGCCGGTCGAAGCGGCAATACGCATTCTTGGTCCGCAAGATGAAATGGCGGCCGAAACCGCCTCGCCCCAACCGACGCCAGCGGTTGCATCGGCACAACAATATGGCCCAACTGGGGCCAACGAAACCTTGTGGTCGATTGCGACTCAAATGCGTCCTAATACGCAAGTAAGTGTGTATCAGACGCTCGGTGCGATTTTTCGTCTTAATACCGACGCATTCACCAACAACAATATTCATAGCTTGCAGCCGGGTAGCACCTTAGTGATGCCGACGCTGACGCAAATTGAGCGAGAAAGCACCCAGGACGTGATCAATCGGCTTGAAATTGATGAAGCGCGTAAGCAAGCCCAAAATACCACGCCCCTGAGCGAACAGGTTGAGCAACCGAGCCCACAACCACAGTCAGCACAAGCCGATAATAACCAAGCTGCGCAGACCCAACCAGCACCAAATAGCGAAGACGCGTCAGACGCCCAACCTAGTGGTGAAAGCTCGACAGCGAGCGCCCCAGAGCCACAAGTGGTACAAAACCTACAGTCTCAGCTGCAAGCCTCTGATCAAGAGATGACTCGCCTGGTTGAGAGCAATCATGTGCTCAAGGTCCGTCTGTCTGAAGTGCAGCACGAGTTGAGCGCGTTAAAAGAACAGGTAAGTGGTGATGCCGAGCTTAATAAAGAGATCCGAGCATTTTTAGAAACCCAGCGTCAGCAACAGGTGGCAAAGGATACCCAACCCCCATCCGCGGTTGAGTCTTTACTTGATAGCCCATTATTGCTTGCCATGTTGGCCATCATTCCTGGGGCCTTGATTGCAGGCGCGATATTCTTCTTCCTCGCACGTCGTAGAAAGCAAGAGGAAGACGCGGAAGAGCCTGCGGCGCTGGATCATGATGATATGGACGATATGCCTGTGGTCATGGTGCCCGATCCGGATGACGATGAAGGCGATGTTGACGATCCGCAAGATGACGATGAGCTAGAGATCACCGATGACGGTAAGGGATACGAGGATGTCGCGTTTGGCGATGATACCGACCTGGACGATCTGGATCTTGATGACGAACTCGATGACATGGCTGGCAATGAATCGAGTGTCGCGCCCACCAGCGATGATGCTATCGGTCTTGAAGACATGGAGCGCGCATTGGATGAGTTGGCAGATGCGCCGCCGGCTGATACGGAAAGCGCCGCCGATGACACATCATCCGACGATGACAGCGAATTAGAAACGGGCGAGACAGAGCAACCTGAAGAGGAAATGAGTGCTGATGAAGCACTTGCCGCAGAGTGGGCCAAAGCGCTCGAAGAAGGCAATGACAGTGATGTCGACGATATCGATGCCTTGTTGGCAGGCGAAACGGGTGAAGACACGACTGCCGATGAGGTATCCGCTGCTGATGAGCCTGAGGACGAAAATACCGAGACCAAAGAACAGGCTTCACAAGAGAGCGAAGACAATGACGAGCAAGCGCCTAATGACGCCTTGTTTGACTCGGTGCTGGACGATGAGCCTGAGCTGGATTTAAGCCAAGATATTGACTTATCAGATGATGATAACGATGACGATGCCGTTTCTCTCGATAACACGACAGAGTTGCTTGATGAACTTGTCGGCGATGAAGAAGACGAGGACAGC
This sequence comes from Salinivibrio sp. IB868, assembly GCF_001995655.1. Classification (NCBI taxonomy): domain Bacteria; kingdom Pseudomonadati; phylum Pseudomonadota; class Gammaproteobacteria; order Vibrionales; family Vibrionaceae; genus Salinivibrio; species Salinivibrio sp. IB868. The sequence goes on from NZ_MUEW01000002.1 coordinate 111,006, forward strand.
TGGCTAAATGAAGGGGATGATACCGAGGACGAATTCGATGAAAGTAGTGATGCATTACTGGATGAAGTCTTAGACAAAGATGATGATCCTCATCTAGAAGATTCTGACGCTTTACTAGAAGAAGTGTTGGGGGATGACGATGAACCAGACCCACTCGCTGATGAGGACGATCCGGCACTGTGGGGAGAAGAAGATGACAGTGATCCGAACGAAGCGGAGCTCGAGCAACTTCTTTACGCGTCGGATGAGCAAGCAGAAGAAACACCTACAAGTGATCAAGGCTCAGAGACGCGCGTCGAGCAAGACAACGATGCCGACGACGAGCCGCAAGCAGAGTTAAATGAAGATGACGCACCGGCGGACGAGCCAGCTGCACCAGAAGCGACTAGCGAGGCAGATGAAACGGCTGACGAGGACGCTGACGACGAACCGCAAGCCGAGCTAAACGAAGACGACGCACCGGCGGACGAATCGGGCACGCCAGAAGTTAGCGGCGAGGAAGATGAAACGACTGACGAGGACGCTGACGACGAGCCGCAAGCCGAGTTAAGTGAAGACGATGCTCCAGCGGACGAGCCAGCTGAGCCAGAAGCTACCGGCGAGGTAGATGAAACGGCTGACGAGGACGCTGACGACGAACCGCAAGCTGAGTTAAACGAAGACGACGCACCGGCGGACGAGCCAGCTGCACCAGAAGCGACTAGCGAGGCAGATGAAACGGCTGACGCGGACGACGAACCGCAAGCCGAGTTAAACGAAGACGACGCAACGGCGGACGAGGACGCTGATGACGAGCCGCTAGCCGATTTAAACGAAGACGATGCTCCAGCGGACGAGCCAGCTGAGCCAGAAGCTACCGGCGAGGTAGATGAAACGGCTGACGAGGACGCTGATGACGAGCCGCAAGCCGAGTTAAATGAGGACGATGCACCGGCGGACGAGCCAGCTGAGCCAGAAGCGACTAGCGAGGCAGATGAAACGGCCGACGAGGACGCTGACGACGAGCCGCAAGCCGAGTTAAGTGAAGACGATGCTCCAGCGGACGAGCCAGCTGCGCCAGAAGCTACCGGCGAGGTAGATGAAGCGGCTGACGAGGACACTGACGACGAGCTGCAAGCCGAGTTAAACGAAGACGACGCACAGGCGGACGAATCGGCCGCGCCAGAAGCTACCGGCGAGGCAGATGAAACGGCTGACGATGACGCTGATGACGAACCGCAAGCAGAGTTAAACGAAGACGATGCTCTAGCGGACGAGCCAGCTGAGCCAGAGGCTACTCGCGAGGCAGATGAAACGGCTGACGAGGACGCTGATGACGAGCCGCAAGCAGAGCTAAACGAAGACGAAGCTCCAGCGGACGAATCGTCTGAGCCAGAAGTTACCAGCGAGGCAGATGAATCGTCAGCGCCTGACGGCGTTGACAACAATGATGCCTCTACGGATGACGGCGACAATCTCGATGACATTAGCGAAGAAGACTTACTTGATTTAACCAGCCTACCTGAGTACGACGAAGAAGCGGCATTGGCAGACGCTGAACCGGTTGACGAGCAAGAGCAAGCGGATTTAGATAGCGTGCCAGAGCCAGAGCCAGAGCCAAGCAATGAGCGTGACTATGAGTTTGACTCCTTCTCACTTGATGAGTTGGGCGAGTTTGGCGAGGATGACGCACTAAGCGCTGCGCTTGAAGAGCAGCGCGAGCTAGAATCTTATTTAGATGAGCAGCAAGAGGGTGACGCCGCCAAGGAAACGGAAACGCCTGAGCGTGATGAGCGAGATATCAGTGATCTCGACGATGACGATCACCAAGTGGGTGGCTTAAACATGGAGGCACTGCTCTCCGAGTCAGACGATGATACGCCACTGGATCTTTCCTCACTGTCCGATGAAGAAGCGGCAGTGTGGCAGGCTGATAATGAACCTGAGCCTGAAGCAGAGAGTGAAGACTGGAGTCAGCAACCCGCAATAGATCCTGCCTCACTGGAAACCTTTGAACTCGAAGAAGCCTTAGACGAGGATCTACTGGGTGAGGGGGAAGCAGAAAGTGAGCTGATTGGTGAAGAGCAAGAAGAAGATGACTACATCAGCATTGAAGAGCTTATGCGAGATGATGGTTCTACGCCAGATATCGATCCTGATAAAACGGAAATGAACCTGAATGTGGGTTTAGATGAGTTTCCTGATGTGTTAGAAGATATTAGTGCCATTGATGTGGACGGTGATACTGCAAGTACTGAAGCATCAACGAATCTTGACCTCGCCAAAGCGTATTTGGAAATGAACGATGTCGATGGGGCGATTTCTTTGCTCGAAAAAGTGATGCAATCGGGCAACAAGACCTTGCAGCAAGAAGCGCGTCAGTTGTTAGAACAGCTGAGGTAGTGAAAAAAACAGGTAGCGAGAGCTGCCTGTTTCTTTATGACGGCAGTGATGGCGAAGCACGCGCTTTTAACCTGCAACTCGAAGGCTTTATGGGTATAATGCGGCGCCTTATTGACGAGTAACGAGAAGGCAGGGCATGAGATTCGCGTTAGGCATTGAGTATGATGGTGCTCAGTTTTACGGCTGGCAGAGGCAACGAGAAGTCACCAGTGTACAGGAACACCTCGAGCGTGCTTTATCGACGGTTGCCAATCACCCTGTCGCCGTACAGTGTGCGGGACGTACCGACTCTGGCGTGCATGGAACAGGACAAGTGGTGCACTTTGACACTGACAATCAACGTCCTTTAAAAGCTTGGACGATGGGTGTCAATGCGAATTTGCCGGATCCGATTGCAGTGCGATGGGCTAAGCCCGTGACAGACGAGTTTCATGCCCGTTTTAGTGCCACTGCGCGACGCTATCGTTATGTCATTTATAATCATCCCTTGCGCCCGGCGATCTTAGCCAAGGGAGTCAGTCATTATCACGCTGAACTTGATGAAACCTTAATGCACCGAGCCGGTCAGTATCTACTTGGGGAGAATGATTTTTCCTCATTCCGTGCCGCTCAGTGTCAATCGAAATCCCCTTGGCGGAATTTGATGCATTTATCGGTCAACCGTCAAGGACGCTTTATCGTGATTGATATTAAAGCCAATGCGTTTGTGCATCATATGGTGCGCAACATCGTGGGGAGTTTAATGGCGGTCGGTCGTCAAGAGCAGCCTCCTGAGTGGATGGCTTGGCTGCTGGCGCAAAAAGATCGAACCCAGGCTGCTGCGACCGCGAAAGCTGAAGGCTTGTATTTGGTTGAGGTGGACTACCCCGAAACATTTGGGTTGCCTCGCTCACCCATTGGCCCCTTGTTTTTGCCGGATTAGGTGATTGTGTCGGCAAGTACGCTGTACGCATACAGCACGGAGACAGAATAGGTAGTACCAGTTTTTTATCCCAAGTCTGACGGACTTGTGATTTAATTCGGTCTAATTTGTTACGAATCCAAGATAGCTGTCCGTTCGCGAGAGTTATCACTAAGTAAAGGTTGTCCATGAGCTGGCTAGAAAAAATATTAACCAAAAGTAATATTGGTTCATCACGCAAGGCGTCGATTCCAGAAGGTGTGTGGACCAAGTGTACGTCGTGTGATCAAGTCCTCTATCACGCTGATGTCGAGCGTAACTTGGAAGTTTGTCCAAAGTGTGAACACCATATGCGCATGCCAGCACGCCGCCGGCTCGACGTGTTTTTGGATAAAGACGGGCGTGAAGAGATTGCCAGTGAGCTTGAACCTAAAGATGTGTTGAAGTTTCGCGATTCGAAAAAGTACAAAGATCGCTTAGTGTCGGCGCAAAAAGCGAGTGGTGAAAAAGACGCCCTTGTGGTCATGAAAGGCAGCGTGTTTGATGTACCCGTGGTGGCCTGTGCCTTTGAATTTAAATTCATGGGCGGCTCGATGGGGGCCGTTGTGGGCGCTCGCTTTGTGAAAGCGGTGGATGCTGCGATCGAAAACAACTGCGGTTTGGTGTGTTTTTCTGCCAGTGGCGGTGCGCGTATGCAGGAAGCGCTAATGTCACTGATGCAAATGGCAAAAACAAGTGCCGCATTGGAACGCCTTTCTCGCCACAACCTGCCGTTTATCTCGGTATTAACTGATCCGACATACGGTGGTGTGACGGCAAGTTTTGCCATGTTAGGTGATATCAATGTGGCCGAGCCTAAAGCGATTATCGGTTTCGCGGGGCGCCGAGTCATTGAACAGACCGTGCGTGAGAACCTCCCTGAAGATTTCCAAACCAGTGAGTTCTTGCTTGAGCATGGCGCGATTGACATGATTGTCGACCGCCGAGAAATGCGTCAACGCTTGGCGGGGCTGCTTGCCAAATTGAATAATATTCACTCACCGCTTGTGGTCGATGTAGAGCAAGACAAGCCTGATCTTGAGCCCGAAGCGGCACCGCCTTCTCAAGACCAATAATTGACCGTGTCCCACAGCGCTATCCTTGGTATCATTTGCCCATCATGGAGTAACTGACCAAGTCAATGTCTGAACTACAACATCCAACAGCCACGTCCTCTTTAACGACGTGGCTGTCTTATCTCGAAAGTATCCATACCAGTGCCATCGATCTTGGCCTTGAACGCGTCGCCGCTGTGGCTGACCGCGCGAAACTGACTAAGCCTGCGCCGACAGTGATTACCGTCGCGGGAACCAATGGTAAGGGCACAACCTGTGCGCTGCTGGAATCAATTTTGCAGCATGCGGGTTATCGCACGGGTGTCTATAGCTCCCCGCATCTCATTCACTATAATGAGCGAGTACGCATTAATGGCAAATGGCTAGACGATGCTGCGCACAGTAAAGCGTTCGCGACGATTGAAAAAGTGCGTGGTGAGACCAGCCTGAGCTTTTTCGAGTTCGGCACTTTGGCTGCATTGCAGCTGTTCAAGCAGCACGCACTGGACGTCGTGATTTTAGAAGTTGGCCTTGGTGGACGCCTTGATGCCACCAATGTGGTTGAGCATGACGTATCGGTGATCACCAGCCTTGCGCTCGATCACTGTGATTGGTTAGGTGATGATATTAACCAAATCGGCTACGAAAAAGCAGGTATCTTCCGAGCGGATAAACCTGCTGTTTGCGGTCAGCCTTCCCCACCGGCGAGTGTGGCTGCACACGCTGACAGTATTGGCGCCGAGCTACACCAGCTGGGTTATCAATATCACTATACGCTCACTGATGATACCTGGTGTTGGGCGGCAGGGGCGTTTGAACTGACTGCGTTGCCTATCCCTGCAATACCATTACAAAATGCCGCCACTGCATTGATGGCTTTGGGCGTTGCCGATTTGGAGATTGCAGACACGCACATCTCTGACGGGTTAGCCTCGGTGTCGGTACCGGGGCGAATGCAGGTTGTCGCCAAGGCGCCTTACACTGTGTTTGACGTTGCTCATAATCCGCACGCGGCCGCTTATTTGGCAGAGAAGTTGGCTGAGTGCAAAGCTGAACGCGGCGGGCACGTGCATGCGGTGGTGGCCATGTTATCCGATAAAGACATGGCGGGTACCTTAGCCTGCTTGGATGGTATCGTGGATCACTGGTATCCCGCATCGTTATCTGTGCCCCGAGGCGCCCCCGCCGACAGCTTGCCTGTATCGGCATCACAACAGTTTGCGTCACCCAGCGAGGCCTATCGGCATGCGTTAAAACACGCTGAACCTGCGCGAGACTGTGTGGTCGTATTTGGGTCGTTTCATACCGTTGGACAGGTAATGAGCGAGCTTAACTAAAACGGAGTCATTGTGGCCAGTAAGTTACAAAAAAGAATCGTTGGTACCTTGGTGTTGGTGTCTATCGGTGTGATAGTGCTGCCAGATGTGCTTGATGGCAAAAAAGAGCATTATCAAGAGAGCTATGAGAGTATTCCGCTACGGGATGATTTTGATAGTGAGGTGAGCCAAACACCGATTCAAGCACCACAAGTGGTTGAGGTGGAGGCGCCAGACACCAAGGTTAAAGAGCGTCAAACAAACGCAACGGACAGCGAGCCTGCGTCTAAACCGGTGTCTAGTGAAACAGCGTCTTCGTCAGTCAGTGACCAAAAAGGGGCGTGGATGATCCGGCTCGGTACCTTTCGTAACCAAGACAACGCACGACGTTTGGTCAAACAATTACGCGAAAAAGGTTACCAAGCACATATCTTACCCAAAGACATTCAGCCAGATGACTTAGCCAAGGTGGTCGTAGGGCCTCACGTCTCCAAATCGGCGCTAGAATCGCAACTGACTGATTTGCAATCTTTGACAGGATTGAAGGGTCAATTGCGTAAATTTGACCCACTCACCCAATAAGAAAACGTTTGCGTGAGCATTTTTTCTGTTAGAATGCGCACGTCTCGAGCAAGTGAATACGATGAATTGGATTGATTACCTCATTATTGGCGTCATTGGTTTTTCGGCGCTAGTTAGTGTGATTCGAGGCTTTGTTAAAGAAGCATTGTCATTAGTGATATGGTTTGGTGCGTTTTTTATCGCCAGTCAGTTTTATACGCAACTGGCGGTTTACCTGACCAATATCGAAGATGCCGTTATTCGTAATGGTAGCGCAATAGCCTTGTTGTTCATTGCCACCTTAATTGTGGGGGCGGTGGTCAATTATGTGATTGCTCAGTTGGTAGAGAAAACCGGGTTGTCTGGTACCGATAGGGTGCTGGGTATGGTGTTTGGGAGTGTGCGTGGTGTACTCATTATTGCCGCGATGCTCTTCTTTCTGGATGCCTTTACGTCGGTGGCTCACACCCAAGCATGGGGGCGGTCGCAACTTATTCCTAACTTTGCGGTAGTGATTGAATGGTTTTTCCACTATCTCGAGAACAGTTCCAGTTTCTTACCTGAGATCGCCGGATCTTAGGATGATATTCGCGTAACAAGGAATCGCTGACATGTGTGGTATTGTTGGAATCGTTGGTAACACCCCGGTCAATCAGTCCATTTATGATGCACTGACGGTGCTACAACACCGGGGACAGGATGCAGCCGGGATTGTCACTATTGACGACAATCGTTTCCGGCTTAGAAAAGCCAATGGCCTCGTAAAGGATGTGTTTCAACTTAAGCATATGCAGCGCTTACAAGGCCAAGTTGGCATTGGGCATGTGCGTTATCCAACCGCGGGGAGTTCGAGTGCGTCAGAAGCGCAGCCTTTTTATGTGAATTCTCCTTACGGTATTACCCTGGCGCACAATGGCAACCTCACCAACGCGCAAGACTTGCGTCAGTCGCTATTCGAGAAAGATCGTCGCCACCTTAATACCACCTCTGATTCTGAAATCCTTCTTAACGTCCTTGCCCACCAGTTATCAACCGCGACATCGCACCCATTAACGGTTGACGATATGTTTGCCGCGGTAGCGTCGGTGCATCGACAAGTGTCGGGGGCTTATGCGGTCGTGGCCATGGTCATTGGTCACGGTGTGATAGCGTTTCGTGATCCTAAGGGCATTCGGCCACTCTGTTTAGGTAAACGCGATACGGAGGCCGGCACTGAATACATGGTGGCGTCGGAGACAGTGGCGTTGGATGCGGTCGGGTTTGATTTTGTCCGTGATGTGGCACCCGGTGAAGCTATCTATATCACGCTGGATGGACAACTGCATACCAGTCAATGTGCGGATGCGCCGAGTTTAAACCCCTGCATCTTTGAATTTGTCTACTTCTCTCGCCCTGACTCCTTTATAGATAAGGTTTCCGTATACGGTGCACGCATCCGTATGGGACAAAAACTGGGGGCTAAAATCCAACGAGAGTGGGATGATGTTGATATTGATGTAGTGATCCCCATTCCAGAGACCTCCTGTGACATCGCCTTGGAGATTGCCCAAGTGCTCGGTAAGCCTTACCGCCAAGGCTTTGTCAAAAACCGTTATGTCGGGCGGACCTTTATTATGCCCGGGCAACAAATGCGTCGGAAATCGGTGCGCCGTAAACTCAATGCTATTCGTTCTGAATTTAAAGACAAACGCGTTCTGCTAGTCGATGATTCGATAGTTCGCGGCACCACCTCGGAGCAAATTATCGAAATGGCGCGCGAGGCCGGGGCAAAAGAAGTGTATATGGCATCAGCCGCCCCCGAAGTGCGTTTTCCTAACGTCTATGGCATCGACATGCCCAGCGTTAACGAGCTGATCGCCCATGGTCGTGAAGTCGATGAAATTGGTCAATTGATTGGTGCGGATGGCTTGGTCTACCAAGATCTTTCTGACTTGGTGGCAGCGGTTGGCGAAGCGAACCCGGCTATTGAGCGCTTTGAGACGTCCGTATTCAGCGGTGAATACGTCACTCAGGATGTCGATCAAGCTTACCTCGAGTATATACAAAGCTTGCGGAACGACGATGCGAAAACGGTACGCGAGCAGCAGCAAGAGCTGGCTAACTTAGAGATTCATAACGAGGATTAATTGAAAACGCCGCGATATCTATCGCGGCGTTTTTCAGTGTTAGCTCGTTGAGTGTATGTCGATTAATGGGTAAAGACTGGGCCCATGCCGACATTCCAAAGGATGACAGAGGCAGCAAGGATCGCGACCAGCAGTACTAACCCGCAAGTGACGACAGAGCTCGCATAGATAAACCCTCGCTCTTCAGGGATCTCCATCAATATCGGTACCCCCGTGTAGAGGAGGTAGACAGAGTAGGCAATGCCAATCAAGCCGACGATCATCACAAACCACACCACCGGGTAGAGCGTGGCCAGTCCTACCATAAAAATGGGCGTCGCGGTATAGGCGGCCAGTTCAAGACACTGAGTGTAAGTTGGGGCAGAGCCAAACGTGCGACTCATCCACAATGTGAGATAGGCCAACGCGGCCACACCACCCAATAATGCGAGATACATGGCACTGGCGATGAACAGTGCGCTTTGTGGGGTCATAAAGATGGGATCCCCTGCGCCGATCTGCCAGCCAATATGGACGCTCGCGTAATAGGCACAAACAGGCGGGATTAACGCAAGTAACAACGCGTGACCAATGCTGTTTGAGGCGGCCTCGTGGCGCTCGCCAATCGCTTTCCATTCCTTTTTGGGATGGGTATATAACCCCAATAAATGACTTAATATCATAGTAACCCCGCTCGTTATTCCCTCAGTGAAGTCAGGTGCAACGGTCGGCGCACGACGCCTCAAGTAAAACGTCTTCTCTGCTGGCGTGCGGAGACAGATGCCGTATACACTCTCCTTTAATAAGGAATAGTTGTTGGTGTCTCAATTGGCAAGTTTTCCTCCCGACAAAAAATCGCCTTGCTGCGCTTTTCTGACTGGCTCGATATTTAGACAATACCGATATACATTCTTGTGATAGACATCATGTATTAATTGTTATAAGTCTTACTTTTAATACAGAGTAGCGTACTCTTATAGTGTCATTGATTTTCAAGCCTTTTTTATGCTGCCGATAAATGGCTTTGACGATTCACCTGCTTGAATGCTAAGAAAATTATTATTTTAAACAGCTGTTTATAGAGCGCTACTGAATTAAATCTCATTAGCGGTCACAGGTGTGTCTGAATTCAACTACGATTAGTGCAGTGAGAATGAAAACAGCCGCTGCTTTGCAGTCCTGGAGGAGAGCGTCGTGTTGCATAATAAAGAGATCTTAATCGTTGAAGATGATCCCGTCTTCAGTCGGATGATTGCGTCTTTTCTCGAAAGAGAGGGAGCGGCAGTACGTGAGGTTGAAAATGGTTTAGAAGGGTTGCAAGCGCTAAGACAGTCGATTCCTGACCTATTGATCAGTGACCTGTCGATGCCAGTGATGACAGGCTTAGAATTCGTTGAGGAGGTGAGCCTTGAATATCCAATGCTACCTATGATCGTGATCTCTGGCACTGGGGGGATGGCTGACGTCGCCCAAGCGCTTCGCTTTGGGGTGAAAGACTTTCTGATCAAACCGATTGAAGATATTAATGTGGTTAAAAAAGCTATCGAGGCGGTGGTTGATGATGCGAACGACGACGTTCACGCCAGCGATGATTTTAGTCAGCAATGGTTTAAAGTGAACGAAGATACGGATCGCGGGGCATCAGAGACAGAGCTCAAGTGGCACCTTGATGCCTTACGCCATAACCCAGGCAGCGCACGTGAGTTATTAATGGGGCTGATGCCAGAGCCCGATTCGCAACAAGGTGCTTGGCGTCTTTCTTACCATTCACTGCAATCGGCAGATGCCAACCCCATTGTATTGGATTATGCGTGGTTGATGGGCGGGAAAATGGCCTTTTATGTGGTCGACTCTGCCTCCGCAGAGGAAGACGGCACCGCGACCACCTTGATGATCCGTGCGTTTTTTAATGATTTTGTCCGCTCAGGTGATGTCAATGAAAGGGGATTTCTCACCTTGGTAAAACGGATCGAGGATGCGATTCGAGCCTCAGCCTACACATCGCCGGTTCGTGCGATGTTCGGTGTATTAAACACCACCGATAATCAGCTTGATATTTTACCGGCGGGGATAAAAGCCACGGTCGATAGCTGTGGAGCGACAAGCCTTGTTCACAGTGATCATTGGTTGGGGCGCGATGCGTTCTCGAGCCAATTTCAAAGCGTCGATCTTCAATCAGGTGATGCGCGTGTGTCGCTGAATGAAGTTGGCTTGAACAGTTTTAGCGTCGATATTCAAAAAATCGCCTAACGATTCAGCGGTACCATGTCGAATCGTTAACCCTAAGCAAAGGTGAGTGGCTTTGATTAGCGCTCGCCTTTGTTGCTGTGTGGGCCTAACATCCGTATACTCTCGTCGCTCTGGACAGGCTGCCACTGTCGATAGACATCAGGGACAGAACGACATGAAACATTGGTATTTACTTTATTGTAAGCGCGCGGAACAGCAACGCGCAGAGCAAAATTTGAAGCGCCAAGGCGTTGATTGTTACTACCCGACTGTGACGGTGGAAAAGTTGCGTCGAGGCAAGTGTCAGCAAGTTGAAGAGCCACTCTTCCCCAACTATGTGTTTGCCTGCTTTGATCCCGACCTTGTGCAGTATACAAGTGTTCGCTCCACGCGTGGTGTGGTTGATTTCGTTCGCCAAGGTGCGTACCCGGTCAAGGTCGACTTGGCGTTGATCCAACAGCTGATGATGATGGAAGACTGTGACGAACAACGTGACGCACTCTACCAAGGCTTCAAGCCCGGACAGTCGGTGATGATTGAGCAGGGGCAGTTTGCTGGAACGGAAGCGATCTTCAAAGAAAAGGACGGCGAGAAACGCTGCATTTTGCTGATAAATATACTTAGCAAGCAAACTGAACTTTGTATCAATAACTCCGATATCAGCGCCTCCAGTTAACACGCTCTCCCGGTTTGGCTGCTACACTCATCAAGGTATAGCTTTGAATGAGGGAGGCAGTCGTTGGAGTCGGTGCTTATCGTTGAAGACAGCCGGTCGTTTCGCATGCTGGCTGAACAACAGGTGAGAAAAGCGGGTTTTGCCACTGTGACCTGTACCTGCCTAGCAGAAACGAGGGATGTGCTAGATCACCACACAACCTTTCTCTGTGCGATCCTCGACTATAATTTGCCGGATGCTCACCACGGCGAAGTCATCGATCTCTGTTTAGCCGTCGGGCTTAAAGTGGTTGTCCTCACCGCCTCGCAAACAGAGAAAACGCGTGATGAGATACTATCAAAGCCCGTTATCGATTATATCCCCAAAAACAGCAGTCATTGTATTGATGCGGTTTGCCGACTCGTTAAGCGATTGGCTGACAATCAAGGGCACCGTGTGCTGGTGGTTGATGACTCTGCCTCGATACGTAAACGCATCTCTGCGTTGTTAGCGCGTCAGTATCTAACCGTATTGGAAGCTGAAAATGGTGAGCAGGCACTTGACGTGCTGGAAAAAACGCCAGATATATCGCTGATTATCACTGATTATGAAATGCCGAAAATGGATGGCCTTCAGCTTGTGTATGCGCTTCGTAAGAAAGATACCGAGTGCTCACAGGCGATCATAGGGTTGTCTGGACATAATGATAGTGCGCTAACGGCACGTTTTCTCAAAGCAGGGGCGAACGATTATCTGCCCAAACCGTTTAATCAGGAAGAGTTCTTCTGCCGCGTGCATAGCTGTTTGAATGCGATTGATACCGAATGGCGGTTATTTCTCTTGGCGAATACAGATTTTCTCACGCAGCTTTGGAATCGACGCTATTTTTTTGAGCGGGGTGACCAGCTTGCAAATGAAGCGCGTAAGCATTTGGCGATTATTGATATTGATTACTTTAAACGTATCAATGATGACTTTGGTCATCATATCGGTGACGATGTGTTGGTTGAGGTCGCGCAAATGCTGGCAGACGCCTTTCCGGAAGACACGGTCGCCCGATTGGGAGGAGAAGAGTTTTGTGTATTATCGCTTCGTGATTTGACGGTATTTCAGCAATCGCTAGACTCTTATCGCCAATCAGTCGCCGAACGCCCCGTACGGGTGTCAGATCAGACGCTGAAAGTAACGGTGAGCATTGGCGTGGACTCTCAAGCGGCCTCGCTCTCACGCCTTTTACATATGGCAGATCAAGCCTTGTATCAGGCAAAAGCATCTGGCCGGAATCAAATGGTGGTGCATCAAGGGTAAATGTCTATTTTGTCTAAAAAGTGACACGAAATAACGCATAAAGTGTGCGTTCGGTTGTTGGTGTTGCGTCAAATATCTGCGAGATGTGTGTCATTGTTGAGAAATTTGCGCAATTTCTGTCTACACGCACTCAATTGCCCTTACCCTGTACCGCTTCTTGCCCCGTTGCGTGCATTGTCGCGCAAAATTAACGTGAAGACGTGGTGCGTTGCAGATGGAATATAAAGTGTTGGTTGTGGAAGATAGTCGACCTTTCAGGCGGTTACTTGAAGCCGAGATACGAAAGGCCGGATACATCCCATGTATAGCAAACTCAATCGAACAAGCAGAGACGATCCTCAACCAAGAGACCGACTTTCTTTGTGCTATCCTCGACTACTGCCTGCCTGATGGGCAGGACGGTGAAATCATTGACGTATGTTTGTCGTTGGACATAAAAGTGATTGTACTCACTGCGATGATGGATGCTCGGACTCGGGAGCGTGTGCTAGCCAAAACCGTGATTGATTACATCCCCAAAGATAGTCCCTCGTGCGTGTCATCGATAGCGCCGTTACTCAACCGCCTGGAAAAGAACCATCAGCACCATGTGCTAGTTGTGGATGATTCGCTGACAGCCCGTCGTTACGTGCGCAGCTTATTAGAGCGGCAATACCTCAATGTCCTTGAGGCCCAAAATGGCCAAGAGGCATTGGCTATGGTGCGGCGCGATAAGCGAATTTCTTTGGTGATTACCGATTACACCATGCCAGAAATGGATGGAGTGAGTGTGGTTAAGGCATTACGCAAACTGAAAACAGACGGCCAGTTGGCGATTATAGGCTTATCGGGTGAGGAAGATCCCAGCTTAACGGCGCGGTTTTTAAAAGCGGGTGCGAATGACTTTTTGGCCAAACCGTTTAACCAAGAGGAATTTTATTGTCGCTTGCACAGCACACTGAATGCGCTCGATACCGAGCGTCGCCTATTCAATATGGCCAATACGGATTATTTAACCCAAGTGTGGAATCGACGTTACTTTTTCGAGCACCCTCACACACGCTCACACAAGGGGCCGCGGAGTTTGGCACTGGTCGACGTCGATCATTTTAAAAAGATCAATGATCAATTTGGTCATCATATCGGCGATATTACGCTGATTGAGCTGGCAAAGATGATGAAACGCTATTTTCCGGAGGACATGGTCGCTCGCTTCGGTGGGGAGGAATTCTGTATCCTCTACGGCAATGACGAACAGAGCTTTGTGCGCCGGCTTGAGGCGATGCGAGAAGAATTGGAAAAGACCGTTTGGTCACCCTATGATAAGGCGTTTTCAATCACCATCAGTATAGGGATGGTCCATGCCGATGCCCGTATTGATGAACTTGTTCAGCGCGCAGATAGGTGTTTGTACCAAGCCAAGGCAGGGGGACGAAATCAGCTCATCCAAGATGGACAAACGGATTTAGTATCCTGAAAAAAAAGAGGGCCAGTTTGACCCTCTCTCATGCTAGTGACCATCGTGGTATTGCTCACAGGCCATGAGCGTATTTTCAATCAAGGTCGCGACAGTCATGGGGCCCACGCCACCTGGGACAGGGGTAATATGGCTAGCCTTTTCATAGGCGAGCTCATATTCGATGTCGCCGATAAGCTTGCCGTTTTCCATGCGGTTAATGCCCACATCAATCACAATGGCGCCGGGCTTGATCCAATCGCCAGGAATAAATTTAGGCTTACCGACCGCCACAACCAGCACATCGGCTTGTCGAACATGGGCTTCTAAATCCTGGGTAAACCGGTGGCACGTTGTGGTTGTACAGCCCGCCAATAGCAGTTCTAACGTCATCGGGCGGCCAACAATATTGGAGGCACCCACGATCACCGCATGTTTACCACGAAGAGGGACATTGTAGCGGTCTAGGAGGGTAATAATCCCTTTTGGTGTGCAAGAACGCAGGGTTGGCATGCGTTGACACAAGCGACCGACATTGTAGGGATGAAACCCATCGACATCTTTGTCTGGGCGGATGCGCTCCAATACGGACGTGGCATCAATCCCTGCAGGTAAGGGCAGTTGGACGAGAATGCCATCAATGCTGTCATCCGCATTTAAGGTGTCAATGAGTGAGAGTAACTCTTGTTGAGAGCACGAAGCCGGGAGGTCGTAAGACCTTGACACAAAACCGACTTCATCGCAGACACGACGTTTACTGCCAACATAAACCTGGGAGGCAGGATCGTCTCCGACCAGAATTACCGCCAATCCGGGGGCTCTACGTCCCGCTTGAGTGCGAGCGGAAACGCGGGCGGCAACCTCTCGACGCACGGTTTGCGCGATCAGCTTTCCATCAATGAGTTGTGCGGCCATAACTATCCTTCGGCTAAAGCAATGTTGGCAATAGTGTGACAAAAAACGCACCTAAAAGCTATTACGCAAACGTTTGCTAATGCAGTTTAATGAGGGGGAATGCAAAAAAAAGCACTCAGCCGATCATGCTCGCATGATGCTTGACGAGACTGAAACACGAAAAGCATCAATTTCGCGTTCTCGGCTCACCGCGTCGCATGAATACATAGCCAGTAAATGATGTGGTTTTGAGCAACCACGTCAATATTTTAGGGAAAAGCGTTGACGACGCCTAACGTCGCTTTATAATCCACGCTGCGTAAAGACAGTGCGCCCTTAGCTCAGTTGGATAGAGCAACGGCCTTCTAAGCCGTGGGTCACAGGTTCGAATCCTGTAGGGCGCGCCATTCTGCTTTCTTTCCTGTTTGTCTCACCGAACTGCTCTGAAAATAACCAAACACACATAAAACCGTAAAAAGTGTGATCCTACGCGGTTGAATTGTGAGATATCACCCCAATTTTGATATTGAAACGCCATCGGTCGCCCCTTGTCTCGACTCAGTTGACGGGTGCCGCTATAATAGCGCGTCTTAATTTTCAGTCTCGGATGAGATAGCTCGATACGCCATTTGCGTGTATCCGGATTCGCAGGGGCTATGACGGATTCATAGCTCAGATGATGCCACCAGTAAAACTGGTAAACATCACTCAGTACCCCTGAGTAAATTTGAGGTTAAATTTATAATGCAAGTTACCGTTGAAACCACCGAAGGCCTTAAGCGCCAAATGACCATCACAGTGCCTGCTGCCAACATTGATGACGCAGTCACTAAAGAGCTACGCAATATCGCTAAGAATCGTCGTTTTGATGGTTTCCGTAAAGGTAAAGTTCCATTGAAGATGGTGTCACGCATGTACGGTGACACAGTACGCCAAGACGTGCTGGGCGAAGTGATGCAGCGTCACTTCATCGAAGCCATGATTCAAGAAAAAGTGAACCCAGCAGGGGCGCCAAGCTTTACACCCGTTGAAAACGAAGCGGGTAAAGATTTGGTCTTTAAAGCTGACTTTGAAGTGTACCCAGAAGTGGAGCTGCAAGGTCTAGACGCGATTAGCGTTGAGAAGCCAAAAGCAGACGTTCAAGAAAGTGATGTGGATGAAATGCTTGATACCCTGCGCAAGCAACAAGCAAGCTGGGTAGAAGCAGAGGGTGAAGCGAAAGACAACAGCCGTGTCACCTTAGACTTTGTGGGTACCATCGACGGTGAAGAGTTTGAAGGCGGTAAAGCTGAAGGCTTCCAACTAGAAATGGGCCAAGGTCGTATGATCCCAGGCTTTGAAGACGGCCTAGTGGGTAAAAAAGCGGGTGAAGAATTCACTATCGATGTGAACTTCCCAGACGACTACCACGCTGAGAACCTAAAAGGTAAAGCGGCGCAGTTTGCGATTAAACTGCACAAGGTGGAAGAGCAAGAGCTGCCTGAGCTGACTGAAGAGTTTGTACAGCGCTTTGGTATTGCCGATGGCAGCGTAGAAGGCCTGAAAGCGGAAGTGCGTAAAAACATGGATCGCGAGCTCAAGCAAGCGATCAAGAACAAGGTGAAAGAGCAGGTACTTGACGGCTTGGTTGAGCAAAACCAAATCGACGTACCGTCTGCGCTGATTGAGCAAGAAATTGGCACCTTGCGCCAGCAAGCGGCACAACGCTTTGGCGGCAACATGGATAGCGCTTCTCAGCTACCACGTGAGCTGTTCGAAGAGCAAGCTAAACGCCGTGTAAGCGTCGGTCTTCTGCTTGGGGAAGTGATCAAGTCAGAAGAGCTTGAAGCGGATGATGAGCGTGTTAAAGCACTGATCGAAGAAATGGCATCGGCGTATGAAGATCCATCAGAAGTTGTCGCTTACTACGAGAAAGACGAGAAGCTGATGGAAAACATGCGCAACGTCGCGCTAGAAGAGCAAGCGATTGATGCGCTACTGGCAAAAGCCACTGTCACCGAAGCTGAAGTCGGCTTTAGTGACTTGATGAACGCTTCTCAGCAAGCTTAATCAAGGTTAAAAAACGTTTGTGTCGCATTGACACTGCGTAAATGGATTTGCTTACAATGGCCCTAATGACTTGTCATTTGGGCCATTTTTTCCATCTACTGAGTCGCTATATTGGCCGCTTAACCGTCAAGAGTGCGAGACGTTTTAGCCATAAAAAACCTCGCTGGATCATTAAGCTGCGTGCATCGATTTAAGATTTTAGTGACCTGTTACAGCGTTTTGTGCTAAACCTTGGTTAAGGCAAGAGTTATAACGAATTCGATTAGGGATATTACGCTATGAGCCAACAACACAATAATGCCATGCCGCCAATTATGGACGCCCTTGTTCCTATGGTGGTGGAACAAACCTCGCGCGGCGAGCGCTCTTACGATATATACTCTCGCCTGCTAAAAGAACGCATCATCTTCCTCACTGGGCAAGTGGAAGATCAAATGGCAAATTTGATTGTGGCGCAGATGCTGTTCTTAGAGTCAGAAAACCCAGAAAAAGACATTTATTTGTACATCAACTCGCCAGGTGGCGTGGTCACGGCAGGTATGGCGATTTATGACACCATGCAGTTTATCAAGCCTGATGTCAGCACCCTGTGTACGGGCCAAGCGTGCTCAATGGGATCGTTCCTGTTGGCGGGTGGTGCCAAAGGCAAACGTTATTGCCTACCGAATTCACGGGTGATGATTCACCAGCCGCTGGGGGGCTTCCAAGGCCAGGCGTCTGATATTGAAATTCATGCCCAAGAAATGATCAAAACCAAGCACCGCCTCAACACCTTGTTAGCTGAGCATACAGGCCAGCCGATGGAAGTGATTGAACGTGACACCGACCGTGATAACTTCATGGCGGCACAGGAAGCGGTGGACTATGGCTTGGTTGACGCCGTATTAAGTCAACGAGACTAAACCCAACATGCCTTAGGGCGTTGAAATCAAGCAAGCTGCGTGAACAAGCGCAAAGCTTGTCAGTGGTTGGGTCGGAAAAAGTGGCCGATTTGTTGTAAACTCAACATAAGGCAACGACGGGCAAAGGCCCCAAAGAGGTTAGCGAATGACAGACAAGCGAAAAGACGGTGGAAGCGGAAAGCTGCTTTACTGCTCATTCTGTGGTAAGAGCCAACACGAAGTTCGTAAGTTAATTGCCGGGCCATCGGTCTACATTTGTGATGAGTGTGTTGACCTGTGTAATGACATTATCCGTGAAGAAATTAAAGAAGTGATGCCAAAGCGCGAGGGAGATAGCTTACCCGCGCCGAGTGAAATTCGTGCACACCTTGACGATTATGTCATTGGCCAAGAGCAAGCGAAAAAAGTGCTCTCGGTTGCAGTCTACAACCACTACAAACGCTTGCGAAACGGTGACAAAAGCGCAGATGGCGTGGAGCTGGGCAAGAGTAACATCTTGCTGATCGGCCCTACCGGTAGTGGTAAAACATTACTGGCCGAAACGCTTGCGCGCTTTTTGGATGTGCCATTTACCATGGCAGACGCCACCACATTGACCGAGGCCGGTTATGTCGGTGAAGACGTGGAAAACATTATCCAGAAGCTGTTGCAAAAGTGCGATTATGATGTCGCCAAAGCGGAGCGTGGTATCGTCTATATCGATGAGATTGACAAGGTCTCTCGTAAATCCGACAACCCATCTATTACCCGAGACGTTTCTGGGGAAGGGGTGCAACAAGCACTGCTTAAATTGGTAGAAGGGACAGTCGCGTCGATTCCTCCTCAGGGAGGACGTAAGCATCCACAGCAGGAATTTTTGCAAGTGGACACGTCGAAAATCCTGTTTATCTGTGGCGGTGCGTTTGCGGGGCTCGATAAAGTGGTTGAGCAGCGTGTCGATACAGGCTCTGGCATTGGCTTTGGTGCGCAGGTCAAAGGCGCCACGGACCGTTCAGCCGATGAGTTCTTTGGCAAAGTTGAGCCCGAGGACATGGTGAAGTATGGCCTGATCCCTGAATTTATCGGCCGCCTCCCCGTCACCGCGGTGTTGAGAGAGCTTGACGAAGATGCCTTGGTGCAAATTCTGCGCGAGCCGAAAAACGCGTTGACCAAGCAGTATGGCGCGTTGCTTGAACTCGACGGGGTGGAGCTGGAGTTTCGAGACGACGCACTGCGTGCTATCGCCAAAAAAGCGATGGAGCGTAAAACGGGTGCACGTGGCCTACGCTCGATTGTCGAAGCTGTCTTGTTGGATACCATGTACGACTTACCGTCAATGAAAGACGTGAGCAAAGTGGTGATTGACGATTCAGTGATCCGAGGCGAATCTGCACCTCTACTGATGTATGAACACACGGATAACCAAGCGGCGGGTGGCGAGTAATATCGTTACACAAGGTTATCAGTGATATAGAAAAAGGGAGTGACAACTCCCTTTTTTATTTTCTGACGGTTGAGCCGTTGAAACCTGTCCAACAGACCCCATATACTCATAATCAGATTGAACGGAAGAGAGAAGCATATGAACTTGGAGCGTTCCGAGCGCATTGACATTCCGGTGCTGCCACTTCGGGATGTGGTGGTTTATCCTCACATGGTGATCCCGCTTTTTGTGGGAAGGGAAAAGTCGATACGCTGCCTTGAAGCGGCGATGGACAACGACAAACAGATTCTGCTGGTTGCGCAAAAAGATGCCGCCACTGATGATCCAAGTATCTCAGATTTATACACCGTTGGTACGGTGGCAACCATTCTCCAGCTTCTTAAACTTCCAGATGGCACGGTGAAAGTGCTGGTTGAAGGGATGCAGCGTGCGCGCATCGATCAGTTTAGTGAAGATGATTTCTTCACTGCGCAGGCCGAGTATTTGACCACGCCAAGCTTGGATGAGCGTGAGCAGGAAGTGTTGGTTCGCACGGCGATCAGCCAGTTTGAAGGCTTTATCAAGCTCAACAAAAAGATCCCGCCAGAAGTACTGACATCCTTAAATGGTATTGAAGAGGCGGCGCGTCTTGCTGATACCATTGCTGCCCACATGCCGCTTAAGCTTGAAGACAAGCAAAACGTGTTGGAAATCGTTGATATTTCCGAGCGTCTCGAATACCTGATGACCATGATGGAGTCTGAGATTGACTTGCTTCAGGTTGAGAAGCGCATTCGTGGACGCGTTAAAAAGCAAATGGAAAAGAGCCAGCGCGAGTACTACCTCAATGAGCAAATGAAAGCCATTCAGAAAGAGCTGGGTGAGCTGGATGATGCGCCGGACGAGTTTGAAGCGCTGAAGCAGAAAATCGAAGAATCAAAAATGCCGCAGGAGGCGCGGGAAAAAACCGAGCAAGAACTGCAAAAGCTGAAAATGATGTCTCCGATGTCGGCGGAAGCCACCGTGGTACGCAGCTATATCGATTGGATGATTAGTGTGCCATGGGCAAAACGCTCAAAAGTGAAAAAGAATTTAGCCCGCGCGGAAGAAGTGCTCAATGCCGACCACTATGGCCTTGAGCGCGTCAAAGACCGTATTTTGGAATACCTCGCGGTACAAAATCGGATGAAGAAGCTGAAAGGCCCGATTCTTTGCTTAGTGGGACCGCCAGGGGTGGGTAAAACCTCGCTAGGGCAGTCTATTGCTCGCGCCACTGGGCGTAAATATACCCGTATGGCGTTGGGTGGCGTACGTGATGAAGCGGAAATCCGTGGCCATCGTCGCACCTATATCGGCTCATTGCCCGGCAAGCTTATCCAGAAGATGTCGAAAGTGGGCGTCCGTAACCCGCTGTTCCTGCTCGATGAAATTGATAAGGTGTCGTCTGACATGCGTGGCGATCCCTCATCGGCGCTGCTTGAGGTGCTTGATCCTGAGCAAAACAATGCGTTTAACGATCATTATCTAGAGGTTGACTACGATCTCTCGGATGTGATGTTCGTGGCCACATCTAACTCGATGAATATCCCCGGCCCACTGCTGGATCGGATGGAAGTGATCCGCCTGTCTGGTTACACCGAGGACGAGAAGCTCAACATTGCTAAGCAGCATTTGATTGACAAGCAAGTGGCTCGTAATGGCTTGAAACCGCATGAGATCACGATTGAAGACTCGGCCATTGTCGGCATTATTCGTTACTACACACGCGAAGCGGGCGTGCGTAACCTTGAGCGCGAGATTTCTAAACTTTGTCGCAAGACGGTCAAAGAAATTCTGCTTAATAGCGAGCTCAAGCAAGTGACGGTGACGGATGAGAACTTGCAAGATTACTTAGGCGTCCGCCGCTTTGATTATGGTAAAGCGGATGAGCAAAACCGGGTGGGCCAAGTGACTGGGCTTGCTTGGACCGAAGTGGGTGGTGACTTGCTCACTATTGAGACGGAAGCGATGCCAGGTAAAGGCAAACTGACGCACACAGGCTCGCTGGGCGATGTGATGCAAGAATCAGTGCAAGCGGCGATGACCGTGGTGCGCAGCCGTGCTGAGAAGCTGGGTATCAACAGCGACTTTTACGAGAAGCGTGATATTCATGTCCACGTCCCAGAAGGCGCAACGCCCAAAGATGGCCCAAGTGCGGGCATCGCGATGTGTACTGCCTTGGTTTCAAGCTTAACCGGTAACTCAGTGCGGTCCGATGTCGCGATGACGGGAGAAATCACCTTACGCGGTGAAGTGCTCCCGATTGGTGGCTTGAAAGAAAAGCTACTCGCGGCACGTCGCGGCGGCATAAAAACGGTGGTTATCCCAAAAGAAAACGAGCGTGATTTAGAGGATATTCCTGCCAACGTCAAAGAGGACTTATCTATTCACCCTGTGCGTTGGATTGATGATGTTTTGACCATTGCGCTAGAGAATAATCCGCTCGGAATTGAGCTGGTTAACGCCGAAAAGAGTGACATGCAGCAAAATTAAGCAACGTAAAACGCTGACAGGCAGTAAAAGGCTTGTCAGCGTTTTTTTTGCTCGCTAACGTTGCTTTGACGCATTGCCTGCATGGGGCGGGCAAGCGCGCTTTCAACGTCTTTCGTCGACAAAGCGTCTGTTATTGAATACCGCAACATTGATAGGTTTGCGGAGATGTAATCTAAGGGGATGAAAAAGTGAATAAGTCGGAACTGATTGATCATATTGCAGAAGGTGCGGATATTTCTAAGGCCTCAGCGAACCGTGCATTGGATGCCTTCGTAGAGGCGGTGTCTGACACGTTGAAGTCAGGCGATCAGGTCGCGCTAGTGGGCTTTGGCACCTTCTCTGTACGCGAACGCGCTGCACGCAAGGGCCGTAACCCACAAACGGGCGCTGAAATTGATATCGCGGCGGCCAAAGTACCAGGCTTTAAAGCGGGTAAAGCGTTAAAAGACGCCGTTAACGAGTAATCCTCGTGACTCGCTGCCGAATTATTCGCGTTTGACGGGGCGCTAGAGCTGCAAAGCCACTAACAACCGCGTATAATTCGGCGCACAAGAGCGTAAAGGCGCATCACATGATGCGCCTTTTTAGTTGAAAGACAACCAGCCCAAACCAGTTGGAGTACCGGCCAGTTATGATGGAACGTATACGCGAAGGCACCAATAGTCTTGCGGTGAAGATCATTTTAAGCCTTATCATCTTTTCCTTTGCTTTTGCCGGTGTCGGCAGCTATCTGGCAGGCGGTTCCAACCCGCCCGCTGCAACCGTCGGTGATAAAGAAATCAGCCGTGCAGAGCTCGATCGAGCTTATCAAAACGAACGTGCTCGTATGCAGCAACAAGCCGGAGAGCAGTTTAACCAACTGCTGGGCAACCCAGAGTATGTGAAGCGTTTTCGTCAAAATATCCTAGATCGAATGATCAATGACTTGCTGTTAGAGCAGGCGGCTAGCGAACTCGGTTTGCGTGTGAGTGATGCGCAAGTCAAAGCGGCGATTAGAGCGATGCCACAGTTCCGTCAAGGCGGACAGTTTAATAACGATCGTTATCAGGCCGCTCTGCGCCAAACGGGCATGAGTGCCGATGAATTTGCCAACTATATGCGCACAGACTTAATGCGTCAGCAGCTGGTTAATGGCCTACAAGGCTCAGGCTTTGTCTTGCCCAGTGAGTTAGAGAATCTGTATCGCTTAGAGGCGCAAAGCCGCCAAGTGCGCACCATCACGCTCCCAGTGGCTGATTTTGCAGAGCAGGTATCGCTAACGGACGACGAGCTGGAAGCATACTATCAAGCTAACCGAGACGATTATATCCAGCCTCGCATGGTCAAAGTCGCTTATGTAGAGCTCACGGGAGAGGGACTGGCTAATGAGGTTCAGATCTCGGATGAAGCCATCGCGACTTATTACCAAGAGAATCAGTCTCAGTATGGCTCACAAGAACGTCGTAAAGTGAGCCACATCCTGATTGAAGGGACAGGTGATGAGGCTAAAGCCAAAGCCCAGCAAGCGCTAGAGCGCCTGAGTCAAGGCGCCGCATTTGCTGCTTTAGCGAAGGAAATGTCTGATGACACCTTCAGTGCTGAGCAGGGTGGGTCGCTGGACTGGATTGAACCTGATGTGATGGATCCGGCGTTCGAGAAAGCGGCGTATGCGCTGTCAGAGAAAGGCGATGTCTCTGGGCTCGTTCAATCTGACTTTGGCTATCATATTATCCGTTTAGACGATATTGATCCGGCGGATGTGACACCGCTTGCAGAGGTAAAAGACGATATCCGTACCGAATTGCAACAAGCGCGCGCGGCGGATCGTTTCTACGCGCAGTCTACCACACTGGCTGAAGTCGCTTTTGAAGAGGCGAATGGTTTGGAGCCTGCGGCTGATGCGGTGAACAGCAAGGTGCAGTATACCGATTATTTTGCGTTAGACGCGGCGACTGGCTTGATGGCTCGTCCTCAGATCCAGCAAGCACTTGACAGCTATGACGTACGTGAAAACGGGCTTAACTCAGAGTTGATTGAGTTGTCTGGTGAGCATGCGATTGTTGTGCGCCTTGATGATGTGAAGCCGGAAAAACAGCTTAGTTTTGCGGAAGTGAAAGACCAAGTTCGCGAAACGCTCGCCGCCGAGAAAGGCCAAGAGCAAGCAAAAGAAACCGCCGGTGACTTGATTGCCCAACTCGAAGAAAGCGGTGAGGTAACGGGGAGCGATTACACCTTCAGTGCCCCCATCACACTCAACCGTGTTTCTCAGCAACAAGCTATCGCTGAGCTGGCGTTTTCTCTGCCACAGCCAGCATCTGACAACGCCAGCTATGGCGTGACGCAAAACCGTCAAGGTGATGTGGTGGTTGTCGCACTGGATAAGGTGATGGTGCCTGAGGTGCCAGATATCAGCCCGCAAAGCCAAATGGCGGCGCGTGTTCAACGCGCGATGAGTAACATGTCACTGTCTGCGACCTTACAAGCGTTGCGCGAAGAGGTGGATGTGACTTACGCGGAGTCAGATACCCAGTAAGCGAGTGGGCAGCAGGAGTTCGATCTCTCTCGCACCCTCTTTGCTTGAGTAAGAAAAACGGCGCTAGGACTTTGTCCTGCGTCGTTTTTCTTTTATCGCTCACATGCAAATAGGCGAGCGCGGACTTAGGGTAAGGCTGACATTTCTACAAGGAGTGAAATCATGAAACACCTTTTATCCTGTCTGTTCTTTGCCCTTGCGTTGGTGACGGCGCCGGTGAGTTGGAGTGCTGATGAAAACGCCGTTCAAGCGACTGAGCAAGTTGAACGTCTTTCCGTTAACATCAATACCGCGAGTGAGCAGCAGTTATCAGAGCAACTCAAGGGGATTGGTCCGGCGAAGGCCAAGGCCATTATTGAGTATCGCCAAGCCCACGGTGAATTTAGCTCGCCAGACGCACTGATGGAGGTCAAAGGCATTGGTCCCTCAACATTGGATAAAAACCGAGACCTCATAAAGGTGTAACCACGCTCGCGCAAAGTGGTGTTTGGCGCTTTGCGCGAATAATACTTGTGTCTGCTGGCTTGAATGCACACAATGACAGCGATGTGTAGCATGGTAGCAGGATGCGATGACTCAAAAACAAAGCCACTTTTTTGCCCACCTTGCGCGAATGAAGCTGATTTATCGTTGGCCACTGATGCGCAATGTTTCCGCCGAAAATATCTCTGAACATAGTTTACAGGTTGCCTTTGTGGCGCATGCGTTAGCGTTAATCAATAACAAACGCTTCAATGGTCACTATCAACCCGAGCGTATCGCAGTATTAGCGATGTTCCATGATTGCAGCGAAGTGATCACGGGTGACTTGCCTACCCCAGTAAAGTACTTCAATCCATCCATTGCGGGGGAGTATAAAAAAATAGAGAAAATGGCCGAGAAAAAGCTTATCGCGATGCTGCCGCCTGAGTTACAAGAGGAATATAGCGGGCTAATAGACTCAGACCACATCGCGCCGGATGATTACCAACTGGTGAAACAGGCCGACACCTTATGTGCTTATTTAAAATGCCTGGAAGAGATTGCAGCAGGGAACCATGAGTTTGAGCAAGCGAAGAAGCGGCTGGAAGCCTCGTTAGAGAAAAGGCGCTCCCCGGCGAGCGATTACTTTATGGCTACTTTTGTGGATAGTTTTACACTGTCGTTGGATGAGATCAGTGATGATGGATTTTGACCTATCTGACGCCTGGCAAATTCGCCAGATGACAAATGAGCAGAAAAAGCGTCGTCATGATAAACGCACGGCGTACCAACGCGATCGTGCGCGGATTCTGCACTCAGCTGCCTTTCGACGCTTGCAAGCAAAAACCCAGGTGCTCGGTGCCGAGCACAGCGACTTTTATCGGACTCGGTTAACCCATTCACTTGAGGTCTCGCAAATTGGTACCGGCATCGTCGCGCAGCTCAAAGAGAAACAACCAGCATTTCGCCCACTACTTCCGTCGACCGGTTTGATGGAAAGCCTCTGTTTGGCTCACGATATCGGTCATCCTCCTTACGGCCATGGCGGCGAAATCGCATTGAATTACATGATGCGCAATGACGGAGGGTTTGAGGGCAATGCGCAAACCTTTCGCATTGTCACGCTGCTTGAGCCTTATACACAAGAGCATGGGATGAACTTGGCACGTCGCACCTTGCTTGGTGTGATGAAGTACCCCGCATTGATCAGTGCCGCTCACAATGGCAATCAGCCTGCGCCCGTTAACGACTTTCGCCATCTCAAAGCGCGGGAGTGGCAACCCGCCAAGGGCATTTATGATGATGATAAAGCGCGGCGAGATTGGGTGCTCGCGCCATTAAATGAGGCGGATCGCGCGTTATTTTTAGCGTTTCGCGATCACACGGCCACGGATCAACACCGAAAAACTCGTTATAAATCAATAGATTGCTCCATCATGGAGCTGGCCGATGATATCGCTTATGGCGTCCATGACTTGGAAGATGCCATCGTGATGGGCCTAGTGACGAGGGAGCAATGGCAAGAGTCAGTAGCAAGCCATTTGGCAGAGTGTGGTGACCCATGGCTCGAGGCCAACATTGGTGAGCTAAGTGAGCAAATGTTTGGTCCTCCGTACGAGCGTAAGGACGCGATTGGCGCCCTGGTCAATACGTTATTGACCTCAGTGGAGATCGCGCCGACCAATCAAGATGGCACCCACAGTTTTACCTCTCCGCTATTGGCGTGGAATGCCTATTTGACTGAGGTCATGGCCGGTGTTTTGGAGGTGCTAAAGCGCTTTGTCAGTGAGTTTGTGGTTAAACAGCCAGAGCTTCAGGTGGTGGAGTACAAGGGCCAGCAGTTGGTCATGGAGTTGTTTGATGCCTTTGCGTCTGATCCCGAGCGTTTGTTGCCGACGGATTATCGACGCGACTGGCTGGCCGCTCGAGCGAACGGCCAATCAGGGATGCGAGTGATTGCCGATTACCTGTCGTCGATGACTGACAGCTTTGCGCAAAAGCTCCACAGCACCATGTTTACCGCCGCCAGTAATGGTCCGCTGTACGCGATTCGCTAGCGATCGGGGACGAGCGTGGGTGATGACGCCTCAGTGTGCGGGACAATAAGCAAGTCGCTCGTTCAGTCGTGGCGCTTGCTCGCATTGGGTATAAAGGCGAGCTGGCGCTGAACGAGAAGGTCAAAACTGTCGAGCAACGGCTGATACGGTGTGGGGTCGCCACTGAGTTGACTCAGCGCCATATAGCCGGCCTCGAGGGTGGACAGGGCACCCGGCTTCCGACTCTTACGAATCTGATATTGGCTTGGCGCACAGGCGTCAATACGGATACTCGGAAGTGCCTGTAAATTGGTCGACAACTGATACATTTTGTAGGCTTTTTTCCAGGTCCCATCCAGCAAAATAACCCCTTGTTTGGCACTCGCACCTTGGGCCGTCATCTCACTGAGTGCCATCGCGTTTTCACCGGGGTAGAGCACGGCATAAGTAATGTCCGGGTCCGCCAATAACGCATTCAGTGGGGAATGCTGGCTAAAATCTTCTCCGACGAAGGTCACGCTATGTTGTAGCGAAAGGCTCAGCAGGCAGGCACTGTTCTTTGGGTGCGAGA
Organism: Salinivibrio sp. IB868; assembly: GCF_001995655.1. Classification (NCBI taxonomy): domain Bacteria; kingdom Pseudomonadati; phylum Pseudomonadota; class Gammaproteobacteria; order Vibrionales; family Vibrionaceae; genus Salinivibrio; species Salinivibrio sp. IB868. The sequence continues at coordinate 138,352 of NZ_MUEW01000002.1, forward strand.
CTTCATCAGGGTGCTGAAGCAGGATCACGGGATTGGGATTATCAATCTTGGTGATGGCATCGCAAATGCAGATGGCGTGGGCTTTATGGCAGCGAGAGCAGTATCGAGACATACGAATAAGGGCGTTATAAACGGAATACGGTGATCAATAACATAACGCAAGCCGTGTCGCACGTGCTTGCGTTATCGACAGGTAACACCCACTAGCTCTCTTGGCTGTACCCGCTGAGAAAGCGTTCAAAGCGACTGATAGCCATCTCCAAGTCATCGACGCGCGGCAAGGTGACAAGCCGGAAATGGTCGGGTTGATGCCAATTAAAGCCCGTTCCATGCACCATGAGCACTTTCTCTTGCAATAAAAAGTCGAGCATTAACTTTTCATCGTTATGAATGTTATACCGCTTGGTGTCGATTTTCGGGAAGAGATAGAGCGCGCCTTTCGGCTTTTTACAGCTCACCCCTGGAATTTGGTTGATAAGCTCATAGGCTTTGTCGCGCTGCTCCAGCAACCGACCGCCGGGTAAGATAAGCTCGTTGATGCTCTGGTATCCCCCCAACGCCGTTTGAATCGCATGCTGCATCGGGACATTGGCACAAAGCCGCATCGATGCCAGCATCTCAAGGCCTTCTATGTAACCGCGTGCATGTTGTTTTGGCCCTGTGACCAGCATCCAGCCGGCGCGAAAGCCACAGACTCGGTAGGCCTTGGATAAGCCATTAAAGGTCAAGCACAGTACATCCGGTGCTAAGGTGGCGATAGAGTAGTGCTGCGCCCCGTCGTAGAGAATTTTATCGTAGATTTCGTCCGCAAAAATGATCAGATTATGCTGGCGCGCGATCTCCACCACTTGCAACAAAAAGTCGCGGCTATAGACAGCCCCTGTCGGGTTATTGGGATTAATCAGGACAATCCCCCGGGTGCTGGGCGTGATTTTACGTTTGATATCGTCTAAGTCTGGATACCAGTCCGACTCTTCATCGCAAAGGTAATGGACAGGCTTGCCCCCTGATAAAGATGCCGCCGCCGTCCAAAGTGGATAGTCAGGTGAGGGCACCAGTAACTCGTCACCATTATTAAGCAGGGCTTGCATGGCCATCACGATAAGCTCGGAGGCACCGTTGCCCAAATAGACGTCTTCAACGTCTAAGTCCATCAAGCCGCGCTTTTGGTAGTGTTGCACCACGGCTTTACGGGCGGAGTAGAGCCCTTTTGAATCGCAATATCCTTGCGAGGTGGGGAGGTTGCGGATCACATCCACCAAGATTTCATCGGGGGCATCAAAGCCGAACGGGGCGGGATTACCGATATTCAGCTTAAGAATGCGGTGGCCCTCTTCTTCGAGGCGTTTCGCTTCTTTCATCACTGGACCGCGAATGTCGTAGCAGACATCATCCAGCTTGGCGGACATTCCAATAGGTTGCATTAACGTTCCTGTTAATAAAAAGGTGAAAATTGTTATTAGGCTTTTTTGGTAACTTACACTATTTGTTTGCCAATTCGAAAGACTTGGGCAGATAAAGTTTCACTGCCAGGAATGGCGCAAAAAAATCGACCAAGTTTGACAGATAACTGATCTAGCGCATATTTGTAAAAGACGCTCACAGGTAGACTGATAAGCAAGAATAACGTGCTACATAAAAGAGTACGGATTGACTTGCAAAGAGCACTGCCGCCTAGGCGGTTGGAGGATGTCGTGACTACCTTGATTCAAGCGGCTAATCATTTACAAAGCCAAGTAGCGATCAGTCAAGCACCTGCACAATTGACCATGGCGTTTACTTGGCCAGGTGATTTGTCGCCCGTTGCTTGGTTGGATGCACAGCCTATTTACCCGAAAACCTACTGGCAATCACGCGATGGTCGTGAAGAGGTATTGGCACTGGGCGCTAGCCATCAGTTTTCTCAGCTTCAAGCGGCCCAAGCCAGTCTGTTGCCTGACCAGCGCATTTGGGGCTGTGTGGCCTTTGATGATGCACCCGGCTGTGGTGATTTTTTCTTGCCAGTGGTTGAGCTCGTCAGGCGTGACCAGCAATGGCAGCTGAGTATTAATCTCACCACGGCGTGTGACAGCCAAGCGGTACTTAATCAGGTGATTTGGCAAGGCCGTCCTTTGGCAGCAGGGCAAGCGGTTGTCCGTGAAGAGACACATACCCCCAACCACGCTCAGTGGTGTCAATCTGTCCGTTGTGCGTTGACACACATGGAGCAGACCGCACTACAAAAAGTGGTGCTGGCACGTCAAACGCGTCTGTCGCTCAATGCGCCGATCAGTGCCGGCCAGCTGTTACAGCATAGCCAACAGCACAATGTCGAGAGTTTTCACTTCCTTTTTGCAACCGGCCCTGATGACGCTTTTGTTGGCTCAACCCCAGAGCGGCTATACCGCCGTCGCGATTGTCGTGTGACCACAGAAGCGGTGGCAGGGACGGTGCGTCGTGGCGCAAGCTTTAGTGAAGATCACCATCTTGGCGAGTGGCTATTAAGTGACACGAAAAACGTGCACGAGAATCAGCTGGTGGTGGACGATATTTTCGCCGGACTTCGCCGTCATGCGTTAACCATGACGGTTGACCCTGAACCGCATCTGATTGTGCTTCGCCATCTTCAGCATTTACGTCGTCGAATCAGTGCCATCATCGGGCCTGGTGTTGATGATACTGTGCTGCTCAGTGCCTTACAGCCCACCGCCGCGGTGGCCGGGTTGCCCCGTGAAAATGCGCGTACCTTTTTAGCCGAGCAAGGCATTGCACGTGGCCGTTATAGCGGTGCGGTCGGTTATCTTTCTCAGCGTGAAAGCCAGTTTTGTGTAGCAATACGCAGTGCACAAGTGACAGAGAATACCGTGGACTTATATGCCGGCGCCGGTATTGTCCCTGGCTCGGATCCGGATGCTGAGTGGCAAGAGCTGAACAATAAGCTCACGACTCTCCGTCAGTGTTTGCCTGCTTGCACGGTGCCTGAAAAAGACGCCATCAGACTCGGAGCCTGCTAATGTCGCTTTCTCTCACACACACCTGGGCAGAGGTTGTGATAGAAGAGCTATCGCGCCTAGGCATCAGGCATATTTGTGTCGCGCCCGGTTCACGCTCCACACCCTTGACGCTGGCCGCGGTGAAACAAAGTCAGCATCCCCAGCGTCCGGTGACAATCCACCGTCACTTTGATGAGCGCGGGCTGGGTTACCTTGCCCTTGGTTTGGCCAAGAGTATCTGTGAGCCTGTCGCGGTGATTGTGACCTCAGGCACTGCGGTGGCAAATTTGCTGCCTGCCGTGGTAGAGAGTGGCTTAACCGGTGAACCGTTAGTGATTCTTTCTGCTGACCGCCCGTTTGAATTAATGGATTGTGGCGCGAACCAAGCGATTACCCAATCAGGCCTGTTTTCTTCTCATGTGACCGCTGAATTGGCGCTTCCGGCGCCGACCGCTGAGATCCCTTTGCCGGCGTTACTCACCAAAGTGGATCAGCTACTTGCACGTCAGGCTGAGCAAGGGGGGAGCGTCCACATTAACTGTCCGTTTCGTGAGCCTTTTTATGGCAATCGCGATGAGACAGAGGAGGAAAAGCTTCGCGAGTCTGTTGCCCACTGGTGGCAAAGCGGCCAGCGTTATACCCGCCACCATCAAGCTCGCTGTTCTGCGATGCCTGAATGGCCGCCTTGGTGGACGCCGACTGATGGAGGACCACGAACGGTAATTGTACTTGGTGCCGTGCCAGAGGGGCTGTCCGAGGCCGTGGAGCGGTTAGCGAATTCGCTTCATGCCATTATCTTGGCCGATCCGCAGGCAGGGGTGGCGAGCAGTGCACCTGGCTACGATCTGTGGCTTAACCATCCCGATCTTTTCCAGCAATTGAATCAAGCCCAATGGGTGATTCAGCTCGGTGGGCGGTTGGTGTCTAAACGCCTTGGCCAATGGCTGGCGCAAACGCAAGCTCACTACTGGCTGATCAGCGAACACACACAGTCACTTGCCCCTCATCATTTGTCTGTCGAACAGTTTGTCGTGCCGCCGTCCCAGTGGCGGTTGTGGTTAAACGCACTGACTGATGCCGTCGACAGTGCACATTCTGACGCGATAGCTGACTCGAAGCATGTGAGCGCGTGGCAATGCGCCCTGGTCAACGGTGCCAAGTATCAGATGCAACTGGCGGCCGCCGCCATACCGACTTCCCCTTTGTCGGAACACAATGTCTTTCAAACTCTGCCGGCGATGTTGCCTCACCACGCGGATGTTTTTATCGGTAATAGCTTGGCGATCCGCTTAGCGGATATTTGGTCTCACCTTGCTCACCATCGGGTGTTTGCCAACCGTGGCGCCTCGGGCATTGATGGTTTACTTGCCTGTGCCGCTGGGGTGCAGCGATACCGCGCTCAGCCTATGTTAGTGGTGTTGGGTGATACCAGTGCACTTTACGATCTTAATAGCCTTGCATTATGGCGGGAGACGTGTGCGCCGGCCGCCATCCTTATCTTGAATAACAATGGCGGTGGCATTTTTGATGCGCTGCCGGTTGATCAAACCCTTTGTGATACCTACTACCGAATGCCGCATAATCTTGGTTTTGAACACATCGCGGCGCAATTCTCTTTGGGTTTCCATCAACCCGCGACCCCAGATGATCTCGTGCGAAGCGTGAATCAGGCACTCACCACCCCTGGGGCTGATGTGATTGAAGTGGTGACACCGGCCGGAGAAGCGGGACAGGTACTCAGCGAGTGCTTAGCTGCCATGGCAGCCAGGGGGACACATGCTTAGTTACCAACAAGGCGGCGATCGGCATGGAAAGAAAGTGGTGTTTCTCCATGGTTTTTTAGGTAGCGGAGAAGATTGGCGTACGGTGACCGATAAAATGCACCATTGTCATTGGCTGTGCATTGATTTGCCTGGTCATGGTAGCAGTGTGAGCTATCAAGCCGTTGACTTTGCCACGACGGTCGCAGCAATACGACAAACGTGTTACCAGGTGTGGGGGCATCAAAGGGCATGTTTAGTCGGATACTCGCTCGGCGCGCGCCTTGCCATGCATCTTGTCTGCACTCACCCCAGTCTTTGGCGCGCGGTCTTCTTGGAAGCGGGTCACCCAGGTTTGGCGGATAGCCACCAACGACGCAAGCGGCTGGCACAGGATAGCCAGTGGGCGGCGCGCTTTGCGCATCAAACCCTGTCAGAGGTGTTAAACGATTGGTACCAGCAAACCGTCTTCCAGTCACTCACGTCTGACCAGCGTACCGCTTTAGTGCTTGAGCGGGGAAATAATCACGGCCCCGCCGTGGCGAAAATGCTATTGGCGACCTCTTTGGGCCGCCAGGCGAATTTACGCGCGGGGCTGGGTGAAGCCTTTCGACAAGGCGTCACGATTGACTACCTTTGTGGAGAGCACGACAACAAATTTACCTCACTTGCACATTCACTATGGCAACACACCGGGATCCCCGCCACGCCGATAGAAGGGGCAGGGCACAACAGCCATGTTGAAAATCCAGATAGGTTTGTGCAGGTACTCACGCAAAGTCACGCACTCGCTTGACTTTTTATCTTTATGACGGGCTTTGTCCCAAGCAACCGAGGAAGGGGAGACACTATGGCTGTCACGCCGGGAATGACAGAAAAAGAGCTTTACGCGCCGATTGAGTGGGAACCGACTGAGCATGCGTTTAGCGATATTCTATACCATAAATCCGCCGACGGTATCGCTCGGATCACCATTAACCGCCCTCAGGTACGCAATGCATTCCGGCCACAAACGGTAAAAGAAATGATGCAAGCGTTGGCTGATGCGCGCTATGACAGCCGAGTGGGCGTGATTATCCTCACTGGGCTGGGAGAGAAGGCGTTTTGTTCCGGCGGCGATCAGTCCGTGCGGGGCGACTACGGCGGGTATCAAGATGATGAAGGCACGCACCATTTGAACGTGCTGGACTTTCAGCGTCAGATCCGCACCTGCCCCAAACCCGTCATTGCCGCTGTTGCAGGCTATGCCGTCGGTGGTGGCCACGTATTGCATATGATGTGTGATTTAACCATCGCCGCCGACAACGCCCAGTTTGGGCAAACGGGTCCCAAGGTCGGCAGCTTTGACGGTGGCTGGGGTGCGTCTTATATGGCACGGATTGTGGGTCAGAAAAAAGCCCGTGAAATCTGGTTCTTGTGTCGTTTCTACAATGCGCAAGAAGCCGTAGACATGGGATTGGTGAACACCGTTGTGCCACTGGATGAGCTTGAGCGAGAGACAGTGCGTTGGTGCCGGGAAGTGCTCCAACACAGCCCCATGGCGTTGCGCTGCTTAAAAGCGGCGTTGAATGCAGACTGCGATGGGCAGGCAGGTCTACAAGAACTGGCCGGTAACGCCACCATGATGTTTTACATGACCGATGAGGGGCAAGAAGGGCGCAATGCCTTTAATGAAAAACGCCGCCCTGAATTTGATCGTTTCCCACGTAATCCATAGAGGTCACTATGAGACAGGCACGGATTTATCACTACACCTTGCCAGTCAATGCCGGTTTATTTGTCCGTGATCAGCCGTTAACGGAGAGAGAGGGCTTGGTGGTTGAATTAAGCGAGGGAGCACAACGTGGTTGGGGCGAAGTAGCGCCGCTCCCCGGTTTTAGCCAAGAAACCTTTGCTGAGGCACGTCATGCGTTAATTGCTGCCACCGCGGTTTGGTGTGATCATCGTAATATTGCCATGCCACAACTGCCTCCTTCTGTGGCATGGGGGCTAAGTATCGCGCAAGCCGAGTTAGACAAGCATTTGCCCACTCAGTCAGGCTTTCGTCATGTGCCCGTGTGTACGGGGGATCCTGATGCCTTGTTGGTGACGCTGGGGCAACAACCGGCGGGCCAGCCTTATGAGGCAAAAATTAAAGTGGGGGAGTATGAGGTCGCCCGCGATCGGTTAATGATAGCGACCATGTTAGAGGCGTTGCCGGATTTGAGGCTGCGCCTTGACGCGAACCGTCGTTGGCAACCTGAGCAACTTGCCAGCTTTTGGAATGGGCTCAGTGAAGCCCACCAAGCGCGAATTCACTGGATTGAAGAGCCTTGTCGCGATCCTAACCAATCGCTCGTACAGGCACAGGCATTAGGCTACCCCCTGGCGTGGGACGAGAGCTTAATCGATAGCCAAGATATGGCGTTGCTTGAAAACGATCGGGTCTCGACCTGGGTGATTAAGCCCAGTTTACTCGGCGATCTGGCCACCATTGAGCAATGGGTGAGCCGGGCGCATGCGTTGGGCAAAACGGCAGTGATTAGCTCGGCATTAGAAACCAGTTTGGGCTTAACGCAATTATCACGATTGGCCGATTGGTTGACCCCAGGTGTCGTGCCAGGACTTGATACATTGGGGATTTATCAGCATCAACTCGATCGCACTTGGCCAGGGGCGTCGCAGCCCTTGATCCCGCTCCACGACCAGCCACTCGTGTGGATAAACACCTTGTGAGTCAACGCATGTTTGGGTTTGATAAATGGCCATGGCGCCATTGGGCGGCTGTAGCACCGAACGCGAAAGCGATTGATAGCGAGATGCCGCTCACATGGGGTGCACTCAGTACGCTCGTGGATGGCCAGCAAGCTCGACTGGGTGAGGCGCCCATTGTGGTGCTCGACAGCGCATTGTCACTAAGGGAACTGATTGTGGGGATGCTCGCGGCTTGGCAGGCGGGGAAAAAAACGCTGGTATTGAATCAAGCTTTAAGTGACGAGGTGCAAGCCTCCGTGCTGAGTCAACTTGGCGTCTATCAATTTTTGCCTGACCGCTCGTGCCAACCGCGTGTCAATGTGCTGCCCATTGCAACCCATTGGCAACCCGATAAGCCTCTGACGTTAACCTTAACTTCCGGGTCAACCGGTACGCCTAAGGTGATTGCTCACGCGGCTCATCAGCATCTCGCCAGTGCTGCCGGTTTAACCCAAATGCTGCCTTTTTTGGGCTTGGCGGATAAGACGACCTCTCTAGAAAACCGCGTCGATCGTTGGCTCTTATCGTTGCCACTGTTTCATATATCCGGCTTAGCCATTGTATGGCGTTGGTTGTATAAAGGCGCACAGCTGGCTATCTATCCATGTCGTGGGGAAAGCATGGCATCGGCGCTCACACATGTTAGCCACGCCTCGTTAGTGCCCACGCAGCTCTATCGCGTGTTGCCTGCACTGAGAAAATGCCCAGATACTTCCACCTTATCTCACGTGTTACTCGGTGGCGCTGCGATTTCAAGTGCACTGACGGAGCAGGCAGAACAACAAGGGATAAGCTGTTGGTGTGGGTATGGGATGACGGAAACGGCATCGACGGTCACCTTAAAACGAGCCGATGGACAGGATGATGTGGGCACCACCTTGCCGTATCGCGATGTGATGGTGGCGGATGACGGTGAGGTAATCCACCGCGGGGAGACGTTAGCCCTAGGGGTTTGGCAAGCGGGCGTATTGCAACCGCTTGATGCGTCCAAAGGACTGGCCTCGCGCGATTTAGCGAGTTGGTGTACAGACGTTCACCCGCCGACGCTACGTATCATCGGGCGTAAGGATAATCAATTTATCTGCGGTGGGGAGAACGTTCAGCCCGAGGTGATTGAGGCACACTTGCAACAGTGTGCTGAGATCCGTCAGGCCATGGTCGTTCCGGTTAACGATCGCGAATTCGGGGCGCGTCCGTTGGCGATTATCCAGAGTCGGTGCCATCTCAACGCCCAGCAGCTGGCTGACTATTGTCGGCGCTTGCCCGCTTATCAACGCCCGGTCGCGTTTTTACCTTGGCCATCGTTATCGCCCGAGGTGGGGATTAAACCGTCTCGAGCGCAATTAACCCAATGGGCTCAACGCCAAGCGATTGACTAAGGTCGGTCGGCGCGCAGGCGAATGACTTCATTGCGCATATGCTCTGAGGTCGCTTGCTCAGGCTCAACGGCTGGACCGGCGACGACGGTGACTTTAGACCAAAACCGCTTGGGCAGTTTTAACATGGCTTTCCCGCCATGACGGCTAAAATAGCTGCCCCAAAGGCCCTGTAACGCCATCGGTACCACAGGCACCGGAGAGCGTTGCAAAATCATATCCATCCCGCGGCGGAATTGGTCGATTTCGCCGTCATAACTAAGATGCCCTTCTGGGAAAATCAGTACCACTTCGCCATTATCAAGCGCCTTTTGAATCTCGTTCATGGCGGCCCGGATCGTGCGGCCCCGATGGCTAATGGGGATCACTTTTGAGGTACGGGAGAACCAATGTAGCACGGGTAATTGATATAAATCTTCAAACATTACAAAGCGGATAGGGCGATGACACGCGCCAGCTAACAAGAGCGCGTCCATATAGCTGACATGGTTACAAATCAGCAAGGCACCGCCTTTTTCAGGAATATGGTGTAAGTCTTGGTGTTTTACTCGATACAGGGTATGGGTGACCATCCAGGTAAAAAAGCGCAAGGCGAAAATCGGTACCAGCTTGCTGACATAGATAGCCACCAAGAAGTTGAGCACCGCCAATACTAAGAAGAATTCCGCGATAGATAACTCAACCACGACCAAGAGCGTGATACCGAGTATCGCACTGGCCACCATAAACAAGGCATTGAAAATATTGTTGGCGGCAATCACACGCGCACGCGCCGCTTTATCGGCGCGTTGTTGCATCAGACTGTACAGTGGCACAATAAAAATCCCGCCACACACGCCAATCATCAATAGGTCGATAAACACCCAGGTCAGGGCTGGATCAGTGATAAAAGCAAGCAGGTTGCTATGAAGTGTCGGGGCCGCCGGCGTGGCAAAAAACAAATGTAAGCCAAAGCCGGTTAATCCTAAACTGCCCAAGGGAACAATGCCGGGCTCGATACGATGACCAGAAAGCTTATCGCACAGCAATGCGCCCACAGCGATACCAACAGAAAACAAGGTGAGCAGAAATGATACGCCAATTTCACCGCCACCGATCGAGGCGGTGAATTTGGGAAACTGGGTTAAATAGCTGGCACCTAGAAACCAAAACCAGCTGATCCCGAGAATCGCTTGTAAGGTGACCTTGTCTTTACGCGCGAAACGCAGCGTTTGTCGCATTAAAGCAACGGGTCGGTAACGTAAATTGAGTCCAGGGTTACCCGCGGGGGCGGGAGGGATGGCATGGGCAGACATGACGCCGAGCAACGCAAAACTAAATACGGCTATCCCAGATATCAGGTTAGAGTCAGGGTGATGGGCAATAAAGCCCGCCAGCAAGGTACCGAGCAGAATCGATAAGAAAGTGCCGGTTTCCACCAAGGCATTGCCTGAAACAAGCTCTTTGTCATTGAGCGTTTGTGGTAGTAATGCGTATTTCACCGGGCCAAAAAAAGCCGATTGGGTGCCCATCAAAAAAAGTAAGCCGAGTAACACATTCCAAGCGTGAAAATACAGCGCGACAGCGGCACTCGACATGATCACCACTTCTAACCATTTCACCCGTCGCATAATAAGGGCTTTGTCGTATTTGTCTGCAAGCTCGCCAGCAAAGGCAGAAAACAAGAAAAAAGGCAGAATAAACAGCCCAGCAGCGGCGTTGATAAACAGCGTGGCATCCATCGGCAGTTGATCGGCTGAGGCGAACGCGACCATGATCACCAACACATTCTTATAGACGTTATCGTTAAACGCGCCCAATGCCTGGGTAATGAAATAAGGCAAAAAACGTCGCTCGCGTAAAAGCTGAAACTGTTGGCTCATTTAGGCAGATCCATTTCGCGTTGCAATAAGCGACTTATACTAGCAGCGAGCGAGGTATGCGCAACCTTGAATACGTTGCGCATCATTCAGTTAGTTGTCAAACAAGGAGGACTAAGAGAATTTTTGCATGTTTTTAATCGACACTTGCTCATTGAGTGTCCAAAAATCATACAGCACACCAATTAAGAAAAAGCCACCGGTAAATAGGTAAATAAAGCCAGTGATCCATTTACCCATGTACATACGGTGAATGCCAAACAGACCCAGAAAGGTCAGTAATAGCCAGGCAATGGTAAAATCCGTGGGGCCACTGCGAAAACGGAGATCGGCTTCTTTATCCATGGAAGGAATCAAGAACAAATCCACAATCCAGCCAACGAAGAACAGACCTAGGGTGAAAAACCAGAGGGTGCCAGTTACTGGTTTTCCATAGTAAAACCGGTGGGATCCGAGAAAACCAAAGATCCAGAGTAAGTAACCAACAAATTTACTGTGGGTATCATTCATGGCTTGGTCCTATTGCAGTGAAAAGAATACTAATGGCTTGGAGTGCCTGCGTGGCAAATGGTTCCTACTGACGCCAAAACAGTGGTGTTTGGATGACGTTTGGTAACAATTATTCCCGCTCTGCCAATTGACTTCACCACCAGAGACTCTAGCATGATAACGGTCTTAAACCACAGATGATGCGATGATGAAAAAATTACTCTCTGTTGCAGCCTTGATGGTTGTCTTTGTTGTGACAGCGCCTTACGCAGAAGCGAAACGCTTCGGCGGCGGCAAGTCTTTTGGTAAAAGCTTTAAAACCGCGCCTGCGCCAAAAAATACCACCACTAATACCAACACCCTCAAACAGAATACCTCGAAAACAAGTAAAAAAGGGCTCGCCGGTGGTTTACTCGGCGGTTTGCTCGCCGGTGGTTTGTTGGCCGCATTCTTCGGCGGGGCGTTTGAGGGTATCCAATTTATGGATATCTTGATTCTAGGCCTGATCGCCTACTTCGCCATGAAGTTTCTCCGCGGGCTCACCCAAGCCAAAGCAGGGGCTCAGGCGCAAGGGCCGGCCTACGCGGGGCAACACAAAGGTTATTACCATGAAAAGCCTCATGCATTTCGACAAAACGCGGCAGGCACAGGCGCGACGTCAGGTGGGTTTGGGGGCATGCAAAACGATGTGCCATTTAACTTTCCGCCTCAGTTCGACATGCAAAGTTTCTTGAGCGGAGCCCGTGAGCATTATCGGATTTTGCAAGGCGCATGGAACCATAACGAGCTTGAGAAAATTCAAGAGTATGTGACGCCTGAGCTTTATAACGATCTCGCGGCCGAGCGTGCACGATTGGGCAGTGAACAACACACTGAAGTCATGTATGTGGATGCCGAGATTGTTCGCGCCGATTATGACAGCCGCAGGGCACAATTGAGCTTAAAATTCACCGGTCGTTATTGTGACCGCGTGGAGGGGGTCGAAGAAGACATTACGGATATTTGGCACTTAGAACGTGACTTAAGCCAGCCCAATGCACCTTGGCTAATCGTAGGCATTCAAAGCTAACAAGCTCGCGGTGAAAACACGCTGATAGATAAAGCGCTGGCTAAGATAAGCCAGCGTTTTTTATGTCGCCGCTTCCAGATAAATAAGGTTATCGAGCGCTTGCTGGTACGTATCACCACATACCTCGGGATCCGCATCGAATGCGGCACACACCTCGGGGCGGGCGTCGGATCCAAACAGCTGACAGAGGTTGCGTTCATCCAGCTGTACACAACGGGTGTTAGCAGGTTTACCGTTTGGCATACCGGGGATCGGTGACGAAATGCTAGGCGCGATACAGCAAGCGCCGCAGCCAAGACGGCACGAAAATGGCGATGAAGTTGGCATCATCATAGCCTCCGTCAACGTGTAAAGTCGGGCACTCTACCACTCACTTTTGGACTATCCAACCCACACAAAGGCTTGCTTGCACTTTACGGCTATGATGGTTATAACAAGCGCGCAATGTCGTTGCCGTGAAAAGGCGGCAATAAAAAAAGAGATTAAACACCATGAGCACGCCTTTTTGGCAACAAAAGACCCTGGCACAAATGAGTGATGAGGAGTGGGAATCACTCTGTGACGGCTGTGGCCGCTGCTGCCTACACAAATTGATTGATGAAGAGACAGACGAGCTTTACTACACCAATGTCGCCTGTAGTTTGCTCGATGATAAAACCTGCTCGTGCAAAGATTATCCCAACCGCTTTTCGTATAAAGAGTCATGTTTGAAGCTTACCCGCGATAAGATTGATGAGTTTTATTGGTTGCCGGAAACCTGTGCCTATCGCTTGCTGGCTGAACATAAACCCTTACCCGAGTGGCATCCGCTGATCACAGGATCAAAGGCGGCGATGCATAAAGCGGGGATCTCGGTAAAAGACAGCGTAGTGTATGAAATCGATGTGATTGATTGGGAAGATCATATCCAGCTGACTCAGCAACTGCGATAACCCCAGCACATTGTCGCCCTATGGCGCAGACTCCCCCATTGTTTAATTTCTGTTGTTGGGCATAATGATGGCCAACTCGACAGGAGGTGACATGCAAAGGTACACGCGTCGTTCAAAAGCTGGCTGGGCCCTCGCCATTGCGCTTTGGGTACTGGCGGTGTGTGCTTTGCAAAATCAACTGAGTTGGCAATCAGGGGTACAAGCGACTTGCCAAGCAGTCAATATTGGTGGCGTAGAGGGAGCAAAAAGCGCACTGGATAAAAAATGTGCGCTTTCCGAGCAATTAATGCATCCTTCTGCGTTGGCGTTAGACTGGCTACCATCACCGCTTTGGTGGCTGATTGTGTTACTTGCGGTGATGGCAACGTTCCGTCTCTTGGTGGTGTTACCCACCCATGACCCGCCTACCTATCGACGACGGCACCTTTGCTTATGTGTGTTCCGAGAATAAAGCGCCTTTTTCTCAATGGCGTCTTTATTTTTAACAAGGAACAGACTTATGAATCGACTCAATGACTATTGGCACGCTTTTAAACACGGTCATGTTTGGCAAGGCGTTGCTTTACTGCCGCTTTTGTTTTTGTGCTTACTGCTACTCAGCCCGGCGGTACGGGCCACTGCGCCTGATACAGGTTGGCTCAGTAACCCCGACCATCCGCCCGTTAAGGCGCGCCTCGCCTTAACCGGACAAGGTCATCCACAGACTGAGCACCTCGATGGGTTGCTCTCTATCCGTTTACAAGGCGACTGGAAAACCTATTGGCGCTCGCCAGGTGAGGGCGGAGTCGCACCGGAACTTATCATCAACGACAGCCAAAACCTGGGTGATATTACCTGGCACTGGCCGGCCCCTAGTCGCCATGAGCTACTTGGCCTGACCATGCTGGGCTACAAAGGGCAGGTGACTTTCCCGCTGACCTTTGAGGTTGAAACCTGGCAACAGCCGGTTTCGCTCGATGCCACCTTGCGCTTGTCCTCGTGCACCAGTGTGTGTGTGATCACTGATTACCCTATCTCGCTCGACTTTACCCCGAGCACGCTTGAGGCGGATGGCGAGCGGATGTATCAGTTCAACCAAGCGATGAGTCAGGTACCTAAGCCACTTCCCAGTGTGCAGATTGAATCCGCGGTGTGGGATGCCAACCAGCAACAGCTCGCGGTCACTGTGACTGGGAGCCAAGCTTGGCAGCAACCCGACATGCTGGTGGATGGTGATGCCGTTATCGATGATACCTTTGGCGTGCCCAGTATCCACCGTGATGGCGATACCTTGACCGCGACCTTTGATGTCACCAATTGGATTGAGCCCCCCAACCTTACCGATAAACCCATTCAAGTGACTGTCATGGATAAGCAGCTGCTGGCTGAGCACAGCACTACCGTGCGGGCGGGGAGTGTGGTTTCGCAAACCGGATTCTCGATCTGGATGATTGGCGGTATCGCGCTGTTAGGGGGATTGATCCTTAACGTGATGCCCTGTGTGCTCCCGGTGCTGGGCCTTAAGCTCAACAGTATCGTTGCCAACCCAGATGCGACACGTGGCACCATTCGTGGTCAGTTTTTGGCGTCAGCCGCTGGGATTCTGGTGTCCTTTTGGGCGATTGCTGGGTTGTTAATGATCTTAAAACTGACGGGTCAAGCCGTGGGTTGGGGGATCCAGTTCCAAAGCCCGATATTTATTGGGGTGATGACGCTGGTGATTTGGCTGTTCGCCCTGAGCTTATTTGATGTGCTGCGTATTGATTTACCGCCCAGTTGGCAGACGTGGCTAGCGACACGTGGTGGTCACACCCGTAGCGGGCATTTTGTTCAAGGCGTGTTTGCCACATTACTGGCCACACCGTGTTCGGCCCCTTTCCTCGGCACGGCCGTGGCGTACGCGCTGGGTGGGTCGTTGACGGCGCTTTGGCTGATCTTTACCGCGCTCGCGGTTGGTATGGCGCTACCGTGGCTGCTGGTCGCCGCTTTTCCAGGGCTGACGCGCGCATTACCCAAGCCTGGCCCGTGGATGAATCATGTCAAACGGGTCTTTGCGCTGTTGCTGGCCGGCACCACGGTGTGGCTATTCTGGCTGTGGATGCCGTACCTCGGTGTGTTAGGCGCAATCGTAATGGGGACGCTGTTGCTGGCTGCCAGTATCTGGCTGACGTATCGTGCCCTCGGCAAGATGGCTGCGATTAAAGGCGCGGCAGGACTGCTGCTGGTTATCGTGCTGGGGCTTATCGGCGCATCATTGACAGCACAGCGGTGGGCAACGCCGCTCAATCCTGACCCGGATTGGGTGAGTCTGGATGAAGCCGCGATCGACCAAGCGGTGGATCAGGGTAAGTTGGTGTTTGTTGATGTCACTGCGGATTGGTGCATTACCTGTCATGCCAATAAGGTGGGGGTGATTTTA
The DNA here is from genome assembly GCF_001995655.1 of Salinivibrio sp. IB868. NCBI lineage: Bacteria > Pseudomonadati > Pseudomonadota > Gammaproteobacteria > Vibrionales > Vibrionaceae > Salinivibrio > Salinivibrio sp. IB868. The sequence continues at coordinate 153,940 of NZ_MUEW01000002.1, forward strand.
CAATCGCCCGTGTATGACACCATTACCGGAACGAATGTGGTGACGATGCAAGGAGATTGGACCCGTCCGAGTGATAGCGTGACTCAGTATTTGCAAAAGCACCAGCGTTATGGCGTACCGTTTAACATTGTCTATGGTCCCGGTGCACCAGAGGGGATCCCCTTACCTGTCATTTTGACTGACAAGGCGGTGATGGCGGCCATTGAGCAGGCGAAAACGCCATGACGGCCAAGCAAACAAAACGGTCTTGGCGTATGCGGGTCAAACGCGGTGCGCGTGACCTGTGCTGGCTCACCGTGTTTGTACTGATATCTAGCACCACAGTGGATTGGTGGCGAAGCCGCGATATCGATACCAGTGAGGTCCCCGTCGCGTCAATGCGTCTGCTGGATGGCCGCCAACAGGATTTGGTGGCGATGTCGCAAGACGAACCCGTGCTTGTCTATGTATGGGCAACCTGGTGCGGGGTATGCCGTTTTGTGACCCCCTCGGTAGATTGGTTAAGTGGTCATGCGCAGGTGGTCTCGATCGCGTTACGCTCAGGCTCAAACAAACACATTGCCGGATACCTTGCGCATCATGGTTATGATTTTCCTGTAGTGAACGATCAAAGCGGGGCGCTTTCTAAAGCATTTGCGGTGAAAGTGACGCCTACCGTGATGGTGGTCGAGCAAGGAGAAATCACATCAATAACAACAGGCTTCACAACACCGTTTGGCCTATGGTTAAGGCTGGTGTTATGAATTTACATTTATCAAAAGGAAACCCAATGTCCTTATCTCGCTATATCGCCCCAATGTGGGCTCTACTGCTTTTAGCGCTGCCGGTCAGTGCCCACGCGTTGTCGGATACGGAGCAAGCACAACTGGATGAGATTGTCAGCTTGTTAGAAGAGAACCCCAAACTGATCGCCAACCTCAACCAGAGTTTGCAAAAGTTTGTTGAACAGCAAAAAACGTTAAAGGAAAACCTTGCCGCACGTCGTGACTGGTTTGAATCGGACACCCACAGCTGGATTGGTGCTGAGAACCCTGAGGTCACCGTGGTGAACTTTATGGATTACAACTGCCCATACTGTAAAAAACTGGAAGAAGAATTGCAGAAACTGGTGGCCGCGCATGACGATGTCAAGGTGATTAATATTGCTGTACCACTCAAACAGCAGAGTATCGAATCGCTCGGCACTAATTCCGCGGTGTATGCGATGAACGTGTGGCTAGAACAGCCACAGACATTTGCGCAGGTCCATGAATTATTGATGAAAAAGCGCGGTATGCATGATGCGCGCTCGTTAGAGAAAATCGCGCAGAAAACCGGTACCGAAGCATTGCTTGCCGGCAAAGAAATGACCGGAAAAGCGGTCGCAGAGAACTATCGCGCGTTTGTTGAGCTAGGGCTAAGAGGTACGCCCGCGATGATCATTGGCGATCAGGTCGCGCCCGGCTATTTGCCGTACCCACAGCTCGAAGCCATGGTTGAAGCGGCGAGAGCTGAAGGCTAAGCCCTTATCGGCGTCGCTAATGCGTTGAAAGCCAGTCCTATTGCGACTGGCTTTTTTTGTTAGCTGCGCTTTGGTGGAAAAGCTGGCAAAATAGCGCGCCTTAACGGTAAAGGTACGGCATGAGTCACACGAATTATCAATCCCCACGCATTGTATTAGGCCCGATGGAAGGTGTCCTGGACCCCTTGATGCGCAAGCTGCTCACGGAGATTAATCACTACAGCCTCTGTGTCACTGAGTTTGTGCGCGTGGTTGACCAACGCTTGCCGGAAAAAGTCTTTCATCGCTTTTGTCCTGAGTTAGCGCATGGGGGCACCACGACGGCGGGGACCCCGGTTCGTGTACAGCTATTGGGCCAAGATCCAACGGCGATGGCGAGCAATGCCGTCCGCGCGATCCAACTGGGCTCGCAAGGCATTGATATCAATTTTGGTTGTCCGTCGAAAACGGTGAATGGCAACCGTGGGGGCGCGGCGTTGCTCAAAACCCCGGAGCACATGTTTGATGTGGTTAAAGCGGTGCGCGATACGGTGGATCCTGCCTATACGGTGAGCGCCAAAATACGTCTTGGCTTTAATGATCTTGATGATTACTTGTTCATTGCCGAGGCCGTGGCAAAGGCAGGCGCTGATGAGTTAGTGGTTCACGGACGTACCAAGCGCGATGGCTACAAAGCGGGTACCATTCGTTGGGATTTAATTGCTGACATTAATCAACACGTGCCCATCCCAGTCACGGCCAATGGCGATATTTGGCACCGTGAGGATGCACTGCGCTGCCAAGCAATGACCGGCTGCGACACCTTAATGGTGTGCCGTGGGGCGTTAAACATGCCCAATTTGGGCCAGCACATCCGTGATGGCGTTGCACCGATGCCTTGGCCTGCGGTGCTAGCATTGCTGGTTCGCTATACCGAGCAAGAACGCCAAGGTGATAAGGCGCAGTATTTCCCCAACCGCATCAAGCAATGGTTCAAGTATTTGCGCCAATATTATCCCCAGGCGGATGCCTACTTTAAGGTGATTCGCGTTCTTAATCGCGCCGATGAGATAGTGCGTGCACTCGATAAAGCACGTGAACATACAGAATTGATGACACAGGAAAGTTTATGTCAACACTAATGACGCTCTCTGAGCACTGGGACGGTATGCCTGCCAGCTTTGTAGAAGGTGCACTGCTGGCTGCGAACATTTGTCCTGCCCCGCTGGATCCTGACACTTGGCTGTCGGTGTTAGTGACCGCTGGCGTAGAAGACGACGAGGAGGCGGCCGGTCTCCATCCAGACGATAAACAGTCAGTGCTGGCGCACCTCGAGCAGCAATATCACGCCTTGATGCGTAATGATTATGTATTGCCGGATAGCTTGATGTTGTCGATGCGCGGTGAGCACGCCCAAGCTTTCGCCGAGGGTTTTTTAGCGGTGTGGCCCTATGTTGAGCCGCATTGGCACGATGTGAGCATGAATGATGGCAGTCGCCGGATGTTATCCGCCTTAGTCACTAGCATGCTGCTGCTGCACGATGAAGCAGGCACGTTAGCGCAGATGAAAGAGGTTGGCATTGATGTTGAGCCGGGCCAATATATGGATCAACTGGATTTAATGATCCAAGACGTGGCGAAAGCGGCGGATGAAGCGCAACAAGGCACGCATGGTGCGCACCAGGTTAACCCATTTAAGTCGATAGGTCGCAACGATCCTTGCCCATGTGGCAGTGGTGCCAAGTTCAAAAAGTGCTGTGGGCGTTAATGACATGAAATCGTTAAAACAATCCTCGCCAATACGTGTTGTGGCCGGCGTTGCCATGCGCGACAAGCAAGTGCTGGTGGCCCAACGGCAGCCAGATGCGCAGTTTATTAGTTGGTGGGAATTTCCCGGCGGCAAAGTCGAGCAAGGCGAGACTGACCAGCAGGCTCTCAAACGCGAGTGGCGTGAAGAATTTGGGGTAGAGATCCATGTCGGGGCACCGATTGTGGAAACCGAATTCAACTACGGCGACAAGGTGATCTTATTGTGCAGTTTTTGGTGTGACATCCTTGATGGACCGCCCGTGCTACACCAACATCAGGCCATCTATTGGAGTGAGCCTCATCGCCTTGATGCTGGGGTTTTTAGTGGCGCAGATCGCCCCTTAATCAAGTTGCTTTGTGAGCGGTTCAACCGCGTCGCAAGGAGCGAAAGCGCCGATGAAGCCGACGCTATCTTGCACGATCCGTCACCCGCCATTATGAAAAAATGCGGCGTGGAGGACGGCCAATAAACTGGGCAATTACCACTAGCGCCCAGACAACTAACATCGCGGAAAAGATCCCCACTAGCCATTGGGGCATCGACCAGCCTAGCCACTGCCACACCACTTTGCTGCAATCACCGTATGCTTCAAAGACGGATGGCAGCCATTGGTTGAGTGGCGCCCAAGTAGGGAAGTTCACCGCCACATCGCAGGTGGCACCGAACAGTTGGTTCGGATCAGGAAATTGATAACTGACGTGCTCTAATGAGAGCTTGAGCGCCCACCCAGCTGTGACGCCATAGCCAAGCAAGCCGAGAGTACGCCAAAAAGGGTCGTTGGGCGCGATTAAACCCAGCAAGGCAGCCACGCCAATTCCAAATAGGGCAACGCGTTCATAGATACACATCACACAAGGTGCCAGCCCTTGATAATGTTGAAAGTAAAGCGCGGTGGCTTCCAGCCCCACAACGCATAGAAGCAACAACAGCCAGGACGCTCGGCTGCGAGAAAACTGGTTTAAGGCGCGCCACATAACTCACTCCTGATAAAAAACAAGGCCCTATATTGAGAGCCTTGCTATTCAATCGTTTGTTGAGACGAAGGTCAATGATAGAAGTGCGTTAGTGAGTGCTCGGTATGGCTTGCTGGCCCATGTGGATGGTTTCGGAAATCCAACCTTGGTGTAGCATCCACTCGGTAGCGGGCACCAAGAAAAACTCAATGCCAATCACGCCCAATACGCCCATGACAATGGTATAAGGCAAAGCCATATATACCATGCGCCCGTAAGAAAGGCGTAGCAGCGGCGCGAGGGTTGAGGTGAGTAAGAATAAGAAAGCCGCTTGGCCATTGGGCGTGGCGACCGAGGGTAAGTTGGTGCCTGTGTTAATCGCAACGGCTAACATATCGAACTGCTCGCGGCCAATCACGCCATTGAGCAGGGCGGTTTTCACCTCGTTGATATACACGGTGCCGACAAACACGTTATCTGACACCATAGAAAGCAGGCCATTGGCGATATAAAACATGGTCAATTGCAAATGCCCGTCCAGTGACAACACGAGATCAATCACCGGTGTAAATAAGTGCTGGTCAATGATTACTGCGACCACAGAGAAAAAGACCGCCAATAGCGCGGTGAATGGCAGCGCTTCTTCAAAGGCTTTACCGATATGGTGCTCATCGACGACGCCCGTAAACGCCGTGGCAAGGATAATGATACTTAAGCCAATTAAACCGACGGCGGCCAAATGTAAAGCCAATGCGGTGATCAGCCAAACAGCAATGAGTGCTTGTACCACTAACTTGGCGACATCCTGTGGTGTGCGCTTGGCCCGCTGTGCGTTATCGTATCCCACCAAAATTTTTAATACGTTTTGCGGTAGGTGTGCGCCATAGCCAAACCAGCCAAACTTTTCGACAAGGGCACAGGTCAGCAAGCCGGCAAAGAAAACCGGTAGCGTGACCGGAGACATGCGTAAAATAAACTCGCCAAAATGCCAGCCGGCTTGGTCAGCTATGATCAGGTTTTGCGGCTCGCCGACCATGGTCATCACCCCGCCTAGTGCGGTACCCACGCCGGCATGCATTAGTAGGCTGCGCAAAAACGCTCGATAGTTTTCCAAATCGTTGCGACTAAGCTCGTCGCTTAAGCTTTCATCCGAGGTATGATCATGGTTAGCGCCGAACTCTTTTCCGGACGCGACGCGGTGGTAAATGGAGTAAAAGCCCACGGCGACACTGATCACCACGGCAATTACGGTTAAGGCATCCAAAAAGGCAGAGAGCGCCGCCGCCGCGCCACAAAAGGCCAATGATAAGGCGATTTTCGATCGGATGCCCAACAGGATTTTGGTGAAAATAAACAGCAGTAACTGTTTCATAAAATAGATCCCGGCCACCATAAAGACGAGGAGTAGCAGAACCTCAACGTTGGCCACTAATTCATGTTTGACTTGTGCGGGACTGGTCATGCCGATGGCGACCGCTTCAATCGCCAATAAGCCACCGGGTTGCAGCGGGTAGCATTTCAGAGCCATCGCGAGGGTGAAAATAAACTCGACCACCAGTAGCCAGCCAGCGATAAAAGGGTCGATCGCGAAAACAATTGGGTTAAGGATCAAAAAGCCAACAATGGCTAGTTTGTACCAATCAGGTGCTTTGCCGAGAAAATTCTTAAGAAACGCAGTTCTGAGTGTCATGGTCTTCGCCATAGTGAAAGTCTCATTGTTATCTATGCCTACCTAGCGCGCGGATGGGCGAGTAACGTGCACCGACACAAACGCCCAATCGGCGAATGGATGCATGGGCACAGTAAGAGGGTGACAGATATCAGTGACGAAGGGTTATCGGGACGCGTGGTTTAACCACAATACGTAGATGGATAGCTTCGTCACGCATAAGTGTGCGCTAGTTTGCCTCAGACATATTTTGTTACATCTTGTGTGGATCAGTTTTGCGATTTATGCCCAGTTTTTCATTGATCTGGTACAAAAAGATAGCAGATGTCACGCGATATCCGGTGATCTCACTCAGCGGTTTCTGCCGGTGGCGTCTAGTGGTATGATGAGTTATTAATCAAAGCAAGAAGCAAATTGGAATTTAGATTCAATGGTTATAAAGGCGGATAGCCCAGCAACATTTGCTGAAAAATATATAATTGAAAGTATTTGGAATAATCACTTTCCTAAAGGGTCCATTTTACCTGCAGAGCGTGAACTGTCTGAACTGATTGGGGTCACTCGCACCACCTTACGTGAAGTGTTGCAGCGCCTGGCGCGTGATGGCTGGTTAACCATTCAACATGGCAAACCAACACGCGTAAATGATTATATGCGTACGTCAGGACTGAGCATTCTTGATACGCTAGTCACCCTAGAGGGGCAAGATGTGCATGGTGTGCTTGAGGACTTACTCGCGGCGCGCACCGACATCAGTGGCGTGTACATGCGTTATGCAGCGAAAAACCGAGCTGATGACTGCTTAAACCTTATTGACCATGTGATTAAACGTTGTGAGCAAGTGCTTGAGTGCGAAAGCTTTGAGCAGTTCTTGGGACTTATCGATGAACAAGGTGAAGTCTTAAAAGACGTTAAAAAGATCCAGGACAAATACGGTAAGCAAGATCCCGCCTTGTGCGAGCGCATTTGTATGGGGCGCGCGTTTAATCACTTTGACTATCGTTTGTTCCAAGGGATGGCGCATTTTTCTGGCAACAAGGTGTATGTGTTAACCATTAATGGCATGCGTCAGATTTATTCGCGTGTGGGCGGATATTACTTTATGGATCGCCGCGCCTGTGAAAATGCATTGAGCTTTTACAATGACTTACGTGATATGATAGCCAATAATCAGCACCCAATGATTGGTGATCGAGTCAAACAATACGGACGTGAGTGCGGTGGCTTGTGGTTTAGTAACCGTGAAACGATTGCGGCACATATGGCTGAAGAAGAAGCCTAACGCGATCCAATGAGTGAAACCATGTGTATCAAGAAAAGCCGCCATGCTAATGACCATGGCGGCTTTTTTATGGATGGCTCGACAAGGTTAGTGGCTGCCCATCAAGATGTCAGGATCAAACTGCGGCCGCTTGGGGCAGCTACTCAGTATTTTTCCGCGTCCTTCACTGGTTTCCTCTTCGAGGATCACTTCAAACCCCCACAGCCGATGGACGTGCTTGAGCACCTCTTCATAAGACTTCGCGAGTGGGATCCGGTTATGAGGGACATAGCGAAGCGTGAGTGAACGGTTGCCACGTAAATCGACATCGAAGACTTGAATATTCGGTTCGCGATTACTGAGATTGTACTGCGCGGAGAGATCTTCACGTAATTGGCGATAACCTTGTTCATTATGAATACTGGTCACTTCAATGTAGCTTTGCCGGTCATCGTCATTGACGGCAAAAAACTTCATATCCCGCATTACTTTAGGCGAGAGAAACTGACTGATGAAACTTTCATCTTTAAAGTTGGCCATCGCAAAATGAACGGTGTCGAGCCAGTCTTTCCCGGCGATATCGGGAAACCAGTACTTATCCTCCTCAGTGGGATTTTCGCAAATGCGACGAATATCTTGGAACATGGCAAACCCGAGTGCGTAGGGGTTAATGCCGGAATAGAACTGACTGTTGTAAGGCGGTTGTGCCACCACATTGGTGTGGCTATGTAAAAACTCCATAATAAAGCTATCAGTCACCAGCCCCTCATCATAAAGGTGATTCAGGATGGTGTAGTGCCAAAATGTCGCCCAGCCTTCGTTCATCACCTGAGTTTGCTTTTGCGGGTAAAAATACTGGCTGACCTTGCGCACTATCCGCACGATTTCTCGCTGCCATGGCTCAAGCAGTGGAGAGTGCTTTTCAAAAAAATACAACAGGTTCTCTTGTGGCTCGGCAGGGAAACGGCGTTTTTCTTCTTCTTGCTCTTTTTGGCCACTCGGGATGGTACGCCAGAGTTCATTGACTTGCGTTTGCAGGTAGTCTTCTCGGGCTTTTTGGCGTGCTTTTTCTTCGGCAAGAGAGATCTTTTGTGGCCGCTTATAGCGATCGACCCCATAGTTCATCAGGGCATGGCAGGAATCGATCAGGTTTTCTACTTCTGCTAGGCCGTACTTTTCTTCACATTCACTGATGTAATTTTTTGCAAACAGCAAGTAATCAATAATGGAGCCTGCGTCTGTCCAAGTTTGAAACAGGTAATTGCCTTTGAAAAAGGAATTGTGGCCATAACAGGCGTGTGCCATCACCAGCGCTTGCATGGTGATGGTGTTTTCTTCCATCAAATAAGAAATACACGGATTGGAGTTAATCACTATCTCGTACGCGAGCCCCATGTACCCGTGTTTGTAGTTGCGTTCGGTCTCGATAAATTTTTTACCAAACGACCAATGATTGTAATTGATGGGCATCCCGACGCTTGAGTAAGCATCCATCATTTGCTCAGCGGCAATGATTTCGATTTGGTTTGGATAAGTATCCAGCTTGTAGTGTTCAGCGACGCGTTTGATTTCCTTGTGATACTGCTCGAGCAGGTCAAAGGTCCAATCGGGTCCATCATGAAGTGGAGTGTTACGTTTACCTTTGGTGACAGCCATACCATGTCTCCCTGATAAAATACGTCTATGCCGGTATGGCGTCAGGCTTCGACCTGACGCTTAAACAATTCGCGGAACACGGGGAAAATTTCCTCCGCTGAGCGAATGTTTTGCATTGCAAAGTTGTCATGGCTTTGCGCCAACGCCTCATATTCACGCCACAGTGTTTGATGCGCGCGGCGGGTGATTTCGATATAGGCGTAATAACGGCTGACCGGCAACAGAGTGTTTTGCAGTAGTTCTCGGCAACCGGGTGAGTCATCGGCCCAATTATCGCCATCCGAGGCTTGTGCCGCATAGACGTTCCATTCTGTCGGGTCATACCTATCTTTGATGATTTCATCCATCAGCCGCAGGGCACTGGATACAATTGTGCCGCCGGTCTCCTGTGAGTAAAAAAACTCGTGCTCATCGACTTCTTTCGCCTGCGTGTGGTGGCGAATAAAGACCACTTCCACGTTTTTATAGGTGCGTGTAAGGAAAAGATAAAGCAGGATATAAAACCGTTTCGCGATATCTTTGGTCGCTTGATCCATCGAGCCGGACACATCCATTAAGCAAAACATCACGGCTTGGCTACTTGGCTGTGGCCGCTTTTCGTAGTTTTTATACCGTAAGTCAAAGGTATCGATGAACGGAACCGCGGCGATTTTGCGCTTCAATGCCGTGATTTCTTCTTCGAGTCGTTTCACTTCAAGCGGTTGTGCAGGCTCGGCCTCGCGCACGCGCTCAAGCGCCTCTTCAAGCTCTGCCAGCTCTCGGCGTTTGCCGGCTGACATCGCCGTGCGTCGTGCCAGTGAGTTTTGTAGTGAACGTACAATGGCAATATTCGAGGGCACCCCATTTGAGGTGTACCCCGCGCGATGCGTTTTGTACTCCACCATTTTATTCATTTGGTTTTTCTTCAGGTTCGGAAGCTCAAGATCCTCGAACAAGAGATCCAAATATTCGTCTTTTGATATTTGAAAGACGAACTCATCTTGACCTTCGCCATCAGGACTGGCTTGTCCTTCTCCGGCACCGCCCCCTTCGCCACCAGGGGGACGAGCGATACGATCCCCTGGGCTAAACTGATCATTACCAGGGTGGACAGCATCACGCTGTCCCCCTTTGCCTTGGTGGAAAGTCGGTTCACGAATGTCACGAGAAGGGATAGAAATATCCTCTCCACTTTCAACATCCGTGATCGAGCGGTTGTTGACGGCGTCAGCAATGGACTCTTTAATTTGCCGCTTGTGTCGGCGTAAAAAGCGTTGTCGATTGACAGTGCTTTTATTTTTGCCATTGAGACGACGATCAATAAAATGCGCCATATCTCTCTCCCGTCATCTGCGTCAGCCCGAGGGCTACGATGATTTACGCACGCGCAAATACCACTCTGCGAGCAAGCGAACTTGCTTGCGGGTATAGCCTTTTTCCATCATACGAGCGACAAAGTCGTCGTGTTTCTTCTGCTCTTCGCTCGACGTTTTGGTATTGAAGGAAATCACTGGAAGCAAATCTTCGGTATTGGAGAACATCTTCTTCTCAATGACGGTTTTCAACTTCTCATAGCTGGTCCAAGCTGGGTTTTTGCCTTCGTTATTGGCGCGCGCGCGGAGGACAAAGTTGACGATTTCGTTGCGGAAATCTTTTGGATTACTGATACCAGCGGGCTTCTCGATTTTTTCCAGTTCCGCATTGAGCGCTGAGCGATCAAACAATTGACCTGTGTCTGGATCGCGAAACTCTTGGTCTTGAATCCAGAAATCAGCATAGGTGACATAGCGGTCAAAAATATTTTGCCCGTACTCTGAGTAGGACTCGAGATACGCGGTTTGAATTTCTTTGCCGATAAACTCGATATATTTGGGGATCAAGTAGCCTTTGAGGTGCTCAAGATAGCGTTCAGCGATCTCTTGCGGAAACTGCTCACGTTCAATTTGCTGTTCCAGCACATAAAAAAGATGCACGGGGTTTGCGGCGACTTCTGCGTGGTCAAAGTTAAAGACTCGCGACAAGATCTTGAACGCAAAGCGTGTCGAGAGCCCGTCCATCCCTTCATCGACCCCAGCAAAATCGCGATACTCCTGATAGGACTTGGCTTTGGGATCCGTATCTTTCAAGGTTTCGCCATCATACACGCGCATTTTTGAATAAATGCTAGAGTTTTCAGGATCTTTTAGCCGTGAAAGCACAGAGAAGCGCGCCAATATATCCAGTGTGCTGGGTGAGCAAGGCGCATGGCGTAGCTCACTGGAAGACAGCAGCTTATTGTAGATTCGAATTTCGTCTGACACGCGCAAGCAATAGGGCACTTTGACGATATAGACACGGTCGAGGAAGGCTTCGTTGTTTTTGTTGTTGCGGAACGATTGCCACTCGGACTCGTTTGAGTGTGCGAGAATGATGCCATCAAATGGCAGAGCCGATAGGCCTTCTGTCCCGTTATAGTTGCCTTCTTGGGTGGCGGTCAATAACGGGTGGAGCACCTTTATAGGCGCCTTGAACATTTCGACGAATTCCATCATCCCTTGGTTGGCGCGACACAGCGCACCAGAGTAGGAGTAGGCATCAGGATCGTCTTGTGAATAGTGTTCAAGCTGACGGATATCAACTTTACCCACCAGTGAAGAAATATCTTGGTTGTTTTCATCCCCAGGTTCTGTTTTGGCCACCCCGACTTGGTTGAGAATCGATGGGCGCAGTTTCACCACTTTAAACTGGCTAATGTCCCCACCAAACTCTTTCAACCGCTTCGCCGCCCAAGGTGACATAATATGGCGAATATAACGATGGGGAATATCGTACTCTTTCTCGAGTAGATGGCCGTCTTCTTCGGCATCAAACAGACAAAATGGGTGATCGTTCACTGGACTACGTTCGCCGTTCGCCGTCAGCACGTAGATAGGCATTTGCTGCATCAAGCTCTTTAGTTTCTCGGCCAAGGATGATTTACCCCCGCCGACAGGCCCGAGTAAATAGAGAATTTGTTTACGCTCTTCCAACCCTTGGGCGGCGTGCTTGAGGTAAGAGACGATTTGCTCAATCGAGTCTTCCATGCCATAAAAGTCTTCAAAGGTTTTATAGCGGGAAATCACTCGGTTGGAAAAAATACGGCTGAGTCGAGGATCAAGCGAGGTATCAATCTTTTCTGGCTCGCCAATTGCCATCAGCAAACGCTCTGCCGCGTTGGCATACGCGCCGCGATCCTCTCGGCAAAGATCCAAGAATTCCTGAAGGCTCATTTCCTCGTCTTTCGCTTCTTCGTAACGCTGACGATAGTGATCGAAAATAGTCATGGTCCTGCCCCCTAAATCGTCTAATAACTCAAAAAGAAAAGGTGCAAAATTGGCTGAATGGTCCCTTTCCTTTTAATAAGGTTAGACCTGATTTGCCGATTTTGCGTGAAAGAATTGTTTGTTTTTTCGATAATTTTTGTTGCCGTATCCGTACACTTGTCTTGTCAAGATATTGACAGCTGGCGTTCAAGCGAGTGAGGTATGCTAACGGTGATAGTTTTATCCGTTAGGGCGATTAGGCTGACGGTTGCCAGCCGTCAAACAAGAAGGGAATAGATGATGAACATAGCGAGAGAAACGGCTTGGGTCGCTTGCGCCTTTATGCTAGCCACCGGCAGTGCTTACGCGGAGACGCGTGTTTCTGCTGGTGTGATAGGCGCATTTTCACCTCAGGTCTATAAAGATACGGATACCGACCCGCTTGTGGTCCCCACGGTCAATGTTGATACCGACCATTTTTATTTTCGCGGGCTGACGGCAGGTGCAAGGCTAGCCCCGAAAGATTCAACACACAATCTTGTTTTATCAGCGACCTATGATCCACGCCGTTTTGACCCCGCCGATACCGATGATCCGCAACTGAGCCAGCTCGACAAACGTGATACGTCGATTGTGGCGGCGTTAGCTTATCAGTACCACTCGCCGATAGGTCGTTTCCAGGTGCTGGCTGGGGAAGGCGTCACGCATGACAGAGACGGGGTGTATGGCGAAGTAAGCTGGAAATATGGCTTTAATCACGCTCGTTGGGGCGTATCACCGGAAGTGGGTTACTCCTATAACAGCCATGAGCTCAATCAGCACCTGTATGGGATCAGCGAAGACGAAGCGGCACGGTCGGGGTTATCTGCTTATGAGCCGGGCTCGGCTGGCCATTATTTTATTGGTGCCAGTGGTTATTTTATGCTGACCGAGCGTATTCAGCTAATGGGTGGTGTGCGCTACACCAATTTGGATGATGATATTGCCGATAGCCCAATGGTGGATCAATCTACCGCCGCGTCGGGTTACTTGGGGGTAAACTATATTTTTATGTAGTTTTACCCATTAAAACAGGCCGCTTGGGTGTGAAGCGGCCTGTGACGCGCGCTTAGCTTGAGTGGCGCTCATCCATTAACCGGGTTGCTAACGTGTAGCTTTGTCCTGGATGGACAACTTGTGTGGGCTGCTCAATCGCCGCTTCAACACAGACAAATTTAAGGTATCCGTTATCGTCCATATCCGCCATCTGAATGGACGCCGCTTGGCCTGGATTCCAGACGACGGCGCTGGTTGCCCCTTGGTTGTTGACCTTGAGACGGCGGTTTCCCACTGGATCGGTTAGGGTGAGGGTGTTGTTAGCCCCCGTATAAATCCTATCAACTGGCTCCTCGAAGGTCACTTTCCCCGTCGCTGGCACGGCGTTGCCTGCCGCAAAGTTATCAAGATACTGACAACCGAGCCCTTCCACGCTGGCTTGCTCGCTATCTTCTACCGCAAGGTAGCTGTGCAAGGCGCCACCCATGGTCCAAGGGTGTTGGTCTGTATTGGTCACGGTTAGGGCGATGTCGGCGTGATGAGTGAGCGTAAAGGTCACTGTCGCCTGAAAACAATGTGGCCATAGTGCTCGCGAAGCGTCTGAGTCGGATAACTGCAGTTGAATGGTGACGCCTTTCGCTGTTTCTTCAATGTTCGCTAACTGCCACATTTGACGACGAGCAAAGCCATGAGAAGGTTGCCCGGTGTGACCAAACCATGGCCAGCAAATGGGGACGCCACCTCGTAAGGGGGTGTTGGCATCGTAGATAGCGTTATCACTCATCCAAGTCAGTGACTTTTCACCTGCAGGAGCAAACGTGATGAGGTGTCCGCCGAATAGGCTAATAGTGGCTGAACACGCAGGGTGAATAACACGAAGAATCGGAACGGACTGGCGATAGCACAGATCGACAGATGCAGAAAGTTGACGCTCAACATGCAGAGTGGGAGAAGTCATAGCCTGATCCTCTTGGGTAAGTGTTCCTTAATCAGTTATCGAAGACACGTTCACAGAAAGCGTGGTCCCGAGTCATGGGGCCTGATAAACAAAAGGCGGCCAATGGCCGCCTTTACGTTGGATAGGGTTACATGCGCATTACTTAGCGATGTGTGCAACCAGATCCAATACTTTGTTTGAGTAGCCGATTTCGTTGTCGTACCAAGAAACCACTTTCACGAAGTTGTCAGTCAGTGCGATACCTGCTTTGGCATCAAATACTGATGTTTGTACTTCGCCGATGAAGTCTTGAGAAACCACGGCATCTTCGGTGTAACCTAGAACACCTTTCAGCTCACCTTCAGACGCTTCTTTCATCGCCGCACAGATCTGGTCGTAAGACGCTGCTTTGTCAAGGTTTACAGTCAGGTCAACAACAGACACGTTGGCAGTTGGTACGCGGAACGCCATACCAGTCAGTTTGCCGTCTAGTACTGGCAATACTTTACCAACCGCTTTTGCAGCACCGGTTGAAGATGGGATGATGTTCTGAGAAGCACCACGGCCGCCGCGCCAGTCTTTCGCAGACGGACCATCAACGGTTTTTTGCGTCGCAGTCGTGGCGTGAACGGTGGTCATCAGGCCAGATACGATACCGAACTTGTCGTTCAGTACTTTCGCGACAGGTGCTAGGCAGTTGGTGGTGCAAGAAGCGTTAGAAACGATGTCTTGACCCGCGTAGTCGTTGTGGTTAACACCCATAACGAACATTGGCGTCGCATCTTTAGATGGGCCGGTTAGAACCACTTTCTTCGCACCCGCTTGGATGTGTTGACGCGCGGTTTCGTCAGTTAGGAAGATACCGGTTGCTTCAGCAACAACGTCAACACCCACTTCATCCCACTTAAGGTCTGCTGGGTTGCGCTCTGCAGTGACGCGTACGGTTTTACCGTTAACGATAAGGTTACCACCTTCTACTTCAACTGTGCCGTTGAAGCGACCGTGGGTTGAATCGTACTTCAGCATATAAGCCATGTACTCAACGTCGATAAGATCGTTGATTGCTACCACGTCGATGTCGTTACGCTCGACAGATGCACGGAATACGAAACGGCCGATACGGCCAAAACCGTTAATACCTACTTTGATAGTCATTATGTTGCTCCACAACTTAATTTCTAGTGAGATGAAACTGGTAGTAAAATTACAGAATAGGACCCCGCCATGCAAGGGTAATCGCAGCCAAAATTGTTTAAAGTCAAAAAAAAGTACGGATTTTTTTTACATCGCCTAAACATTTGACGCCCTTGCGGCCATGTCTGTATGCGCTTTAACCGCGAGCGATTAACGCATCGGCTGCAGACACGGAGCGACTGCTGGTAATTGTTAGCGTAGAAGTAGAACCGCGATCGTGAAAGTTAAACTGGTATGACAAGCGATAGTCGGGAACAGAGGCGGCCTCATCCGTGCAGCATGCGGGTACAAGGGCTGCACGGAAGTGGTGAGGCTAGTTGTCTACGAGGATGCTTGAGTCTCTTTGTCGATCGCTTGTAGCAAGGTTGCTTCAAACTCACCGTCTTCGATGGCGGCCGCGATCTCGAACGCCAGACGTTGTAGCGATTTTTGCTGCTGCTCTGTCAATGGATAGAGCCGAGCGAGGCGATCACCGCGCGCAATCGGAAGATTGTAACTTTCCCCCACTTTTGCCCACAAGTAAGCATGTTCAAAGCGTTTTAGCGCATGATTAGTGGTCGCCAGTGACTTAATTGCTTCTGGGATCACCTCTTTGCGAACCGTGTCATTCTCACCGTCATAAAGCGACAATGCATGGAGTAGGATCTCTACCGTTTTCGCTTTGTTGCGTGACACATAATAGGTGGCAAGTCCGAGCTGCAATTGTGGCGTTTCGAGGTGGCGTGTTCCCTCTAGCTTTAAAAACTGTGGTAACGCACTGTTATCGCCTTGAGACCAGCGATAGTAAATCACGGGCGGTTGGTAAGATTCTTTCAGTTCGTTCTCTAGTCGCTCAATGGCGTCGTAAGCATGATATACCGCCTCGGTACGCTTAGTTTTGCGTTCTTTTAAGGTGGTGGGCTCAATTTCTGCCACCAGTTCCATGCAGCGCAGGTAGACTTTGGTTTGTTTAAGCTCGGCCAGCTTGTTCATATCGGTGGGGTTTTGATAGACAGATAAGCGATCGAAAATCAAATCAGAGCGCTCAAATCGGCATTGCCCATCACCGGTGTTCAGTCCTGCACATAGCTCTGGGTGGGTTTCGCAGACTTGATTCGTGGTCGGTTCACCTTCACAGCCGGCGAGTAGCAGTAAACTCGCAATCAGACCCAATGGGTAAAAACAACGCGTGAGTAATCGTAAATCCATGGTTTATCGTATCCTGAGTCAGTTGCGATGAGTATACGTGATCTTTGAGTGTAGTTGATGGTCTAAAGCGTGATAAAGCGCACTGAACCAAGCATGCCGTCCACCCACCAAGTTCAGGCATAATAGTCTAATGAGGATCGCCAAGAGGTAATCATGGATATTGAACAAGTGTTAAAGGCAATGACGCCTGAAGTATATGATCGGTTGTGCTATGCCGTGGAGACGGGCAAATGGCCAGACGGTACCAGCTTGAACCAAGCGCAACGCGACCAAGCCTTGCAAGCCGTTATGTTGTATCAATCACGTCACAACAGCCAGCCCCAACACATGACCGTCGCGAAAGGGGGCAATGTGACGTGGAAATCGAAAGCGGAACTGAAGCGTGAATTCGCTCGTCCAGACGAAGCTCGAATTGAGGTTACGACTCAGGACAGTCACACAAAGCACTAGCGATCAGCGATCACGGCGATGGCCGCATCTATCATTGAATCGGCCATTAGCATGCTGATACCTAGATTGTCGCTAGGCTAATCGGGCTGGCGAAAAACGGCGTCAATTGATGATTTTCTTCCTGCGCATAGGCATCGAACAAAGGGTGTTGGTCGAGGGCCGAGAGGTAATCACTCAGTGCGGCGAATCGGTCGTCCAGCACCAATCCTGCCATTTTTGCGCAACGAAACAGACTCCACACACTGATACTCGCCATCGTCACTGTCTGGGTGGGCATTGCCTTTACCTGCTCACCTAAATATTGGCAGCATGCGGGTAATGTTTGCAGGGCTTGGTTCACCGCTTGGTGATCCACCGTTTTGTCTAAAATATGCCCGCGTACTACCCGCTGATAAAACAAGGTATCTGTGATTAAGGGATCAAGCTGATAGCGACAAAACCATTCAATCCAGCGAATCTCGGCTCGATGGGTGGGGTTACCGGGATAAAGCAGCGGATCAGGATAGGCATCATCTAGGTAGGCCGTAATCACTGTGTCTTGGTAAATGGTATGTGATGCTTCGGCGAGCGCGACCACCGTTTGCATCGGTGGGTGATGAATGACACGTTCATGCGCCTCAAAGGGCGAGGTAGGCGCGAGTTGATAGGTGAGATGTTTCAATCTCAATGCGAGTGCGATCTTCCTTGTATGCGGCGACAATGAGTCACCATGTAATACCCTCATTTTGCGCTCCTTTGAGTGGCAACCAATATAAAATGATTGGCTCTGTCTATACGTTAGCAAATAAAAACGCCGGCAACCTTGCCGGCGTCACACACTGAGTGATTTGCTTGGATAGCAACGCATCAGTAATAGCTGAGTTCACCGCGGAGATCTTTTTGTACCAAGGTACGTAGGGTCTCAAACGGCAAGGACTGACTAAGCAGGAAATGAAGCTTAGCCAACGCCGCTTCTGGCGTCATGTCGTAGCCGCTCAATACGCCAGCGTCAGCCAATGCACAGCCTGTGGCATAACCGCCCATATTCACGCGTCCCGCCAAACACTGGGTCAAGTTAAGCACCAAGACGCCACGATCGGTGGCTTGTTTGAGCAAGTCCAGTAGTTCGGGCTGCTGGGGCGCATTGCCCACCCCAAAGGTTAACAAAATCATGGCATTGACCGGCTGCTTGAGTGCGTTTTTCACCACATCGGGAGAGATACCGGGGTACATCATGATCACCGCAACCGGTTGCTCATTGATGGTATGCACTTTAAACGGGCCGACGGATGGCTGGTTAAGCTTATCTGCTTTTACCTCGATATGAATGCCGGCTTCAAGCAGCGCGGGTAGGTTGGGCGAGGTAAAGGCATTAAAGCCATCGGCATGGGACTTGGTACTGCGATTGCCACGTAATAACTGGTTATTGAAAAACAAGGTCACTTCATTGACCGGATAATTGGCCGCAATATGAAGTGCATTTAATAGATTGGCTTGCCCGTCTGAGCGTAACTCTGCGATCGGAATTTGCGAGCCGGTCACGATCACTGGCTTTTCTAGGTTTTCAAGCATGAACGACAGGGCTGACGCGGTGTAAGCCATGGTGTCGGTACCATGTAAGATCACAAAGCCATCGTACTGATGATAATTCTCGCCAATATCGTCCGCAATCCGTTGCCAATCCGTTGGCGTCATATCCGATGAATCAATGAGTGGTTCGTACTCATGAATAGTAAAAAGCGGCATTTCTGGACGATGGAATTCGGGCATTTTCTCCAATTGTTGTTGAAGAAAACCTGACACAGGGACATACCCATGATCGGATTTTTGCATACCGATCGTGCCACCTGTGTAAGCGATATAAATGTGTTTACGTTCCATCATGTCAAATCTGCATTAAATGAGCGTGGGCACAGTATACATGTAACGATTACATCGATAACACCGAGCGGCACACAGAATAGAAGAAAAACAGGAAAAAGCCCTGACTGTATGGTCAGGGCTAGTCGATTTTATTGATACTGACAGTTCAAGCAGAATAAGTAACGCCCTTGCGGGTCGTTAAATTTTTCCAACAAGGTCAATGACTGCCACTGTGGTGACGACGCCAGTTGTTGCGCTATCGATGGCATGTTCGCCTGGACCGTCTTGCCAAGCACACTCGCACTTTGTCCGAGCATGTCATTAATAAACTGCTCGAAGGGTGTGAGTGGCTGCTGCATCCAATCGAGCTGGTAGCTCTCAATGCCAGCGAGTTCGGCAGCGGTTGATACCGCATCGTCAAAGTCACCTAACTTATCCACTAGGCCGAGGTTCAATGCGTCTTGTCCCGTCCAGACGCGGCCTTGCGCGACCTGATCGGCTTGTTCCATCGACATGTTACGGTGGTTACTGACAACGGAGAGGAAGCGGTGATAGCCGTGCTCGATGCCGAGTTGCATGATTTCTCCTACCTCATCAGGGAGCGCGCGAGTCAGCCCCACTCCGGCAAACGGGGTGGTGCCCACACCATCCGACTGGATACCCAAATCATCTAGCGTGTTCTCAAAGGTGGTGAATAGGCTAAAAATACCAATTGAACCAGTGATCGTCGTCGGTTGGGCAATGATTTGGTCGGCACTGGCCGATAGCCAATATCCACCGGAGGCGGCGACGCTTGACATGGAAACCACCACGGGTTTGCCTGCCTCACGCAATGCATCCACCTCATTACGAATGACTTCAGAGGCGAAAGCGCTGCCTCCCGGGCTATCAACACGTAGCACCACGGCTTTAACACTGTTGTCTAGGCGCGCATCGCGAAGCAAGGCTGCGGTGGTATCCCCCCCCACCGTACCCGGGCGTTGTTGCCCGTCCATGATGGGGCCGCTGGCGACGACGACGGCAATGTTATTGTTGCCTGGCAAGCTAAACCCATTTTGTATCTTCGGCAGGTAATCGTAATAACCTGTGTATTCAAAGCTGTCTTTGCCATCGCTCCCGAACGTCTCGGCGAGATAGCGACGGATTTGCTGGCGTGTCATTAACTTATCAACGATTCCCACGTCTTTAGATAATGCGGCGAAGTCACCTTCGAAACGGCGTAATCGCGTGAGGAGTTGCTCAGCGCTGGGAGACAGCATATCGGCTTGGATACCGCGGTTCTCAGCGACATCGCGCACATAAGCATCCCACAGCTGAGATAGCCAGGCTTGATTCGCCTCGCGGGCGGGATCAGACATGTTGTTGCGCGTGTAAGGCTCAACAAACGATTTATACGTCCCCACACGGAACACATGGGTAGAGACATCCAATTTATCGAGTAAGTCCTTCCAGTAAAGGTTGTAGCTGCCATAGCCTTGCAGCATCACCATGCCATCAGGTGACATCAACACTTCATCGGCATAGCTGGCCAAATAGTACTGGCTTTGGCTATAGGTGCCGCCGATGGCAATCACGGGTTTGCCACTCTCTTTAAACGTATTGATGGCTTTGGCGATATACCTCAGCTTGGTCAAGCTGGTGGACGGCATGTCGCCTAGGCTGAGTACAATCCCATTGATCTGCTCGTCGGTGGCGGCATGACGTATGGTGTCGACAATGTCAAACAACACATTTTCACTTTCAACCGGCTGGCCGAGCGCGTTGCGCGACAGCGTATCAATTGGGCTAAGCCGTTGACGCTGTTCAACAATCGGGCCATCAATATTCAGCAAAAGCGCGCGTGGCTCGGGATCAGACTGTGCCACCTTCACGGACTCTGCCTCTTTTTTGGGCGTTAGGGGTGTTTCTGAGGTGAGCGCAAAGTAGATGGCAACAATCACGCCTATGAAAAGGACGTTTAACAAAAGCTGCCGCGCGAAACTGAGCGCACGCCACAGCCATTTAAAAAGGGATGCAATAAAGCGGAACAGTTTTTTCATACTTGAGTCCATCGGTGCATGTCGCTGATATCCTAGCTGATCAGAGCCAAGAGCGATAGGTGCTAGCGATTGTCGATATACGCTAATACTGGGTGAAAGTCCTACCTAGATCATAAATCGCGACACCATGTTGCTAACTTGTAAACGAATGTTTGAAATCACGTATCTGTCAGCGCTATAGTCTGGTCAGACCACAAACAATAAGTGAGCAAGCAATGGAACAGCACCCTTATCCCCACATGCTAGCCCCACTCGACCTTGGGTTTACCACCCTAAAAAATCGGGTCCTAATGGGCTCTATGCATACTGGGCTTGAAGAAGCAAACGATGGTTTTAAAAAGCTAGCGGCCTTCTACGCCGAGCGTGCGAAAGGCGATGTAGGGTTGATTGTCACAGGTGGCTTCTCGCCCAATTTTCGCGGTCGCTTGACCCCATTTAGCGCGCAATTTAGCTCCGGACGCGCGGCACGTGCACACCGTGCCATCACTGAAGCGGTCCATGCCAATGGCGGGAAAATTGCGCTTCAGCTTCTGCATGCGGGGCGTTATGCCTTTCATCCTTTCGCGCAAAGTGCGTCAGCCATTCGCGCGCCTATCAGTAAATTCACCCCGTTTGAAATGAGTGAGCGGGCGATTTGGCGCACGATTAAAGCCTTTGGTCGCAGTGCCGCGCTCGCCCGAGAAGCGGGCTATGATGGCGTCGAGATCATGGGATCGGAAGGATACCTCATTAACCAATTTTTCTGTCACCGCGCTAATCGTCGGTATGACCAGTGGGGCGGGGCGGTTGAAAATCGAATGCGCTTTGCCGTTGAAGTGATGCGTGCGGTCCGTCAGGCTGCTGGCGACGACTTTATCGTGATATTCCGCCTATCGATGCTGGACTTGGTCGAGCAAGGCAATACCTTCGAGGATGTGGTTGCCTTAGCCAAAGGCCTTGAACAAGCGGGGGTGACCATTATCAATACGGGGATCGGTTGGCATGAAGCGCGCGTGCCCACCATTGCCACCCAGGTACCACGTGGTGCGTTTAGCTGGGTGACCGAAAAACTTAAAGGTGAAGTGTCGGTGCCCCTGGTCACTTGTAACCGCATTAATACACCGGAGGTCGCCGAATCGATTTTGGCGAGCGGGCAGGCGGACATGGTATCGATGGCTCGGCCATTTTTGGCCGATGCGGAGTTTGTTGCCAAAGCTAAGGCGGGACAGCCGGATGACATCAATACGTGTATTGCTTGTAACCAAGCCTGCTTAGATCACGTGTTCAAAGGAAAACGGGCAAGCTGCCTGGTGAACCCGAAAGCCTGTTACGAAACGGAACTGGTGGCGACGCCTGTTCGACAAGTGAAACGAGTAGCGGTGATTGGGGGAGGCATGGCAGGGATTAGCTGTGCCACCGAAGCGGCTGAGCGGGGTCATGACGTGACCTTATTCGAAAAGTCGGATCGTCTAGGCGGGCAATTTAATTTGGCGATGGCCATTCCAGGAAAAGAAGAGTTTAAAGAAACCATTCGCTATTACCTTCGAAGGCTAGAAAAAGCGGGGGTGACGGTGACACTCAATCAGTCTGTGGATGTCGACGCCTTGCGCGAATTCGACGACATTGTTATCGCAACAGGCGTCAAACCGCGTCGCCCCGCGATTGAAGGTATCGACCATCCAAAAGTGATTGATTACCAAACGTTTATTCGCGAGAAGCCAGCCCTTGGCAGCCATGTTGCCATCATTGGTGCGGGAGGCATTGGGGTCGATGTTGCCACCATGATCACCGAGCCCAGCGATCAAAGCTTGGATGATTGGCTTAAAGAGTGGGGCATTGATAAAACCATAAGCCACGAAGGCGGCTTGTATCCTGGCCATGATACCCATAGCGATAAGCAGGTGTGGGTGCTACAGCGCCGCGAGGGACGTGTTGGCAAAGGGCCGGGCAAAACCACTGGCTGGATCCATCGTAAAACTTTGCAAAAACGGGGTGTGAATCTTGTAGGAGGGGTGACCTATCACAAAATTGATGATGAGGGGCTGCACGTCAGTATCAAAGATGAGGCGCACTTGATTCCTGCCACTGAGATCATCTTGTGTGCAGGGCAAGAGTCCGTTAACCAGCTCGCTGAGCAGTTGGATGAGGCGAAGGTGTCTTACCATTTGATTGGCGGCGCAGAGCATGCGGGCGAATTGGACGCGAAACGCGCGATTCGCCAAGGGATTGAAACGGCGTTGGCACTCTAAATCCATACACATTGCACGATTTTATCTGTTCACGGCTGTGTTAATCTATTGTAACCGAGTTATACATGGCCGTTTAACGGCAAAAAGGATGAATCATGGACGCACTTGAAATGCTCTTACAGCGTCGCTCGATACCGCGTCTTGCCGCGCCTGCACCGAGCGGTGACGTGCTTGAAAACATCATTCAAGCAGGACTGCGCGCCCCTGACCACGGCGCGTTGACGCCATGGCAATTTGTGATCTGTGAAGGTGAGGGGCTCACCCGGCTTTCCACCATTCTTGCCGACGCCGCACAAACCAATGGCGCGGATGAGGCGGCGATTGAGAAAGCGCGTAACGCCCCGTTTCGAGCGCCTATGGTGGTCGCAGTGATTGCCCGTACGCGTCCGCACGATAAAGTTCCTACCATTGAGCAACATATCTCGGCGGGATGTGCCACGCAAGCGATGCAAATGGCCGCTGTCGCGCAGGGCTTTCAAGGGTTTTGGCGCACTGGCGCCTTTGCTTATCATCCTGCTGTGCGCGACGCGCTGTCGGTAGAAGGTGACGATCAGATTGTGGGCTTTTTATACTTAGGGACGCCGGATTGCGCCCCAGCCAATGCCCCAAAGCGCGATGCCAGCAAGTATGTCACTTATCTCTGAGTGCATACCCATCGCGCTCAACTCGAAAAACCTGTGCATATGTACAGGTTTTTTATTGCGCCCTGATCGGCCTTTGCATACCATGCGCTCAGCGACGGTTAAAAAGGCTTTGTCATGGCACGATTGTTTATAGCGGAAAAACCCAGTCTCGGACGCGCAATTGCGGCTGGATTACCCAAACCGCACAAAAATCACAAAGGTTACATCGAGACCGCTCAAGGCGACGTGGTGACCTGGTGTATCGGCCATTTACTGGAGCAGGTTGAGCCGGATGCGTATGACAGCCGCTATAAAAAGTGGGATCTGGCTGATCTGCCTATTGTGCCTGAAAAATGGCAGCTCCGTCCTCGTCAAGCCGCCGCGGTGCAACTGGCTATTGTTAAAAAGCTGATCAAGCAGTTTGACCAACTGGTGCACGCGGGTGATCCCGATCGAGAGGGACAGTTGTTGGTTGATGAAGTGATTGACTACGCCAAGGTCAGTGCCAACAAAAAAGCTAACATTAAGCGCCTTTTAATCAGTGACTTAAACCTTTCTGCGGTGAAGAAAGCCCTCGCGCAACTGCAAGATAACAAAGCCTACATGCCACTGTCCGTATCTGCCTTAGCGCGCTCACGGGCCGACTGGTTGTATGGGATGAATTTGTCTCGCGCTTATACCTTGTTAGGGAAACAGGCCGGCTACCAAGGCGTGTTATCAGTCGGACGTGTGCAAACGCCAGTGTTAGGGCTGGTGGTGCGCCGTGATCAGGCGATAGACAGCTTTGTGCCACACCCATTTTTTCAACTGGATGCGATCATTGCTCATCCAGAGGGAGAGATACGGGCACGTTGGCAGCCCAGTGAGGCATGTGCAAAGTGGCAAGATGAACAGGGACGCGTCCTGTCTCGTCCCTTGGCAGAAAATGTCGCACAACGCATCGCAGGACAAACCGCGACCGTCACTGAAGCGGAGCGTCAACAACGCAAACAGGCCGCGCCGTTACCGTACAATTTGTCGGCATTACAAATTGACGCTTCAAAGCGGTTTGGTTTTAGTGCGCAAAAAGCACTGGATGTGTGCCAACAGCTTTACGAACGCCACAAACTGATCACTTATCCTCGCTCAGACTGTCGTTATTTGCCCAAAGGCCACTTCGCCGAGGCAAATAAGATACTCGGTGCCATTAAGCAAGGCTGTGAGGCGCTTAGCCAGGCATGTGATGAGGCTGATGCTCAGCGTAAAGGTAAGGCATGGAACGACAGTAAAGTAGGCGCTCATCATGCGATTATCCCCACGGCGAAAGTCGCGCCGACAAGCTTGTCAGCCGATGAAGCAAAGATTTATCAGCTCATCGCACGCCAATACGTGATGCAGTTTTACCCTGCTGCCGAATACGCGGAAGGCAAGCTCATATTTGATATCGCAGGCGGCTGTTTTATCGCCAAAGGGAAGGTGCTAACGTTAGCAGGCTGGCGTGCTTTGTTGCCGACTCGACAAACGGCTGACAGTGACGCCGCCCCCTTGCCGCTGATGAATAAAGGCGATCAAGAACGCTGTGAACGCGGTGAGATTAAAGATTGCATGACAGAGCCGCCTGCGGCGTTTACGGAATCGACCCTGCTGCAAGCGATGACAGGCATTGGTCGCTATGTACGAAACAAAGCCCTGAAAGAGATATTGCGTGAGACTGACGGCTTAGGCACCGAAGCAACCCGTGCGGGTATCATTGAGTTATTGGTGAAACGTGGGTTATTAACGCGGCAAGGAAAAACGTTACACGCCAGCGCCAGTGGTAAAGGGCTTATCGCCGCACTGCCAGACAGTGCCACATATCCGGATATGACGGCGGATTGGGAGCGGCAACTGCAAGATATGGCGGATCGTCAGTGTGGATATCATCCTTTTATGCAAGGATTAACGGCACAAGTGACAGGCTTAATTGAAACCGTGAAAACATCGCCACCGCCGGCCTCGTTAAGCGACTTGCCTGCCGCCCCCTCTAAATCTTTCACGCGTAAAGGGCGGCGTGCGTCCGGCTACCGAAAGCGAACAACGAAAGCAAAGCCGGCTGCTAATCAAAAGTCAACGGCGACATCAACGCGTGCCACAAAACGCACACGCAAAGCCACGAGATAGCCTCATGCAGCGGCATATTGCGTAGCCGGTGAGCAAGTGTCGCGCCTGGTCATGCGGCCACCTGACACACAGGCCGGGCGTTAGAACGCATAGGCGGCGATGCAGCCGATCAAGGTCATCACAAATAAGAAGATTTTTAGCACCTTGGGGTTGGCGGAAATGGCAAAGCGTACCGCAACCCGTGCCCCTAGCATGGCGCCCAATGCCAATATTAATCCGGGAACCCAGCGTACCAGGTCATCGGCAATAAAAACCACTAAGGATAACGTCGTAAAAGCGAGCGTACAGGCCAGCTTGAGCGCATTGCCACGCACTAAGTCGTAGTGCAGTGTGCCGCACAGCGCTGCCAGTAGTACAAATCCTACCCCGGCTTGCACGAAGCCGCCATAGAAGCCAGCCAGTAAGAGACCCAACCAAGCCATGGGCGTATCTTTCACGCGTTTTGTCGGTGTTCCCTCTGGGGGGCCAAAGGTCGCAGGTTTAATCAGCATCACCAGCGTCATGGTCAGTAAGGTACCAAGCAACAAGGGTTTCACCCAGCTGGTCGGGAGCCAAGCGGCGGCTAATGCACCGCAAAGGCCACCGAGTAAATTGGGGATCAAAACGGGGATAATGTCTTGTGTCTCTAGCTTATTGTGTTGGCGAAAGCCTGACATGCCAGATACACACTGTAACCAAACCGCTACACGATTGGTGGCGTTAGCGACATCAGCCGGCATGCCCATCACCATCAACGCGGGTAAGGTTAAGTTCGAGCCGCCGCCCGCCAGCGTATTAATAATCCCTGCGATCAGTCCTAAGCTGACCAATAGTACGCCGTACTCGATGGTGATTGCCATGCACACTCCTTGTTTGCCATCGGCGTTGGTGTGGTTACGTTAAGTGAGAGGCGTAACCGCTTGATAGAAAAGCCCCATCAAGCATACTGTTTATGCGCAATGTTGTGAAACCTAATAGTAATACTGGCGAAACTATTCACGCCCTTTATAATCACGTGCTACATCTGAAATTTGGTTATTTTTCGCTCCGCTAGCCGCGCGAAATAAGGTTATATCACGTCATGCAGCAAGCTGTTCCCTCAGCGCTTGATAAAGTTGCACGCCGCTCCGCGCGAGTGGGGTTTGTTTATAATGTGCTTATTTCCATTTTGGTCTTTGCTTTCTCAGTGGCCTCAGTGGAGTTTTGGCTCTACCAACAAGCGCATGACCAAGAAGTGAAAGAGGTGCAACGGGCGCTGCTGGCTTATCGCTCGCGTATTGAGCTGAAAGTGACACAGAATTTGGATTTAAGTCACGGACTTGCTACTTACATCAGCCTTAACCCTGATTTGGACCAAAAGGATTTTTCCCGATTTGCGGGCCAGCTCAAAGACAAAACCCCCTATATTCTTAATTTTGGCGCGGCGCGAAACTGGGTGATCAGCCACGTCTACCCTAACACGTTAGAGTCCTCCTTATTGGGCACTCATTATCATGATATTCCCGAGCAATTAGAGAGTGTTCGCGCGGCTTATGGGTCGAGACAGCCTGTCATTTCGGGCCCTGTTGAGCTCATACAAGGTGGGACGGCGTTGATTGCCAGGCAGTCAATAGTCAACCAAAACACCGGTCTGCCTTGGGGGGTGTTATCCACGGTATTAGATATCGATGGTTTGTTCTCCGCCAGTTTTAAGCAAGGAGAAAACTATCCTGTCCGCGCGGTATTACAGGAAAAACGCGAATCTGACCAGGTATTTACCACGGTTTATGGTGACACGTCGGTACTAAGCCAGTCGCCTGAGACGGTCACGGTCAATTTGCCTTCGGGGGATTGGCGTTTACTGGGGGTGCCGCAATCGGGATGGAAAGGGCTGCATCCTCACCCCACGGTATGGGTTGTCGGTACGATTATTTTGCTTTTTTGGCTGGGTGGCCTGTATGGCCGCTACAACGCGGGGCGTAGTTTTGCCCAATCAATAGGGCGTGTGGTGGATGATAGTTACCGCTTCAGAAGCATTTTTAAACGTCACGACGCGGTGATGATGCTCCTCGATGCGAAAACGGGCGACATTCTTGATGCCAATGACAGCGCGCAGCAGTTTTATGGCTATGACCATGCTGCTCTGACGTCGATGCGGATCAGTGATATCAATACTCAAACCGATACTACCCTTAAAGAAAGCCTTTCTCAGGCGCAACAGCGTGCGAAAAATTGTTTTATCTTCTCGCATCGGCTTAAAAGTGGTGAGGTGCGGCAAGTGGAAGTCCATTCTTCACCGATCACCATTGGCCATGCCAAGCTGCTTTTTTCTGTCATTCATGATGTGTCAGAACGTCTTGAAGTAGAGAGAAAGCTCATGCTGAATGCAAAAATATTTGAGCAGTCCAGTGAAGGGGTGCTGATTACCGATGCGGCGGGAAGGATTGTCACGGTAAATGGCGGATTTAGCGCGATTACTGGGTATAAAGAGGAAGAAGTGCTGGGTGCCACGCCAGCCATTTTGAACTCAGGGCGTCATGATCACGCGTTTTTCAGTGAGATGTGGCAACAAATCGCCGACGAAGGGCGTTGGAAAGGCGAAATATGGAATCGACGTAAAGATGGCGTGGTATATCCCCAATTGCTTTCTATTAGCGTAGTGAAAGACGATAGCGGGGAGGTCGTTAACTATATTGGTGTCTTCTCTGACATCACTAAACTTAAGGACTCGGAGAAAAAGTTGATTGATTTGGCCCATTATGACGCGCTGACTGGGTTACCGAATCGTCTGTTGCTAACATCCCGTGTTCGTCAAGCGATGAACATGCAGTCCGTTCAGCGCAATCAGATAGCCTTGATGTTTCTGGATCTCGACCAGTTTAAATTCGTTAATGACAGCCATGGCCATGCGGTGGGCGACGCACTATTGAAGTTGGTCAGTGAGCGCCTGCATGGTTTGCTTGATGAAGGTGATACCTTGGCACGTTTGGGGGGCGATGAGTTTGTCATTCTTCGTTTGATTCACACTGATGACACCGCGTGTATTCGCTTGTCTGAAAACGTGATCCATGCCATGAACCGTTTGTTTGTCCTCGATGGCGGCATTGATGCGCAAATCGGGGTAAGCATTGGTATTGCGCGATACCCAGACGATACGTCGAGTACGGAAGAGCTCCTCACATTCGCCGATTCGGCCATGTATCACGCCAAAAAATCGGGCCGCAACACCTATGCGTTCTATGATGATGCGTTGACCATTGATGCCAACCACAAGCTACGTTTGGCGGTGGAGTTACGCCAATGTGTGCAAAATGAAGAACTGGAGCTCTTTTACCAGCCGCAAGTGGATCTGGTGACGGGGCAGATTGTGGGTGTCGAGGCATTATTGCGCTGGCATCATCCTGAGCGCGGCTTGCTGTCTCCCATTCATTTTATCGAGGTCGCCGAAGAGCGTTCAATCATTCATGATATCACGCGATGGGTGGTGGAAACCGGCTGTCGCCAACTAAAGGCTTGGCATGATGCGGGGGCGCCGATCTCCATGGCCGTGAATATTTCACCGCGTAACCTCGCGGATGTCACTTTCACCCAAGTGGTAGCCGAAGCCATCGCACGCACCGGCGCCGATCCACGCTTTTTAGAGCTGGAAATCACGGAAAACACCTTGATCGAAAACCAAGCCAATGCGCTGCGTGTTCTCGAACAATTGCGTGAGAAAGGTGTCGGGATAGCGATCGATGATTTTGGGACGGGCTACTCGTCCATGGCGTACCTAAAACGTTATCCGATCTCGAAACTAAAAATTGACCGTCACTTTATCAAAGATATTCAAAGCCAGTCCCCCGACGAAGAAGAAGTCGCGATTGTGTCAGCGATGATAGCGATGGCGGATAGTCTCGGGATCGGCGTGGTGGCAGAAGGAATAGAAACGCTACATCAACAAGCCATATTGCATGAGCTAGGCTGCACCTTTGGGCAAGGTTATTTATATCGTCGTCCAGCCCCTGCTGCCGATATTGGCGAGCTTTTGGGGGTGGATAATGATTAATATCTCACTATGCGGTTGCCGATTACGCGCGCAAGGGATAACTGGCTTGGCTCATCCTTTGATGGTCATTGCTCACAGTTTTAGGGCGCAGAAGCAGGAATGATGTCAATCGCTTGTGGTTTTTTTACCCTAAAAGAAAATCGCAAGGAGCACGATCATGACCCCTGTTTTTACTTGGCAGCGGCTCGCTATCGCGATAGCCGCTTCGCTGTCAATGACAGCCGCAGCCTCTCCCCATATCACGGTGACCACCTCAACCACACAAGCCGATAAGCCACTCAACGCAGACGCACCGGCGGTCTTTGCATTGGGAAAAAACACTTACCAAATCACGGTGGACGGTGTGGATGGCGAGTGCCAAGCGAATACACCCTCGAGCGCCAAGTTTAATACGCCGATACCGCTGGGGTGCGGCACGGCCAGCACCTTTGATCTCACCATTCGTTTTGCCGGTGACTATGGGTTTTATTATCAAGCGGATACGCGCACATTAAGCGTAAAACGTGAGCCGAAAAAAACGGCCTCCACCTTTAAACGGCCTTTGCCGGATGTGCAATGCCAGCAGTATCAAGGCGGACCTGTCACTTTGCAGCTTGGCGATAGCTTTGCTGAAGGTACTCAGCTAAAAGAAACACTCAGTGGCCAAGTGGTGCGTGTAAAGGATCACAGTGTCACGCTGACGCCGGCAGCGAACAGCGGTGGCTTGGTGCTGCTGGCCCCCGTTGACGCGCCTTCTTCTGCGTTTAGTTATCGGAATGCCAATATCTATTTTGTGATGGTAGACAGGTTTAACAATGGCGATCCGAGCAACGATCACAGTTATGGGCGTCATCAAGATGATGCACAGAACATCGGCACTTTTCATGGTGGGGATTTGCAAGGCGTGATTGATAAACTGGATTATATCCAGTCGCTCGGCACAGATGTGATCTGGCTATCCCCGATTGTCGAGCAAGTGCATGGCTTTGTCGGCGGTGGTAGCCAGGGCAGTTTTCCTTTTTATGCCTACCACGGTTATTGGTCACGTGATTTTACTCAAGTGGACAACAACTTTGGTGATGATGCCGTGCTCAAAACCCTCGTGGATGAAGCGCATCAGCGCGGCCTAAAAGTGTTCCTAGACGCTGTGGTCAACCATCCAGGTTATGCCACGCTCGCGGACTTACAGCAAGATGGGATTAACGTCGTCAATGACGCTGAGTTGCCAGAAAAATGGCAAGATTGGCAGCCCGATGAGGGGCAAAGTTGGCATGACTTTCATGAGGCCATTGACTACAAGAGCACCCACTGGCACCAATGGTGGGGCAAAGACTGGGTGCGTGCGGGGTTACCGGGTTATGATCAGCCCGGTAGCAGTGATAAAACCCTGACATTGGCCGGGCTACCAGATTTTAAAACGGAATCCGATCAGCCAGTGACGCCACCGCAATGGCTGCTAAACAATCCAGGTACCCGCGTTGAAGCGCGTGATAACTATACCGTGAGTGATTACTTACTTGAATGGCAAACCCAATGGGTAGAGCGTTTCGGTATTGATGGTTTTCGGGTGGATACGGTCAAGCATGTCGATGGAGAAGTTTGGCGAGCATTGAAATCGCAAGCTTCGGCGGCGTTAGAGACTTGGCGACGTCAGCATGGCAAAACGGGAGAGCCGTTCTGGATGATGGGAGAAGTGTGGGGCCACCGTGCTTATCGTAGTCCTTATTTTGACCAAGGCTTTGATGCGTTGATTAATTTCGACTTGCAAAAGCAGATGGACAAGGGAGCGTACTGTCTGAGTGAAATGCAAGACACTTATCAAGCGTATGCAGACACCATGGCAAAAGAGGCGGATTTCATCCCGGTAAGCTATATGTCTTCCCATGATACTGAGCTCTTTTTCAGTCGCTTTAAAGACGCCAGCATGCAGCGTGGTGCCGCCAACGCATTGTTGCTAGCGCCCGGTGCGGTACAAGTGTTCTATGGTGATGAAGTCGGGCGTGACTTGGGCCCTTACGGGGACGATTTCCATCAAGGCACTCGTTCAGACATGATATGGCAGCGCAACGCGATGCAAGCTGACTTGCTGAACCATTGGCGTAAAGTGGGCCAGTTTAGGCAAGATCATCCGGCGATTGGTGCAGGCAAGCATCAAGCCATCCCCCAAGCGGGTGCCTATGTGTTCTCTCGTCAACTAGGCGAAGATACCGTGGTTGCGGCATTTATCGGGCGACAAGCCGATAAATAGCCTGCACAGTATACATACGTGTACAGAAAAGCCGTGTACGAAAAGGCCGCGTACGAAAAAGCCCACCGTTCGATGAACGGTGGGCTTAAATATTGGTCGGTCTGACTGGATTTGAACCAGCGACCCCTGACACCCCATGACAGTGCGCTACCAGGCTGCGCTACAGACCGACTAAGCGCTATATTACGAATCGGCCTAGTGGGTGTCAATTGCCAAGGGGGATTGTTTTTCGGTTTTTCAACCGTTTGGCTATTAAAGCGTCAACATAGCGTGGCGAAGTGACGTTTTCCTCTGCGCCTTGCCAATCACGACGACGGCTCTTCGGGATAATAAAAGCGTTTCAGTTCATGCATCACTTGCATCAGCAGTGACAACTGCGGTTTCCCCTCT
Source organism: Salinivibrio sp. IB868 (assembly GCF_001995655.1). Taxonomy (NCBI): domain Bacteria; kingdom Pseudomonadati; phylum Pseudomonadota; class Gammaproteobacteria; order Vibrionales; family Vibrionaceae; genus Salinivibrio; species Salinivibrio sp. IB868. Next base: position 186,327 of record NZ_MUEW01000002.1, read on the forward strand.
GGCAGCGGGGTGTAGTGCTTATCAAACACCTTATAGTTGCCAAACTTATCCACCACAGTGGTTTTTTGCGGTTGTACCACCACGATATCTCGGCTATCGCCAGCAAGCACCCACTTGCGTGGACGGTTTTTAAGCTCGAACAAGTTGGTTCCACTGCTATACGTCTCCGCCGGAGAGCTGACCGATAGCATTGACTCCATCAATGTAGGGGCCACGTCTAGGTGGCTGCTGTAATGCGCAATTTGCTCCGCATCTTGGTTGGGCCAATGCATAATCATAGGGACTTGTAACTGATATCGGCTGTAGTTTGAGTTTGAGCCCCAGCTGTTGAGTCCGGTTTCGTTAAACTCCATTCCGTGATTAGCGGTGATCATCACCACGGTGTTGTCCAGCTGCCCTGACTGGTCTAGGTGCTCAAGCAAGCGGCCAAGCTGCTCGTCAACGTAATGTGCGGCGTTATTATAACTGTTTTTTAGTACCAAGCTTGTCTGGGTATCGACCCCTGCCATGGCACTGTCAAGCGCCGGCTGAAAAGGCTGTGGGTAGTCCCCACCTTGCTCGTATTCATTCACCGTTGCCAGTTCTAGGTAACCAAACCATGGCTTGTCGGTTTCGCGGTGCACCAGCCAGTTGCGCATCGAGGCAACCGCGTTGGCGTCCGCCTGCCAAGCGGGTTGATCCGATTGGCTGTCGCGTTCAAGCGCTTGGCTGAAAATGCTTTGATAATAAATGGGGTTGGCAAAATGATCGCCACTAAACAATCCCCATTGATAGTCTCGCTGTTTGAGTGTTTCTATCAGTACGGGGCGCAGTCCCTCGGTACGGGCACTTTGCGCATAACTGCCAGGCAAGCCGTAGAAAAAGCCAAACAACCCCGCCATGTCATCATTGCTGCTGCTAAAGTGATTTTTAAACCACAGGTTTTGATTGGCAAACTGGTGGAGGTGAGGCATGGTTACCGGGTTTACCATGTCCGCACGCAGCCCCTCTACCATCACCATCAGTAAGTTTTTCTGATACTTGTTGGCATCCGGGGCGAACGCAAGTGGTTTGAGAGGGTAGCGGATCACTTCGCTGGTTTCCTGCCCACGTTGTTCGCGCAAACGTTGATACTCTTGCCTGTCGAGTAAGCCGTACTTTTCCATAAAGGTTTTCGCGGTCATCGGATAGGAGACCGGGAAGGTAGAGCGCTGTGCGGTGACCGGGCTGTATATGAAGGCATCCGCCCAAATATGGATAAGGTGGCTAGAGATAAAGCAAAGCGCAAAGACGGCAGCCACGGGGATACCGATACGTTTACGCGTCAGTTTACGCAGTTTGCGCCACACCCATTCAGCAATAATCAGCTCTAAGATAAAAATAGCAGGCACGGCAATAAACAAATACTGCCAATGCGCATTCATATCGGTTTTTTCGCCACTTAACAGCAGCTCCCACACCAATGGGTTAAGGTGAAGGTGCAGGGTTTGGTAAGCGTAAATATCAAGCAGCAGCACCATCATCCCAATGGTGGCAACCAGTACGGCAAACAGCCGCATTAACCGCTGGGAGGGGATAAGAAAACTGGCCGGGAAAATAATCAGAATATAAAGCGCAAACACCAGAAAGCCAAAGTGCCCAACCCAGTTGAACACCAAGTAGCTTTGCCCTAATAGCGTTTCAGGCCATCCTGATTGGCTGATGTAGCGCGTGCCCAGCAACATAGCGGCAATGATGTTAAAAAAGCTAAACCAATGCCCCCAACTGATTAGCTGGGATACTTTGTCACGATACGATGTTCCGCTATCAACCATACAAATTTATTCTTCTCTTATTAGCGACTGCTGCTTTTGCATTATTGCTTATCGATGGATGCCATTAATGCCTGGGCAAACTTGTCGGCAAATGCCTGGCGTTGGGCGGCAGGAATATTGTGATTAAGGATGTTAGTGGCGACATTCCCGATCACCATCAGCGATAAATCCGTAGAGGCATCGTGTTGTTCTAACACGTTGACAACATCGCTGATAATACGTTCCACTTGCTCGTCGTCATATTTTGAAGTTACAGGCATAAATTCGTCTTTTCTTCTTAAAACCAAAGCAGCGTATAATAACTCACACTTTAGTCTTACTGAAAATCTTTTCAATCATGACCCTCACGCTTTCTAACGTAATATTGCATCAAATCGTTAAGCAAGATGATGATTCGCTTAACGTTCACCTTCGAGACGGCCCGTTGCCGCTCACCGAGCAGACGGAAAACCTGATGGGAGACATTCATCGGGTTTATCATGCAAAAGCAGGCAAAGGGTTTGCTTTGTTTGACACCGAGAGTGACTTCSAGCAGTGGTTAAAGGCCTATCGCGCCGACACGCTCGACTTTCAAACGTTGTCAGAAAAAGCGGTGGAGCGCTTGCGCGCTGAATTAGCGAAATACCCTTTTGCCGACAACGGTACCCTAGTGATGGCGCACTACCGAGCGCTCGCGACGGACTATCTGTTTATCGGCGTGCTCGAGTCGAAGCACAGTTTACGTGTCACTGATGAACTGGAGGTGAATGCCACCGAGTATCTCGATGTGAGCAAGATGGATATCGCTGCGCGCATTGACTTATCGACGTGGGAGACAGATGCCGAATCAAATCGCTATCTTTCCTTTATCAAAGGCCGCGTGGGGCGCAAAGTCGCTGATTTCTTCCTCGACTTTCTGCAAGCGGAAGTGGGAATGGATAGTAAGCAGCAAAATCAGGTGCTGATGCAAGCGGTAGAAGACTACTGCGACGATGCCCGCCTCGACAAGGAAGAAAAGCATAATACCCGTAAGCAAGTGTTTGATTATTGCAATGATCAGCTCAAAGCCGGTGATGAAGTGGTGGTGAAAGAGCTGGCCGGTGAACTGCCAGCGACGCCTGACGGCACTGACTTTTATCAGTACGCTAACCAGCAAGGGTATGAACTTGAAGCGCAGTTCCCGGCTGATAGAACCACGATGCGAAAGCTCACCAAGTTTGTCGGAGCTGGTGGCGGTTTGTCGGTCAACTTTGACGCCATGCTGTTAGGAGAGCGTGTGTTTTATGATCCAGAGACAGATACGCTGACCATTAAAGGCACGCCGCCGAACTTGCGCGACCAGCTTCAGCGTCGTTTATCGAGCCGAGATGATGACTAGCGTCTAGACCATTGACCATGGCTGGGTCAGTGTGATCTATATGATAAAAAGCGGGACACCTGATGGTGTCCCGCTTTTTCTTTACTTCGCTTAGCGACGCATTGACCACAATATGTGATCTGCGTTTTTATGCGCGCTCGGGCGCGGCGTCTAGGGTCGCTGCGTCGTCAGTGTGCGCGTTCTGTGCTGGCTCGACTTTGTCGACAAACCAACCCATGTAGCTAGTCACGATAGTCACAGCGATACAAACAAAGCTTAGCCACATAAACGGCGCATACGACAAGGTCGCGACACCCAAGATGCTTGCCATGTAGATACCATTGTCACTCCAAGGCACCATCCCAGATGTCAGTGTGCCACCGAACTCGGCGTTACGGGATAAGTTCTTGCGCTGATAACCCAAGCGGTCGTAGTTTTTCGCACAGATTTTGGGGGTTAAGATCAGTGATACATACATCGCTGAGCCAAAAATGTTCCCCATAAAGGCCGTACCAATGGTTGAGGTGGCCAAGCTTCCAGCACTATTGACGCGGCGCTCAAAGAGATTAGCGATGGTATGGAGTACGCCCACTTTTTCCAACAAGCCACCGAAACCGAGACCAAACACAATCACGGCCACAGAACCAAGCATGGATGACATACCGCCGCGATTGAGAATGGCATCAATGAAATCCACCCCTGACGCGACAGAGAAGGGGGCCCAGGCGGTATTAATCGCCGCAACAGGAGCCATGTCTTGCAGCATGACTGCCCACACCACGCCCAGTAACGAGCCAAAGCTGATCACCGGGAAGGATGGAAGGCGCATGGCGAGCAGGGCAAGGACAATGAGGACAGGAATAAATGACATCGGGGTGATGACAAACTGATCTTGCATCGCTTGTTTCACCATTTCTACCTGGCTCATATCCACATTGCCGGCATAGTGCCAGCCAACAAGGGTAAACAGAATGCCGGTAATGATGTAGCTGATAAGCGCAATCGGAAGCATGCCTTTAATATGCTCGACAATTTCCACCCCTGACATCGATGATGCGAGGATCACCGAATCAGACAGCGGAGACATTTTGTCGCCGAAATAACACCCTGACAGCACCGCACCCGCAGTCATTGGCGCTGGAATGCCTAGGCCTTGACCAATGCCCATCATTGCAATCCCCGCGGTACCGGCTGCGCCCCAAGAGGTTCCTGTCGCCAAAGCGGTTAATGAGCAAATCAACATGGTCGCTAAAAGGAAGATAGAAGGGTGGATAGCTTTCAGACCATAATAAATGATGGTGGGGACAATGCCGCCTGCAATCCAGGTACCCACGAGAGCGCCCACGGACAGGAGGATTAACACCGCCCCAAGACCGTTGGAAATACCTTTGGTTGCTGCCGATTCAAGGTCTTTGTATTGGTGGCCTAATTTGAGCCCCAAGCCCATGATCACAAACCAGCCAATAAATAATGCCAGTTGGATGGGTAAATCGAGTTTTGCGGTAAACGAAAACGCGAGCGCCAAAAATGCACCAAGCGCCAGAATGACCTGAACGATGGATGGTAATCGAATTTGATGTGTTGTCATAACTGAACCTTCTTCACGTCGCACTCGGTGACAACCGATAGGGCGAACGTATCAATATCATTATCGGAAGGTGGATCGTCTGTGATTGCGCGACTACTCCCTGCGCCATTTAGCGATGCAACTAGCAACAACCAAACTCACATCACTGTCCGTGTGTCAGTATCCTTTGTTCCATTTGTGAGGCGTCATACTCTAGCTAACAGAACAATGAGATGGGAAACATTTTTGTCGCTTATGTGAGTCGAACGCGAGCGAGGTTAATTGCCATTGTTATATGTTTTTTCCTTGTGTTTTTAAGGTTAATTATCTGTTTTATACTAATGATTTTTATGTGTCTGGAGGCGGTGTTTGTCGGCGTATGTACGTTAAATCAAGGTGGGTACCAGTGATGGAACGGTTAAAAAATGGTGGATAATTGAGCAGAAAAAGGGGCTAACCTGACGACTGTGAAAAGACGTGTTAGTATCAAAAACGTTTTTTCACTGACTGTCGAACTTTAAACGACGGTCACACAACATGGAGTGTGAAAATTATGATGCGAGTAGGTTTAGTTGGCTGGCGTGGCATGGTGGGATCTGTGCTGATGCAGCGTATGGTGGAAGAAAAAGATTTCGACCATATCGAACCTGTGTTTTTTAGTACGTCTCAGGTTGGGATTGACGCTCCGAACTACGGTAAGGATGCGGGCACTCTAAAAGACGCTTACGACATTGAGATGCTAAAAACCCTCGATGCTATTATCACCTGCCAAGGCGGAGATTATACCAACGATGTTTACGCAAAGCTGCGTGAATCAGGTTGGAAAGGCTATTGGATTGATGCGGCGTCATCACTACGAATGGCAGATGATAGTATCATCACCTTGGATCCGATTAACTTCAAACAAATCCAAGCGGGAATTCATAAAGGCACGCGCACCTTTGTTGGTGGTAACTGCACCGTGAGTTTGATGCTGATGGGCTTGGGTGGCCTATACCAAAATGGCCTGGTCGAGTGGATGACCGCCCAGACTTATCAAGCTGCGTCAGGCTCAGGTGCCAAGCACATGCGCGAGCTGATCAGCCAAATGGGCGTGATTAATGATGCTGTCAACACTGATTTGGCCAGCCCTGCCACTTCTATCTTGGACATTGACCGCAAAGTTGCGCAAACCATGCGCTCGAGTGACTTCCCAAGTGACAACTTTGGCGTGCCGCTTGCCGGTTCACTGATCCCTTGGATTGACGTGAAGCGCGAAAATGGTCAGAGCAAGGAAGAGTGGAAAGCCTCGGTTGAAACCAATAAAATCTTGGGGTTAGACAATAACCCAATCCCTATCGACGGTACGTGCGTCCGTGTGGGAGCGATGCGCTGTCATAGCCAGGCATTGACCATTAAGCTGAAAAAAGCAGTGCCAATGGATGAAATTGAAGACATGATTGCATCTCATAACGATTGGGTCAGTGTTGTCCCTAATGAGCGCGATGTGACCATGACGGATCTGAGCCCGGCGAAGGTGACAGGCACCATGTCTGTGCCTGTGGGTCGTTTGCGTAAACTGGCGATGGGTGACGATTTTCTTAATGCCTTTACCGTGGGTGACCAGCTGCTGTGGGGCGCGGCAGAACCTCTACGTCGTACGTTGCGCATTATCTTGTCGGAAAAAGAGCAAGGCTAATGGCCGTGTAATAGCCACATTAAGCCGTCAACGGAGTTGGCGGCTTTTTTGTGTCCGATGTTCTGTATCGCTTAGTCCTAGCGTATCAAGCGTGCATAAAAAAGGAGGCGATAGACGCCCCCTTAACTTCACGCTTTTTCGTAAGCTGACTTAGCCTGCGAAGTTTTTCGCAACAAAGTCCCAGTTGACCAACTTCCAGAAAGCAGCCAGATAGTCTGGACGCACGTTGCGATAGTCGATGTAGTAAGCGTGCTCCCACACGTCCACGGTCAGTAGTGGCGTTTCACCGTCGTGAGTCAGTGGGGTTTCAGCGTTTGATGTGTTGACGATCGCCACTGAACCATCTGCTTTTTTCACCAGCCACGTCCAGCCTGAGCCGAAGTTAGTGACCGCGGCGTTGGTGAACTGAGTTTTAAACTCGTCAAAAGAGCCAAAGGCTTTAGTGATTGCCTCTGCAACGTCACCAGTAGGCTCGCCGCCACCGTTAGGGCTTAGGCAGTGCCAGTAGAAGGTGTGGTTCCACACTTGCGCAGCATTGTTAAATACACCGCCTGAAGAGGTTTTGATGATCTCTTCCAGTGATTTACCTTCAAAGTCAGTGCCTTCAATCAGACCATTAAGCTTCACCACATAGGTGTTGTGGTGCTTGTCATAGTGATAGTCCAGCGTCTCTTTTGAGATATGTGGCTCTAGCGCATCTTTTGCGAAAGGGAGTTCAGGTAGTTGGAATGACATTGCTTATATCTCCGTTTTTATCGTGAGAGTGCTTCCTGTAGTCCATCACCGACCGCTCAAGCGTGTCGTTTGTCATCAATGAGCACATCAACAACTCACCACCTAAGCATCGGGTGTGGCTACTATTTTCGTTTTGCTGAGTGTAGTTTAGCAAGTTTTTACTTTATTAAAAGGATCGCAGTAAAATTTTTATGCCTAATCCCACAAAAGATTTAGGCATTTTTTTCCGGCTTGTTAACCAGTAGAATCAAGGCAAGATTCACAGACAGTGTTCGAGGAAGCAATGGAAACAACGGACAAAATCAAGCAGCAAATCGAAGAAAATGCSATTCTGCTTTACATGAAAGGGTCGCCAAAACTGCCAAGCTGTGGTTTTTCTTCTCAAGCCTCTCAAGCGCTTATGTCGTGTGGCGAGAAGTTTGCTTATGTAGATGTCTTACAAAACCCAGATATCCGCGCAGAGCTGCCTGTATACGCGCAGTGGCCGACCTTCCCTCAGCTTTGGATTGAAGGTGAATTGGTCGGCGGTTGTGACATCATTCTGGAAATGTTCCAAAAAGGTGAGCTACAGCCATTGGTCAAAGAAGCGGCTGAGCGCCGTGATGCGAGTGACAACGAATAACGCGGTTATTGATGTGACAAACATTGAAAAGCCACGTCCTGGACGTGGCTTTTTTGTATTCATCTATGTCTGACATTGTGCGTGACGTTTGTTTAGCGTACCCGCTCAGAGCACCATGGCCGCTAGCCAGCCAAACGCAATTAATGGCAAGTTGTAGTGAATAAAGGTGGGTACCACAGTATCCCAAATATGCTCGTGCTGACCGTCGGCATTCAGCCCCGATGTGGGACCCAAGGTGGAGTCAGATGCCGGTGAGCCCGCGTCGCCCAATGCGGCTGCCGTGCCTACCAAGGCAATCGTCGCCATCGGTGAAAAACCAAATGCCAGTGAGAGGGGGACATAAATAGTGGCAATAATGGGAATGGTTGAGAATGACGAGCCGATCCCCATGGTGACCAAAAGCCCCACCACTAACATCAAAAAGGCTGCAAGCGGCTTGTTCTCACCAATTGACCCCGATAGGGACGCGACCAAGGATTCGACGCCCCCCGTGGCTTTCATGACGGCAGCAAAGCCCGCGGCGGTGATCATAATAAAGCCAATCATCGCCATCATGTGCACCCCTTTGGTAAACACATCCTGGGTGTCTTTCCAGCGGATCACGCCACCAAAGGTAAACACCATAAAACCAGCCAACGAGCCCACAATCATTGAGCCTGCCATTAGTTGCACGCTTAATGCGGCGACAATGGCAATCGCGGCGACCCACAAGTTGCGCGATTGAATGCCTTGGTTTTCCGGCTCAGCGCTCAAGACGTCTTTTTCACTGTATTGGCGCGGCTGACGGTAGCTAATAAAGGTGGCGATCAACAGGCCAACCACCATACCCGCTGCAGGCAATAACATGGCTGTAGGAACCTGGCTCGCGACCACATCTAAGCCATTGTCATTGAGGTTTTTGAGCAAAATGTTGTTCAAAAAGATGCCGCCAAAGCCGACCGGTAACACCATATACGGCATGATTAAGCCAAAGGTGAGTACACAGGCGACCAGACGACGGTCGAGCTTTAAGCGTTGGAACACATGCAATAGTGGGGGGATCACAATAGGGATAAAGGCAATGTGGACCGGAATCGCATTTTGCGACGAAATCGCTAACAGCCCTAAAAGGACTAAAACAACATATTTAAAGGTGGCGGTGTTGGCATCGGTTGGACGCGCGTTTAACTTGCGGATCACCGAGTGCGCAAGCACATCCGTGATCCCAGAACGGCTGATAGCGACGGCAAAGGTGCCGAGCATCGCATAGCTCAGGGCAATGGTGGCACCGCCACCCAGTCCGCCCTCAAAGGCACTAATGGTGTCGGAAATACTAAGACCACCGACCAAGCCGCCAAGGACGGCGCTGAACGTGAGCGCGACAACGACATTTACACGCATAAGCGCCAATGCCAGCATGACGCAGACTGAAATGACTACCGGGTTCATTAAACATTCCTGTTACGAGTGTGGTGACTGCAGCTTCACTGCAGGGATTATCTATGGTTTTGTAATTAGGCTACCCAGTTTGCGCAAAATTTTGTCCGTGTCGAGGGGTAATCGGTTTTTTTTTGGTTACTTTCTTTCAAGCTTGTCAGCGTTGCTGAAAGTCGCGACCAGTAAAGTAGGCAAAAAGGGCGCGGCGGCGCCCCCAGGGATGGGTTCACGGCATGTCTGTGTGCGGGGCTTGGTCGCGTTATTCCATCATAGCGGCCAGCCATCGCTTCTAATGTCATTCAGGTCGGAACATAGACCAAAAAAAGCCGGCCTTAATAGGCCGGCTCCTTGGGTTTAGGTTAAGCAGTCGGGATTAGAACAAGTAGTTCAGCTGCAAACCATAGATGTACGCATCGCCACCGGCTGAGAAGTCAGTGTCGGACGAGGTAGTGCTAGTTAGTGCTTCCGTACCATCAACTTGATCACCGTCTAGGTAAGCGAAACCGAGGTCAACCGACAGATTTTCGTTCGCTGTATAGGTCGTCCCTAAGCTCCACCAATGACGGTCTGAATCCGGAATACTTAGCGTGCGCTTTTCCGCAGGCACAGGGCTTTCATCATAGGCATAGCCCGCACGGAATGCCCAGTGCTCATCCATGGTATAAGTAGCACCCAGCGCATAACGCCAGCTGTTGTCCCAGTCTTCTTCTTTTTGGAAACATACATTGTTATTGGCAGAGCAGCCTGAACCTGTTGCTTTAAGCTCTTTTAGGCTATCCCAACCAGTGTACATGGCACTATAATGCACTGCGATTTGTTGGTTTAACTGATGAAAGCCAGAGAACTCGATGATTTCAGGTAAGTTAAGTTCCAACTCACCATCCACTTTAGTGCCAGGGCCTCCTCCGGTTGGACCACCTGCAAGCGCCGCCAAACCATCTGTAAACTTGCCATCAAGGGTGACATCGGTTTGCGAGCGATAGGTCAAACCAAATCGATTATCTTCATTGACCTCCCAAAGCACGCCGAGATTCCAGCCAAATCCCCAACCATCCCCAGCAAGTTTTGCTGCTTGATCTGTTGGACTTCCGCCAATAGTACCAGCTAGTGCACCTTTCTGACGTTTTAGCTCTGCATCAGCGTAAATGGCACTGATACCCGCACCGATACTCCACTGATCATTAAGCTTGTAGGCAATATTAGGGTTGAAGTTCATGGTTACCAGTTCGGTTGACCCCGCAATTGACCCCGCGTAAAAGTCTTTCGGATAGTCGGTTGATAGACCAAAATTTGAGAAGGCAGAGAAGCCCACCGCTAATTTGTCATCAATCGGCTGAATAATATGAATGTTAGGTACATATTCAGTGGGGGCGATATCTTTTGCGTCCGTTTCCATCGTCGAGCTCGTAGCATCGACATCTGCATGCACATCTGGGTCAATGATGCTTAAGCCGCCCGAGAAAGCGGTGGTGTTAAAGCGGGTTAGGGCAGCGGCGTTGCGTGCGCCCACTGCGGCATTATCTGCGATAGCGGCTTCACCGGCAAAAGCACGCCCCAAACCGGATACCGAGGTTTCTGATACTTGGAAGCCGGCACTGTGTGCTTGCACGGCTAACAAAGATAAACTGGTTGCCACTAGCGATTTCTTAAATAGTGATGACATAACGCGCCTCACTCCTTTGTTAATTAGCTTCTTGTTCTTTGGGGCCGCCGCTTCAGTGCCCATCTTACGTGGGCGTGAGAAGTGGTCGGATGTTCTACAGGTTCAATAGTGGCACCAATTTCACGTTTGTTAAAGGTTGGTTTCAAAACGGGTAACACAATATTTCACCTGGTTGGGCTGACAATGTTTCTATCAGTTGTTTTAAGTAAATACTCTATTTGAGTTATACCTATGCTCAGCCCCTATTTAACGTGATTTTCACACTCGGTTTTTGTCGCTCACTCCTTATGTGCCTGTTTAATAGTGGTTAGTCTGATAACGAAATAAAGACCAAAATAAGATCACAAAAATGTGACCGCAAACAAATTGTTAACAACTATAAGCTGAACTTTTTGTGGTTTGTGAACACGTTTGGCGTCAAGCATGCAGGGTCGGTAGCAACGCAAAGGTTGCGTTGTTGCCGACCTGACTGTGCGTATACGGTCTTTACACCAGCGTGATTAGGTAGAGGGGGACGCTGTGCTCTCCGAGGTGGAAGGCAGGGGCCAACCGCCCAAGCGTTTCCAACGATTGACGATTTCACAGAATAGCTCAGCGGTACGCTCGGTATCATAGAGCGCACTGTGCGCCTCTTTATTATCGAACGGGATTTGCGCCGTTTGGCAAGCTTTCGCCAACACGGTTTGCCCGAGCGCCAGTCCGCTCAGGGCGGCGGTATCAAAGGTGGCGAAAGGGTGGAACGGATTACGTTTTAATTGCGCCCGCTCGGCGGCGGCCATCACAAAGCTGTGATCGAAATTAGCGTTGTGGGCGACCATAATGGTGCGTTGGCATTCCGCTGCTTTTTGTTCTTTACGGATAAGCTTAAAGATTTCCCGCAAGGCCTCGCCTTCATCAACCGCGCCGCGTAGTGGGCTATAAGGGTCACGGATACCGGTGAACTCTAGGGCGGCGGGTTCAAGGTTAGCGCCCTCAAACGGGGTGACATGAAAGTGCAGCTTTTTGTCTGGCGATAACCAGCCTTGCTCGTCCATTTTTAAGGTGACAGCACAAATCTCTAGCAGTGCATCGGTTTGGGCATTGAAGCCGGCTGTCTCAACGTCGACAACGACAGGGAAATAACCACGGAATCGGGCTTTGAGACTATTTGGATCACTTGCTTGGCTCATGCTGATGTCACTTTACGAATAATAAGAAAAGGGTGATTATCGCAAATAGTGGCGTTAAGCTAAAGTCGGCGTGTAACGTGTCGATAACTTTATAACCATTTGTTTTTGTCTAAGCCATGTTTTGGTCACTGCAGCAGCGGTGACTCGCGCAACCTTTCAAGCAGTAAACTGTGCGTGAAGACAGAATCACGCGACGTACGGAGTCTGTAATGGCGTTTTGTCCTGTTGATTTAATGAAATGGCACTTTATCCCAGTGGTGGTGTCATGTGTTGCTCTTCTTTTGCCCAACCAGGCGTCTGCCAACAAGCAATACGTGGCATCGTTGGGGGAGTCAAACTGGACCGTGACAATTGATACGCCCATTGAGTGCCGTCTTGAGCATGACGTGCCAGGGTACGGGCAAGCATCGTTCACATCACGAGCCAGTAAGGACATGAATCTCGATTTCTCACTCGATATGCAGCGGCCCATGGGTGAGACCGCGCAGGTGTCACTGCTTTCCATGCCCGCTGACTGGATGCCCGGAGAGCCGGCTCGCTATATGGACCAACTCCAGTTCTTCAAACAATTTGATGGCTATGTGGGCGGTCAAACGGCTTGGGCGATGCTGAGTGAGCTAGAGGCGGGACGATTCCCCACGTTTAGCTTTAAAGACTGGCAGCGTCAGCAGCGACAGGTGGATGTGGCGTTATCGGCGGTGGCATTTGGTTCGCCATATAATGAATTTAGCCGGTGTCTGAATAAGTTATTGCCGTATGCGTTTGAGGACATTTCCTTTACCGTCTTGCGCTATCAAGAAAACAGCGATGAGTTGACCAAAGCAAGCCGCCAACGATTGACGCAGATAGCCGAGTTTGTTCGTTACAGCGATGATATCGATTTGGTGCTAGTGGCGACCTACTCTGATGCGCGTGGCACCCGTGAAGCCAATCAGCAAATGTCAGAGCGACGAGCGAAGAAATTGCGCGACTACTTTACCTCGCTGGGCTTACCTGAAGATCGGATTACCGTTGAGGCTTATGGCGAACGCCGTCCGATTGCTGACAACGACGACCCAATTGGGCGCAGTAAAAACCGCCGTGTGGTGATTTCGTTAGGAAGAACCTTGTTATAGGCGACAGCCACAGAGGTTATCACAGACAGTGTATGCCTCCGATACAACATAGACAGCACGAAAAAGCCCGGCATCGAATGCCGGGCTTATTTTTGTGACGTGTCTTGCTGTGTTAGCCGTTCAGCCCCGCAGAGGCACTTTTGTTTTGGATAAGCTCCAATTTGTAGCCATCAGGGTCAGTCACGAAGGCGATTTCAGTACTACCGCCTTTGACAGGGCCTGGCTCGCGGGTGATATTGCCGCCCGCTTGACGAATTTGATCGCAGGTCGCGTAAACATCATCCACACCGATCGCGATATGGCCAAAGGCGTTACCGTGATCGTACTCGCTTTCGCCCCAGTTGTAGGTCAGCTCAATCACGGCGCCTTCTGATTCATCGCTATAGCCGACAAACGCCAAGCTATATTTGTACTGCTCGTTTTCATTGGTGCGTAACAAACGCATTCCCATTACTTCGGTATAAAACTTGATAGCACGGTCTAGATCACCGACGCGGATCATGGTGTGTAGAATTCTGCCGTTTGACATGACGTTGCTCCTTTTTGGCTTGCCAGTGCTCGCCGTTGACGGCGTTAGCTATCTGGATAAACTTTTTCTTTGTACTCACATAAATCTTCAATGATGCAACTGCCACAGCGAGGTTTTCGTGCGAGGCAGGTGTAGCGTCCATGCAGAATTAGCCAGTGGTGCACATCGACCTTAAATTCTTTAGGCACCACCTTGATCAGTTTTTCTTCCACGTCATTGACGTTTTTACCCATCGCGAACTTGGTACGATTGGACACGCGAAAAATATGGGTATCCACGGCGATGGTGGGCCAACCAAACGCGGTGTTGAGTACCACATTGGCGGTTTTGCGTCCCACGCCGGGCAAGGCTTCTAGCGCCTCTCTACTTTCCGGTACCTCGCCATGGTGTTGCTCAATCAAGGCGCGGCAGGTTTTAATCACGTTTTCCGCTTTGGAATTGAATAAGCCAATATTTTTGATATATGACTTCACCCCATCCACGCCCAATGCCAGTAGCCCTTCGGGCGTATTGGCCACCGGATACAGCTTATCGGTGGCTTTATTGACACTCACATCGGTCGCTTGCGCAGACAGTAACACCGCGATCAATAACTCGAAAGGGGTGGACCAATTGAGCTCCGTTTGCGGATTCGGGTTGTTATCGCGCAGGCGCTCCAGAATTTGTCGTCGTTTTTCTTTATTCATTTACCCTATCCTGTGGATCATTGATTACCCGTCACCCGTGCGCGCTCAATCACCGGCTTGTCGTCTTTTTCTGTTTTACTGGCAAGGTGTGTATCAATGATGTTCTTCAACGCGATGAGAAAGCCGACCGCGAGAAACGCGCCCGGTGGTAATATGGCTAACAGAAACTTGGTGTCGAATTGAAAAATCTCAATCCTAAGCGCGGCAGCCCAGTCGCCGAGCAAAAGGTCGGCACCATCAAACAAGGTGCCATTGCCGATAATTTCGCGAATAGCCCCTAATACCACCAAGGCTACTGTCATACCGGTGCCCATCCAAAAACCATCACTCACCGACAAGCCGACAGGGTTTTTAGAGGCAAAGGCTTCGGCGCGGCCGATGATGATACAGTTGGTGACAATCAATGGGATAAAAATACCGAGCGATTGATAAAGGCCGTAAGCATACGCATTCATGACCAGTTGCACGCAGGTCACCAGTGAAGCAATCACCATCACGAAAATAGGAATGCGCACTTCTTTGGGTACCCAGTCCCTAATCAGTGACACAATCAAATTGGAGCCGACGAGTACGGCCAAGGTCGCGATCCCTAGGCCAAGTGCATTGGTGACGGTAGCGGATACCGCCAACAGTGGGCACAAACCTAGTAGCTGCACAAACGCTGGGTTATTACTCCATAAGCCATTTTTCATTAGCTCTTTGTGGGCGCTGTTCATGACGCTCCTCCGCAATTAACCGGTTGGTTGATCAGCGCGTCTTGGTGTTGACTCACAAACCAAGCCGCTTTTTTGACGGCGCCGACAACCGCGCGCGGGGTAATGGTGGCGCCGGTAAACTGATCAAACTGCCCGCCGTCTTTTTTGACCGCCCAACGCGCATCGTCTTCGCTGGTGACGGTTTTGCCGCTAAAGCTACGGATCCAATCTGACACCCGCAAGCTCACCTTATCTCCCAGTCCTGGGGTTTCGTTATGCTCGAGAACCCGCACACCCAGCACCTGATGGTTGTTCGCATCCATGCCAATTAATACCTTAATGGCACCATTGTAGCCATTAGGGGCAATAGCTTGAATAGCAACGGCGCTGACCTCACCGCCTAGGGTGGCAACATAAAAAGGCTGGGCGTCATCGGTGCCCAGTGCATCCTTATTTTCGATAAGGCGGCAGCTTTGATGCAGCGGATTATCGTGCCTTTCTTCAGGGATCACCTGATTGAGCGCCTTTGATAATTGAATTTGCTGCTGCTCTTTAATGGTGTCTTCGGTTAGCGCGTGAGTGACCGCCACCAGTGCTGTCGACAAGAGGGCTGCGACCGCGAGAATGCCCCCATGTTTTTTTATAGTATCAATCATGACTTTGACTTCTTCTCCGCACGGTTTGTGGCATGCCCATACGTTCTTGGTTTGGTGTAATAATCAATCAATGGAACGCACAAGTTGGCAATGATCACCGCAAACGCGACACCATCTGGGTAGCCGCCCCAAGTACGTATTAAATACACCAACACCCCAATCAGGCCACCAAACCATAACCGACCACGGTCGGTGGTGGAGGCCGACACCGGATCGGTAGCGATAAAAAACGCCCCGAGCATGGTCGCGCCAGACAACAAATGAATCAGGGGCGACGCGAGTTGATCCGGTGCGACCAAGTGGCCGAGTAATGAACAAGCAAACAAGGCGACGAGTACCGCGACAGGAATATGCCAATTGATAATGCCACGTTGGATAAGCACCAAACCACCGAGTAGGTAAAGCGTGTTTACCCAAGCCCAACCTTTACCGCCTAGCGCTGAGAAAATGGGCTGTTGCAAGGCTTCACTGACGGTTTGACCGCCTGCGAGCGCAGTTTTAATGGTATCCAGAGGCGTCGCCATGGTGGCGCCATCCACGGTCATACGCAATTGGTTGACGCTAAAACCATCTAAGGTATAGCCGCCAAAAATCGCCGCGAGGGTATCGGTAATGGTCAAACTATGGGTGGCGAGACTCTCGGGCGGTAACCAGGTGGTCATTTGCACCGGAAAAGCGATGAGGAGTACCACATAGCCAACCATGGCTGGATTGAAGAGGTTCTGTCCTAATCCGCCATAGATATGCTTGGCAACAATAATAGAAAACGCGGTACCTATAACGATCACCCACCAAGGCGCCATCGGTGGGATCGCGACGGCCAATAAAAACGCCGTGAGTAGGGCGCTATTATCGCGAAGGTAAGCCATCACGGGGCGATGACGTAATCGCATGACCAGTGCTTCGGTTGACCATGCCGTGATTACCGCCAAGGTTAATTGAACCAGCACGCCCCAGCCGAAGAAATACCACTGTGCGGCCAAACCGGGTAGGGCACAGAGAAGCACCGTCAGCATGATATGGCTGGTGGAACGTTTGTTGTGGGCGTGTGGTGAACTTGCAATGAAAAACGCCACGTGGGTTATTCCTTATCTTCTTGTGATTGTTGTGCGGCTTTACGCGCCTTAGCACGCGCGACGGCGGCTGCGACAGCGGCTTTTTTGTCGTTAGCTTCGTCGGTTGCAGGCGCGGTGTCTGCAGCGTCGGATGGCGTATCGGCAGCCGTCTCAGGTTGTGCCTTGGTGTCGCCTTGCTGGGCCGCTTTACGTGCTTTGGCACGGGCAACGGCTGCGGCGACAGCGGCTTTTTTGTCGTTCGCTTCGTCGGTTGCAGGCGCGGTGTCTGCAGCGTCGGATGGCGTATCGGCAGCCGTCTCAGGTTGTGCCTTGGCATCGCTTTGCTGAGCGGCTTTACGTGCTTTAGCGCGGGCAACCGCGGCGGCGACGGCCGCTTTTTTGTCGCCAGCGTCATCCGTTTGTGCCGTCGTGTTTTCTGCGGCGGATGATTGCTTGGCCGCCGGTGTTGGCTCTACCTTGGCATCGCTTTGCTGAGCGGCTTTACGTGCTTTGGCACGGGCAACGGCTGCGGCGACAGCGGCTTTTTTGTCGCCAGCATCATCCGTTTGTGCCTTAGTATCTTCTGCGGCGGATGATTGCTCGGCCGCCGGTGTTGGCTCTGCCTTGGCATCGTTTTGCTGAGCCGCTTTGCGTGCTTTGGCACGGGCAACGGCTGCGGCGACTGCGTCTTTCTTGCCGTCTTGATTCTCGGTGCTGTCGGATGTTGCCTGTGAATCAGCAGATGCTGAAGCTTTTTGCGCCTCTTTGGCCGCCTTACGCTCTCGCGCTTGACGCTTACGCTCTTCGCGCAATTTCATCATTTCACTGTTGTCTGGCTCATCACTGCCGGTTTTTGCCGCTTCGGCTTGTTTCGCTTTGGCCCGTGCGATCGCCGCCGCAACAGCAGGTTTGACATCACTCGATGCCGATTGCGCGGCTTTTTTCGCCTTCACGCGCTCTACCGCAGCGTTAAGCGCATCACCCGAGCCAGTGTTTTGTTGCGCCGCTTGCTTGCGACGCTCGGCCGCTTTGCGATGTTTTTCTTCTCGTTCTTGTTTTTCACGTTCCATTCGCGCTTTTTTGGCTTCAAAACGCTGACGTGCGCGCTCCGCGGCTTCTTTTTCCGCTTCAATTTCACGAATTTCTGCTTTGGCCTGGCGGTAGTATTGCACCAGTGGGATCTCACTCGGACACACATAGGCACAGGCGCCGCATTCAATACAATCGAAGAGATCATAGTCTTGGCACTTGTCGTAGTCCTGATCTTTGGCATACCACTGCAATTGTTGGGGCAACAGGTGAGCGGGACAAACATCGGCACAGGCACTGCAACGAATGCAGGCCATCTCTTGCTTGGCAGGCGCAATTTCCTTGCGCGTTGGCACCAGTACACAGTTAGTGGTTTTAGTCACAGGCACTTGTGTGTGTGGGACGGTAAAGCCCATCATCGGGCCACCAATAATCACCCGAGGCCGTTTTTTCTCAGCCTTGTAACCATGATGCGCCAACAATTCGCCAATTGGCGTGCCAAGTAGTGCCCACCGGTTTTGCTGGGTTTTGAGTGTTTTCCCAGTCAAAGTGACCACACGCTTGATCAGCGGCTCGCCATCTAGCACGGCGCGTTTGACCGCATAAGTGGTCCCGATGTTTTGCATAAGCACACCAATACTGGCGGGAAAGGCTTTGGCTGGGACTTCTTTGCCGGTAATGATTTGAATCAGCTGTTTTTCACCGCCAGATGGATACTTGGTAGGTACTACCTGGATGAGTATGTCCTCATCGACGGCTTTCACCGCTGCTTTAAGCGCAGTGATAGCCTCTGGCTTATTATCTTCAATGCCAATCACGGACAGCTTAGGCTTAACAATGTGATTAAGAATTTGTACCCCTGCGACGATTTCATCTGCGCAATCTTGCATCAGCCGATCGTCGGCGGTGATATAGGGCTCACATTCTGCGGCGTTGATGATAAGTACTTCAGTACGCGCCAAGCCACTTTGCAGTTTTCTTGCGGTTGGAAAGCCAGCGCCTCCCATTCCAGCAATGCCCATAGAGCGGATATGATCGATCAATTGCTCTGGCGGATGGGTTTGATAAGCCGGTAGGGCAGGTTTAGGTCCCCACTCATCTTTTCCATCGGGCTGAATCACCACGCAACGGTCGGACAAGCCTGAAGGATGCGCGATGGTTCTATCTTCGATGGCAATCACGGTGCCCGATGTCGGCGCATGTACCGGCACACATTGTTGAATATCCGTCTCAGTGAGGGCTTGCCCCGCGAATACCCGATCGCCCTGGCTCACGCATAATTTTCCCTTGCTGCCAATATGTTGCTTTAGCGGGATAACCAGCTCGGTAGGGAGTATCTTTTCTAAAATGGCGCCGTGATTCGACTGAGTTTTATGCTCAGGCGGGTGAATGCCGCCATGGAAATCCCAGATCTGGCCATGTTTTATTTGTTCTATAAGGCTGTCCATCAGGCGCGTGCTCTCTGACTCTCAGTGACATCTACAACGGGAATTTGTTCAAGCTTCCATTTCCAGGTTTCAGGGGTGTCCTGAACGGGGATCATTTCAATACAGTCGGTCGGACAGGGGGCAACACATAAATCACACCCAGTACAATCTTGCTCGATCACGGTATGCATCGCTTTGGTACTGCCGACAATCGCATCGACCGGACAGGCCTGAATGCACTTGGTGCAGCCGATGCAATCTTCTTCATGAATGAAGGCAACGGTTTTGATACTTTTTTCTTCATCGTGGGCGAGTTCGGTCGCTTCGACGCCCATCAAATCAGCCAAATTTTCAATCGTTTGCTGGCCACCTGGCGGACACTTGTTAATCTCGTCACCATTGGCAATGGCTTCGGCATAGGGGCGACAGCCAGGGTAACCGCATTGGCCACATTGCGTTTGCGGCAGAATGGCATCAATTTGATCGACAATAGGATCCGCCTCCACCTTAAAGCGAATCGAGGCGAAACCTAGGATTGCACCGAATATGGCGGCGAGCGCGGCAAGCACAACCACCGCTATCACTATTCCACTCATGATAAAGTCACCAGTCCTGTAAAGCCCATAAAGGCGAGCGACATTAATCCTGCGGTAATCATTGCCACTGACGCGCCTTTGAAAGGCGCGGGTACGTCAGCGGCTGCAATGCGCTCGCGCATTGCAGCGAATAAAACGAGAACCAGCGAGAAACCACAGGCCGCCCCAAAACCGTAAATAATCGATTCGATAAAGCTGTGCTGTTGTTTCACATTGAGCAAGGCCACCCCGAGTACCGCACAGTTTGAGGTAATCAAAGGTAGGAATACGCCCAATAGTCGGTGCAGTGTTGGACTGGTCTTATGCACCACCATTTCCGTGAACTGCACCACCACGGCAATCACTAAGATAAAGCTCAGTGTGCGCAGGTATCCGAGATCAAGTGGGATAAGAATATAGGTTTCAACCAGATACGAGCTCACTGATGCCAAGGTCAACACGAAGGTTGTGGCAAGCCCCATCCCAATTGCTGTTTCCAGTTTTTTTGATACGCCCATGAATGGACACAAGCCCAAAAACTCCACCAGTACGAAGTTATTGACCAATACTGTGCCCACCAGTAGCAACAAATACTCAGCCATGCTGTTTAATCATTTAATGTTTTTGTGATCTGCCTATTATCGACCTTTGAGGCGGCTATAACAACCGCCATCAAGCAGGGTTTTTGCTTGGTTCGCTGTAAGCTGTTAGTGACGCTTTACTCGCGCACCTTATTCGAGGGTTAGTGGCAGCATGGCGTGTTCGATCACGGTAAGAGTGTGTGATGAGATCACGGAGAAAGTAGGATAGGTCAAGGAGAAGAGAGACATAAATTTGGCTCCCCAACTGGGCTCATCGGGAACGCCTAGTTGGGGGCGCCCAGCCCAGTGACATATTCCGCATTGCGGAACGATTGGTCTGAAGAACTAAATTTGCCATCGGACATAAATTTGGCTCCCCCAACTGGACTCAACGGGGGCGCCCAGCCCAGTGACATATTCCGCATTGCGGAACGATTAGACTGAAGAACTAAATTTGCCATCGGACATAGAATTGGCTCCCCCAACTGGACTCGAACCAGTGACATACGGATTAACAGTCCGCCGTTCTACCAACTGAACTATGGGGGAATCGTGTCGCTATTGTGTTCTGTGAGGTCTCAAGATAGTGGCTCCCCCTGCGGGATTCGACGGGGACGCCTAGTCCTGCGACATATTCTGCGCAGCAGAAAGGGTGCTCACTTTTGCAATGTCTATCTTATCTCAAGATAGTGGCTCCCCCTGCGGGATTCGAACCTGCGACATACGGATTAACAGTCCGCCGTTCTACCAACTGAACTAAGGGGGAATTGCCTTGAGAACGGGGCGAATGTTAGCGAGCACCTCGAAAGGTGTCAACTGATGAAAAGCAATAAAATCTGTCTTTTCAATCGACTGCTGAAAAGCTAGCCAGCGACGCTGATAAAAGCATCATAGTGGCGAGTGATTGAGCATAGAGGCTATTTTTTTCTTGACTTTTTACACGGCCGGTTATGAAAGGGCTCTCAGCGGTTACCCACAGATTCTGTGGATAACCATGTGCGTGGATCTTGATCAACTGACTATGTGACTGATTTTATACAAGCTTGACGCAGCCATAGTCGGCATGGGAATGACTGTAAGGTATTGATTTTTAGTGTTTGTGATTTTTTTAACGCAATCAGTTTGAAAAAAAAACGATCGTGGATTATGCACAGGTCGCTATTTGTTCAACCCTTGAGTATCGGGGATAAAAAAGTGATAAGAGAGGACATTCAGGAGAAATACGCGCGAAAACGCATGATTTAGAGGCTTTATCTTTATTGCACTCTATGCTCTTTGCACTTGATTTGCTTCGTGCTCGTCTTTGCTTAGAGCTATGTTTTCGCTTAGACAAGCTGGCTGCGATGGCTGCATGCCAAAAGAGGAACGATAGGTTACCTAGACACCTTCATGAGATCAAGCGTCCAAGACGAAAAAGATCGCAATTGGCAGTTTGTCAGTAGTTAACCGCAATCGTTGACTCCGCAGGGCGAGTCAGGACAATAGACTTTTAGCGTTAGCGCCCCAAGCTGGACATCGTGGTCAGCCCCAAACAGGATAGGTTCATGAGTAAAACATTTACGCTGCATTCTGCTTTTAAACCATCAGGTGATCAGCCTGAGGCCATCCACCGTCTGTGTGAAGGGTTAGAGGCCGGTCTTGCCCACCAAACGCTGCTGGGGGTAACAGGGTCGGGAAAAACGTTCACCATGGCCAATGTCATTGCTGAGCTCAATCGCCCTACTATGATATTGGCTCCCAATAAAACATTGGCGGCGCAGCTTTATGGGGAGATGCGCGAGTTTTTCCCTGACAATGCGGTGGAGTACTTCGTTTCTTACTACGATTATTATCAACCAGAGGCATATGTGCCTTCGACAGACACCTTCATAGAAAAAGATGCGTCGATTAATGATCACGTTGAGCAGATGCGTTTGTCGGCGACAAAAGCGTTGATGGAACGCCGTGATGTGGTGATTGTGGCGTCGGTCTCTGCTATTTACGGCTTGGGTGACCCTGATTCGTATTTAAAAATGATGCTTCACATTCGCCGCGGTGACTTTTTAGACCAGCGTACCATTTTGCAACGCCTCGCTGAGTTGCAGTACACCCGCAATGATATGGCCTTTGAGCGCGGAACCTTTCGCGTTCGCGGTGAGGTCATCGATATCTTTCCGGCTGAATCAGACAAAGATGCCATACGGGTGGAGCTGTTTGACGACGAAGTGGAAACCATCAGCGTGTTTGATCCCTTAACGGGGCAGGTGAGTGTCAAAGACATGCCTCGTTGCACCATCTACCCTAAGACGCACTATGTCACCCCACGAGAGCGTATTCTCGAAGCAGTGGAGCAGATAAAAACGGAGCTATCGGCACGTAAAAAAACACTGCTTGAGCATAATAAACTGCTGGAAGAGCAGCGCATCACACAGAGAACGCAGTTTGATATTGAGATGATGAATGAGCTGGGCTATTGCTCGGGTATCGAAAACTACTCGCGTTATTTGAGTGGTCGTGCAGAAGGCGAACCACCACCGACCTTGTTTGATTATTTACCCGCCGATGGACTGTTGATCATCGACGAGTCGCACGTCACCGTGTCGCAAATTGGTGCCATGTACAAAGGCGATCGCTCGCGTAAAGAGACCTTGGTGGACTATGGGTTTCGGCTGCCTTCAGCGTTGGATAACCGACCGCTAAAATTTGATGAGTTTGAGGCACTCGCGCCACAAACCGTGTATGTTTCCGCCACGCCGGGTAACTATGAAGCTGAGAAATCGGGCGCGGATATCATTGATCAAGTGGTGCGTCCAACGGGGCTTATTGATCCTGAAATAGAAGTGCGTCCGGTCGCGACTCAAGTGGATGACTTGCTCTCTGAGGTACGTGCTCGTCGTGAGCGAGACGAGCGCGTGCTGGTGACGACCTTGACCAAGCGTATGGCAGAAGACTTAACCGAATACATGCAAGAGCATGATGTGCGAGTGCGTTACCTTCATTCTGATATTGATACGGTGGAGCGCATGGAAATTATTCGGGATCTCCGTCTTGGTGAGTTTGATGTCTTGGTCGGGATTAACTTGCTTCGTGAAGGGTTAGATATGCCTGAGGTGTCTTTGGTCGCGATTTTGGATGCGGATAAAGAAGGCTTTTTGCGCTCTGAACGTTCATTAATTCAAACCATTGGCCGTGCAGCACGTAACCTTCACGGTAAAGCGATTTTATATGGCGATTCGATCACCAAGTCGATGAAACGCGCCATTGATGAAACGGAGCGACGCCGGGCGAAGCAAATTGCACATAATGAGGCGCATGGTATCACGCCACAGAAACTCAATAAGAAAGTGATGGACGTGATGGAGATAGGCACGGGTAAACGGGGTAAAAGCGCGAAACCAGCAGTCAAATCGTTGCGTGCCGTTGCCGAGCCTGATGCGGACTATGCGTTGAAGTCACCACAACAAATTGATGCTGAAATCAAAAAACTGGAAAGTCAGATGTTTGAGGCAGCGCAGAACCTTGAGTTTGAAACCGCGGCACAATTGCGAGATCAGTTACAAGCGCTGCGCGAGCAGTTTATTGTAAACAGCTAATGGGATGAAAAAGCACCGCGTGAAGTAAAAAAAAGCCAACCTAAATGACAGGTTGGCTACAGTGTTTCAGTGAGTGAAAACTCACAAACAACGTCAGTTGGCTAGGTGACCCCTGAGGGTCACTGGAATAGATGCATTTGGCGTGCCAAAAATAAAAGATAGCCATTACATCGACAAAACGTGTGGTTTTAACGGACTCGCCCAGCTACAATGAGGGCACAATTGCATAATGCAACGCATTTCGCATACGCTCGTGCAACTGAGTGAGTTATCGCTACACGCCGCGATGCGATTCTTGGAGGATACATGCCAGCACTATCACCCAGTAAACGAATATTGATGGTGGAAGATACGGCGTCGGTTGCGGCGTTATATAAATCCTACCTTAACCCCTTAGATGTGGATGTCACCATTGTAGGGACGGGTCAGGATGCGATGGCTTTTTTCGAGCAAGAAGGCGATCAGTTAGCACTGATGATCTTAGATCTACGCCTGCCGGATATGTCGGGCATTGATGTGCTTGCCAAAGTGCGAGCAGTCGCGCCCAACTTACCCGTGATTATTATGACCGCTCATGGCTCGATTGATGCCGCTGTCGATGCCATGCGTCATGGTGCCAATGACTTTTTGATCAAGCCTTGTGAAGCCGATCAGTTGCGTGTCACGGTCAATAAGTCGCTCAAACCCAAGCCGAGTCATCCGGGGAAAGCGACCAAACAGGAAAGTGAATACCACGGGTTTATTGGTCGCAGTCTGCCGATGCAGGCGGTGTACCGTGTGATCGAATCGGCTGCGCCCAGTAAAGCCACGGTGTTTATTACCGGTGAAAGCGGGACCGGTAAAGAGGTATGCGCAGAAGCGATTCATGCTGCCAGTACGCGAAGTAACAAGCCAATTATTGCACTGAATTGCGCGGCTATCCCGAAAGATTTGATTGAAAGTGAGTTATTTGGTCATGTGAAAGGAGCCTTTACTGGCGCTGCGTCTGAGCGTGAAGGGGCCGCAGAAATGGCCAATGGTGGCACCTTATTCTTGGATGAAATTTGCGAAATGGATATGGATTTGCAATCCAAACTGCTACGTTTCATTCAAACGGGGAGTTTTCAAAAGGTCGGCTCCTCGCAAGTAAAGTCGGTGGATGTCCGGTTTGTCTGTGCCACTAACCGCGATCCCTGGCTCCAAGTACAGCAGGGGAAATTCCGGGAAGATCTCTACTACCGCTTGCACGTTATTCCACTCGAGTTGCCGCCTTTAAGAGAGCGTGGAGACGATGTGATCGCCATTGCCAACGCCTTACTCGCGCTGTTTTCCGCTGAAGAAGGCAAAGATTTTTGTCGTTTTAGWGACGAAGTGACCACTCAGCTCCTTCGATACGACTGGCCAGGCAATGTTCGGCAGCTGCAAAACGTGATCCGTAACATAGTGGTATTGCATAACGGCGAAGAAGTCAGCAAAGAGATGCTACCATCGCCAGTCGCTCGCGTTTCTGGTGCTGAAATTGCATCTACAGGGGATAACACGCGATCGGAAGCGGCGAACAGCGCATCAGCAACTCACGAGCCCGTCAAGCCAGCATCGCCAGTGGTGATGAAAGCCGATATAGAACCATTATGGAAAACGGAAAAACGTGCTATTGAAGTCGCGATCGACGTGTGTAATGGCAATATCCCGCAAGCGGCGGGGTTACTTGAAGTTAGCCCTTCAACCTTGTACCGAAAACTACAAGCTTGGCAAAAATCTGCGGCGCATGAATGATAGGAATGGATGTATGGCCACCACAGTAAATACTGAAACATTACGTCGACTGAAATCAGAAGTAGGCGAGGATACGGTGACGGTTTTGCTCACTGTATTTAGCGACGAGCTATCCCAATACCATTCTCAATTGTCTGGTTCGCCATCGATCGAGCAAGTTCGCGAGATCAGCCATGCGATCAAAAGCAGTGCTGCCAGTTTTGGTGCGGATGATCTGGCCGAGATGGCGCGTGAGTGTGAATCACGCGTCAAGCAAGGGCAACAGGAGTGGATGACACATCATTTAGATGAGCTGACCGAGATGTTACGAGGAACGGCCTCTACCTACCGAGAAATGGCCGTCGAGCAAAACTTCATCAATAGCTTGACGTAGTTTATCCCTGTCATGACGCCAATGATGATTTGAGGAGGCCAAGCTGGCCTCTTTTTGTTGGTAACGTGTGGCAAGCTGCGACGCGTTTTGTTCTCCGATCACAATGTCGATTTCTTTCCCACCCATTGCACGCTCGCACCAAGCAAGCATAGTGGCTAAAGACATGTCACCCGCCGGCCCGATTTCCTTGCCAAGGTTTCTAATAAACGCCAGTTTGGCCTGTGTATGTTTCAACGCACGGCTGAGTTCGGGGACGAGCAGCGGCGGCATTACACTGGTTAAAAAACTGCCAGGGCCGAGCAAAATCAAGTCAGCCTGCTCGATAGCCTCAATGGCTTCGCGGGTCGCGGGGACGGCTGGGGACAAAAAGAGACGCGTCGGGGGAGCGCTTAGCTCATCAATATGTGTTTCCCCCGACACCGTCTCACCCTCTGGCGTTAACGCGGCAAGCTCAGCAGGGTGCTCGGACATCGGCAGTAAATTAGGGCGGATATCTAGCAGATCGCGAATAAGTTGGATGGCTTCAAGCGGACGGACTGAGAGGTTATCCAGTGCCGTAAGGATCAGGTTGCCCAAATTATGCCCGTTCAGCTCACCTTTCCCTTTAAAGCGATATTCAAACAGCATGGAGCCGACCGAGGGCTCAGTGATTAATTGGTTGAGGCAGTTACGAATGTCGCCCCAGGCTATCCCCCCTTGGCATGCACGGATACGGCCAGTGGATCCCCCGTTATCGGTTGTGGTAACAATGCCTGTTACCTGCTCGCCATATATTCCCAATGCCGATAAGACGCGCCCCAGACCATGCCCGCCACCGATCGCGACGATACGTTGTGAATGCTGATCTGAAACCTGTTGGATCATTGCGTCGTTTCCTGAGAAAAAATCAATGTGCCTAGTTTACCTGAAGCTCAAGCGACTAGGTATTTACCGGAGCAATAAAGTGTGAGCAAGTCAGGAAAGTGGGACAAAAGGGTGAAGGCAAAAAAAAGAGGTAACGCGTCGCGTTACCTCGCCCAATCAAGCAGATGAATAAAAAGGGCAAATAGCAAGGCAGCAATAAAAACGGTTTAATGGGGATCTTGCATCATGCTCAACAGATAATCCCGTGTGGCGACACAGGAGCTGTTCGCCATTAACTGTTGTTTTTCCCCGGTGGGGAGCGGCAGCAGCTCTAACCAGCGCTGGCATAACCACGCCAAATTGGAGAACTCGGTCTCTCGGTGCATTTGTTGTAGTTCAGGGTAGCGCTCAAACATCGACTGTAAACGCTCCACGAGAGGCTCGCTTTGTTTGTCGACGTGGCAATCAGGCCACCGAGGTAATGCGTTGACCGAGGCAAACAAGATGTGGTTGTGCTGCTGGTTAAACGCATGAATCGCAAAGCGTGCGGTTCCCCGTGCCGTGATCACTAAGCAGCCATCTTCTTGGCTTCGGGTATAGTCCTCAATTTCAATAAAGGTGCCAATATCGACGTGAGAGCGCTGGGCTTGTGTTTCCGCCATACACACTCCGATAGGGAGTCCATGCTTTAACGCGAATACGAGTGTGTCTAACGAGTCGCCTGCTGGGATCCGAAGAGGTATCCGGCCCCCGGGCAAGATGTGACGATCATTAAACAAAATTGGTGTGGATTGTCCCATGTGACACCCCCTGACAAGCAATGGCGTTGGTCTAGTAATCTAGATATTGCAAAAGGGGTGCCTACTTTTTGAAACGCCCGTATACCAGCGGTTCGGCATCGTGATGTCGCGATTGCGTAGCGCTTGAGGGCGAGAACTCGCAATTTGCAACGCAAATCCGCTCGCGATAACGCATTGTGCAAACGCTAACTTGCTCGCTTTGCGGTCGCCCGTGAGTAGGATTACACCCTGATTCGTCGTCAGCATCGCGATATAAAGACAAAAAAATAGCCTCCATTTGGAGGCTATTAAAGAGGTGTTTTTAACATCAACACCGCGTTAGCGGTTAACCTGTGGTTTTTTTCCTTTATTTGGGTTGTAACCATGGCGAACGCGTGCGCATAAAGGGCGCGAGGTTGAGCTTTGTGGTCTCATAGTCTTGCTTTTTACTCTCTTGTCGGAAGAAAAATTAGGTTGATGATCGGGAACAGCTCATCAACAACACAATGATGGGGGATAGAGCGCCGAATAACAACATCGTTTGTTTAAAAAAGCGTCAATATTGGTATTTCGTCTAAACAGCCGCTTATTATCAGCAAATGTTATTAAACTAAGGCAAGAGCGGGCCGATATCCGCTATGGCTCTGGGTTGAGACGTGGAGATGTTGTGGAGGCGAAGATGTTTGGCGTGCCTTTTCGGCAATATTTTGCTTTATTGACGATGAGGGTGTAGCTTAAAAATTGCACAAGCGGTTTGTACTGGCGTAACAGCCGAGTGGACTCGGTCGTTGTTCCGCGAGTGACTGTGCCAAATACTGATGAGTTCAGGAGGACACAATGAAACACAAGCGCTATAGCAACAAGAAAATCAAAGAAATGCTTAACGAGGTCATGCCAGAAATGGAAAAAGCACGTGAGGACAACCGTGTTCTGCGCGATCAGGCGAATGATCGTTCATCCGATAGTGGCCCCGTTTTTAGTCCCGACGATGCCAAAAAATAGTGGTTTATAGAACAAAGCCAGCCTGCGAAGCTGGCTTTGTTGCGACATTATCACCACTCAAGCCTACCGAAGCAGCCGTTTCTACGTTCTCCCTCCGTTCGACATCCGTGCCTGATCCTCGCATCTATTCGCGGCTAGCGTTTCCTCTGACAGACACCATTACCGCTTATTCAATTCAGATTTTGTGACCGTGATAGCTGTCTGACATCACGTGCATGTGTTTCTGTTGAGTTTTTTTGACAAATAACGTTTAGTATCGGCTTTACAATTAAGTAACATTTGACGCATATTGGCAGTCAAAGTCACTGAGATTGCGAAGATAGAGAGAGGCTTGTGTGTTTTTTCGACCGCAAGCTAGTTCAGCATTAGTGCCAATGCCCCCAGATTCAGTATAAATAGCAATTTGTTCCGTATTTTGTTTCTTGTGGTGAATAAAGCGCTAACGCGGCCTCGTCTTACCAGCTTAAAATTCCTTTATGCGACTTTTAAGTAGTGAAAGATGAGTTTTTAATCTCATTCTATGGCAAAATACTTCAGATTTATGGCAAAACACAGCGTTGCTTGGTAATGTTTTGCCTCTAATCGCGCAGCGAGGCGTAGTACATCTTTTTAGATTGTGCAAAACGGATTCCCCCGCCACGTGGCGTCGATTGTCATGGATGCAATAGCGATTGTTATGGAGTTACACGATGAAGCTAAACACGATCACCCGAACCCTCTTTATGGGCGCTGGCCTTTCTCTGGCTCTAGCAGGATGCAGCGAACCAGAGCAAAAACAGACCTCTCAATCCAACCCTGAAACCAAACAACAAGCCGAGTCCGCGACAGGCGAGCCGCAACTGGCGGCAGAGCAAGAGCTCGTGCGTGGTAACGGTGCCGAAGTGGCGTCGTTGGATCCGCATAAAACTCAAGGCGTGCCTGAGTCGCATGTTATTCGTGACCTGCTAGAAGGCTTGGTCAACCAGGATGCAGACGGCAATGTTATCCCTGGTGTCGCTTTGCGCTGGGAAAACGAAGACAACAAGGTGTTTACCTTTTATCTCCGTGAAGACGCCAAATGGTCTAACGGTGATCCTGTTACTGCGCAAGATTTTGAGTACAGCTTTAAGCGTGTGGCTGATCCGATGACAGCGTCACCTTACTCTTGGTACCTAGGCTACACCCACATGGAGAATGCCAAAGCCATTATTAAAGGTGACAAAGATAAAGACACATTGGGCGTTGAAGCGCTGGACGATCACACCCTTCAGGTAACGTTAGATACCGCGGTGCCTTATCTTGTGAAGATGATGGGTCACACCACCATGAAGCCGGTACACAAAGAAACGGTGGAAAAACATGGTGACCAATGGACCAAACCTGAGAACTTCGTGGGTAATGGCGCCTATGTCGTGGACAACTGGGTGATTAATGAGCGCATTGAGTTAACCCGTAACGACCAATATTGGGACAATGAAAATACCACGCTCGATAAAGTGACCTATTTGCCGATTGAAAACCAAGTCGCAGAAATGAACCGCTACTTGGCCGGCGAAATTGACATGACGTATGAGATCCCGAACGAGCATTTCCGTCGCCTGAAAAACGAGCACCCAGAAGATTTGTCTATCGTGGGTAACCTGT
This sequence comes from Salinivibrio sp. IB868, assembly GCF_001995655.1. Classification (NCBI taxonomy): domain Bacteria; kingdom Pseudomonadati; phylum Pseudomonadota; class Gammaproteobacteria; order Vibrionales; family Vibrionaceae; genus Salinivibrio; species Salinivibrio sp. IB868. The sequence continues at coordinate 216,601 of NZ_MUEW01000002.1, forward strand.
GTAGCTACTACTACATCTTTAATACCAAGCGTGAACCCTTTAATGATGTTCGTGTGCGTAAAGCCTTGTCTTATGCGATTGACCGTAACGTGATTACCGATGCGCTACTGGGTCAAGGGCAAAAGCCCGCGTATTTCTTGACGCCTGAAATTACCGCTGGATTTGATCCTGAGCTGCCAGCGTACGCCAAGATGACACAAGAAGAGCGTGATGCGGAGGCCAAGCGTCTGCTCAAAGAAGCTGGGTTCGGTGAAGACAACCCGCTCGACTTCTCACTGCTTTATAACACCAGCGAAAACCACAAAAAGCTGGCCGTCGCAATCGGTCAAATGTGGAAAGACAAGCTGGGTGTGGATGTTGCACTTAATAACCAAGAGTGGAAAACCTACCTGAGCACCAAAGATGAAGGTAATTTTGATGTCGCGCGCGCCGGTTGGTGTGGTGACTACAATGAAGCGTCTACCTTCCTCAGCTTGATGCGTAGCTCCAACTCATCAGGTGGTGTGCATTATGATAGCCAAGCTTATGATGCGATCATGGAAAACGCCATGACCACCACAGACGACGACAAGCGCACACAACTGTACTTGGATGCGGAAGCCCAGATGGCAAAAGACATGCCGATTGCGCCGATTTACCAGTATGTAAAAGCGCGTCTGCTTAGTCCACAAGTCGGTGGCTTCCCTGCCAATAACGCCGAAGAGAAGATCTACTCAAAAGATCTTTATATCAAGGCTGAGTAACGCCTGATTCACAGCTGATAAGGGAGCCGCACCACGCGGTTCCCTTGGCTGGTTGTCGTTATGTAGGTATAGCCTAGGTAGCGGACGCTGTGAGGCTCAAAACGAAACGGTACAGTTATGTTGAAATTTATCGCCAAGCGCCTTTTGGAAGCTATTCCAACGTTGTTGGTCTTAATTACTATCTCTTTTTTCTTGATGCGGTTTGCGCCAGGCAACCCTTTTTCAAGCGAACGTCCATTGCCCCCTGCCGTAATGGAAAATATTAATGCCAAATACGGCTTGGATAAGCCTGTGTTTGAGCAATACACCACCTATTTGGGCAATATCCTACAAGGGGATTTTGGTCCATCGTTTAAATACATTGATTTTACGGTGAATGAGCTGATTGCTGACGCATTTCCTGTATCGGCACAAATCGGTGCGTTGGCGTTTATCTTTACGCTGATTTTTGGGGTCACGATTGGCACCATTGCTGCGCTCAAACAAAACACCTGGATTGACTACACCATCATGTCCACGGCGATGTTAGGGGTGGTGATGCCATCCTTTGTGCTCGCGCCAGTGCTGATTTATATCTTCGCCATTAATCTTGGTTGGTTCCCCGCCGGTGGCTGGCAAGGCGGTGGTTGGCAATTCATGGTGTTGCCAATGATCGGTATGTCCTTGCTGTATGTGGCCACATTTGCGCGTGTGACCCGCGGTAGCATGATCGAAACCCTAAACAGTAACTTTATTCGCACCGCGCGTGCCAAAGGGCTCAGTTACCCTAAGATTATTGTTAAACATGCGCTCAAGCCTGCGATGCTACCGGTTGTGTCCTACATGGGACCCGCGTTTGTGGGCATTATTACTGGGTCGGTGGTGATCGAAACCATTTTCGGCTTGCCTGGTATCGGTAAGCTGTTTGTGAACGCCGCGTTTAACCGTGATTATTCATTAGTGCTTGGCTGTACCATTTTGATCGGTACGCTGACCATTCTTTTCAACGCGATCGTCGATATCCTGCTGGCGTATATCGATCCTAAGATTCGTTACTAGGGGTGACATGATGCTGACGAAAAAAGAAAACATTGACGCCCTCGAAAACTTTGCTGAAGAAGTCGATGTCAAGGGGCGTAGCCTTTGGCAGGATGCGGCGATTCGTTTTAAACGTAACCGTGCCGCGATGGCGAGCTTGGTGATTCTGGTATTGATTGGTTTGAGCGTGATCCTTGGGCCGTATATCAGTGCCTACGCGTATGACGCGACCGATTGGTATGCCATTCATGCGGCGCCTTCATTGGGCGTAGACGGACATTGGTTTGGTACCGATGCGTTAGGCCGAGATCTCTTTACTCGCACCATGATGGGCGGGCGTATATCGATCATGGTAGGCGTCATGGGCGCCTTTGTCGCCGTCTTGATTGGTACCTTATATGGTGCCACATCAGGTTTTATTGGCGGCCGCACCGATGCGGTGATGATGCGCTTGGTGGAAATCCTCCAATCGATTCCGTTCATGTTCTTCGTGATTGTATTGGTAACCTTCTTTGGCCGTAATATCGTGCTGATCTTCGTGGCCATTGGCTGTATTGCTTGGCTAGACATGGCACGTATTGTGCGCGGTCAAACACTCAGCTTACGCAGCAAAGAGTTTGTCGAAGCCGCGCACGTTTCAGGGGTGAGCACGCGCCATATCATTACGCGCCACATCGTGCCAAACGTACTTGGGATTGTTGCGGTTTACTCGACCTTACTAGTGCCGAACATGATCTTGTTTGAGTCTTTCTTGAGTTTCTTGGGCTTAGGTGTACAAGAGCCAATGACCAGTTGGGGCGCCTTACTACAAGAAGGCTCGCAAACGATGGAAATTGCGATTTGGCAGCTACTGTTCCCTGCCGCCTTTATGGTCATGACATTGTTCTGTTTTAACTATGTCGGCGATGGGCTTCGTGATGCCTTGGATCCAAAAGACAGATAAGCGACGTCTTTTGTCATCGTAAAAAACGCAATAATATGAAAAGCGCAGGTTTATTTCCTGCGCTTTTTTGTTACTGTTAAATGCGTGTTTCAAGGATGAGAATCGATAGCAGTGGTGGCTGTCGATAGAGTGACAAAGGAGCTGTCATGCGATCCCTCTCAATTCAATGGAAGGTCACCCTCGTGGCCAGTTTGTGCGTTGCTGTGACCGCGGTGACGTTATTAACCTTCTCAACCTACGTCAATAACCAGTTTCAGCAAACGGTCGGTCAGGCGAGTACCCAAACGCTGCGTAGCGCTGCTCAACGTCTTGCGACCAGTCAAGCTCAAGTTCAAGCGACCCATGTTCAGCGTTCTTTAGATGAAGCGGTGTACCGCGCGCAAATGCTGGAGCAAAGTGTGGTGTACCTACAGTATAACGCTGAGCAAAACTTTACCGACAGTGGCGAACTTCGCGGCTCAATCAATGAGCTGGTGCGTCGCTCAGTGGAGAACTTCGATACGGTTCAAGCCGCGTTCGTGGTGTTTAAACCCAATGCGCTTGACCAAGAAGATGACTTTTATCAGCTCGATACAGAACGGGGCGCGAATGCCGCAGGGCGTTTTGCCAGCCGCTGGCAAAAGCGGGATGGCGAGCTGCAAGGTACCGTGCTGAGCGAGAAGCAAATTAACAACGGCAATAAAAATGGCAATGGGCAAGCGGCGAATCATTGGTATCAGTGCCCATTGAACCAAGGCGCAGCTTGCGTATCTGCGCCCAAACAAGCGGGCAGTAGCCTGAGTGTCACCATTTCCTCACCACTGATGCGCGACGGACAAGTGCTGGGGGTACTAGGCATTGATATTGCGCTTGGCGGGTTACAGTCAGTGATCGCACAGGCAGATAATGCCCTGTTTGACGGTGCCGGCAATGTCAGTGTATTGAGCCAAGGTGGCCGTTTAGTGGCGTCTGATAACGCCCAAGTGAGCGGTGGCACTGTCGACGATTTACCCACCAGCCCTGATGCGATGAGCTCCTGGCTGACGCAGGGACAGCCACAGACTGTATGGCAAAAAAGCCAGTTGATGACCTACGTGCCGATTGCCTTGCCAGGCACCACGTGGGGAGCCCTTATCACCTTGCCGGAAGATGTCTTGCTCTCTGAGGCAAACCAATTAAGCCAACAAATTACCGCGCAACGCAGTCAAGCCGCGTGGACAGAACGTAGCTTAGGGGTTGTGGCAACCCTGCTTGCCTTGGTTATCGCCGGATTAGCGGCGCACCAAATCGTTAAACCCCTGAAGCTACTGGCGGAACGATTGGCAGAGATTGCCGACGGCGATGGCGATCTCACGCAGCGTATCCAGCTTAAAAATCGTGATGAAATTGGGGTACTGGCGGGGCGCTTTAACCGCTTCCTCGATAAGCTTCAGCCTATTATGGCGAATGTGATTAATAGCGTTGAAGAAGCGGAACATACAGCCAAAGAAGCCGCACGCGTGGCCGTGCAAACCCGAGATGGTAGCCGTGAACAAGTATCAAGCTTGGATGCAGTGGCGACAGCATCAGAAGAGATGACGCAAACGGCCTCCCAGGTTGCCAGTCATACCGAATCGGCGCTAGCTGCGGCCACCGCGGTGAATACAGCGACGGAGAAGGGTGAAAAAATTGTGACTGATTCGTCGCAAGCGATGACGCGTTTGGTGGAGACGCTGAATGGCGCGACCCACGATGCGCAAGCCTTACAAAAGAGTAGTCAGGATATCACCGAGATCTTGACGGTGATTGACACCATGTCAGAGCAAACCAACTTACTTGCTTTAAATGCGGCGATTGAAGCGGCGCGTGCGGGTGAGCAAGGGCGCGGGTTTGCGGTGGTCGCTGACGAAGTCCGTGAACTGTCACAGCGTACTAACCAGTCAATCACCCAGATCCGTACCGTGATTGATTCGTTGCAGTTAGGGGCAGAGTCAGTGGTAGCGGCGATTCATGAAGGGAATCAGCTAGCGGATGACACCGCTGAAAAGGTGCAAGAGACGGTGGCGAGCTTGGACCAGATTCGTACTGCGATGCAAGACATGATGGGGCTTAACAGTGAAATTAGCGCGGCGGCGGAGCAACAAAGCGCGGTATCAGGCGATGTGACGCAAAACGTGACCCATATTCGTGAACGCAGCGATGAACTCTTGTCGCATGCCGAATCGGCGGCGAGTATTGCCAGCCAATTGGAGGCGCTGGCTGGCCGTCAGCGTGCGCTAACGGCCCAGTTTAAAGTCTAATCTTGGTGATGCGCGGTTACTCTGGCGCTTCCTCGAGGGGATACCAGTAGCCGCGATTGACCCACAGCGTCAGCATCGACCAAAACAGGCTATGGTCGGCGGCATCGCCGAGGATTTCCCAATCAATAAAGCGTTGATTGCATAACGCTGGGGTGAGTGACTCACATCCTGTGGGTAAATCAAAGCTTTCACCCAGCATAAAAATCATTTCAGGCTGGTCTGGGTGATAAAACGCACGCAACCCACTGAGTTTTTCCAGACAAAGCCCGTCTTGCATCGCGGCTTTGAGACTATCCGGTTGCCATTGTGGATCGGGGCTGAGTAAGTCGAGCTCATGCCGGGCTTGAGAGAGAAACTCGCCAATCCAGCGCTTTTTGCGGGTCTCGTCGTGCATGAGTGCGATCATCATCTCGTTCATTTGCGCGAGATGTTGTGGATCCAATGCCGCAGGCGCATCGGCTTGCGCTGGCATGGCTGGCCAATGGAAATGATTGTCTCCGGCTTCGTCGACAATCACTTGGTCGGCATAACTGCTCAGTAGCTCGCGGGCTTTTGGTGAGCGATAGCCAATCGAGTAGCTGAGCGAGGGCTCAAGCGTATCGCCTTCGTGTGGAAAGCCTGGCGGGATATAAAGAATATCGCCTGGTTCTAGCTCCACATCGATAATGGCATCAAACCCGGTGATCTGCTTGAGCCCAGTGTCTAAGTTAGCTTCTTGGTAATCACCTTTTGGCCCAACGCGCCAACGGCGACGCCCTTGGCCTTGCACAATAAACACATCATACTGATCAATATGAGGCCCAACGCCGCCCTGAGGCTGGGAATAACACACCATGACATCATCAAATAGCCACTGTGGTAGCGAGGTAAATGCCTCAGCGAGATCACGCACGCCTGGGTGCCAGTGGTTAGCGGCTTGTACCACCAGTTGCGCATGCGTCGCTGGGAAATCATCGAAGTGCTCGAAAGGACCGTTCGCGACTTGCCACTTGCCGTTGGCTTGGGTCACGAGACGTGAGTCAATGTCTTCTTCCATCGCGAGTCCTGCGACTTCTTCAGGCTCAATGGGGTCGTTAAAATCGACTAACCCCTGGCGGATAACGGTGGGGCTTTGATGCCAATGTGTGGCCATGAATTCGGTGAGCGAGAACTGAAACTGATACATAACGACTTAGTTTACGAAATTTGCGGCAGTATAACGTGACGAGCAGGGTGGTGCGAGTGGGATAAAAAAACGGCCCCCATTATGGAGGCCGCGAGCATTGGATGCGTTTTGCTTACAGTTTATCAGTGAGCTTGACCGCATCGCCAATGTAGTTAGCCGGTGTCATTTGCTTCAAGCGTGCTTTCTCGTGCTCAGGCAAATCAAGACTATCAACAAAGGTACGCATCCCCTCGCCATCAACCCGTTTGCCACGTGTCAGCTCTTTCAGCTTCTCGTAGGGCTTTTCTATCCCATAACGACGCATCACGGTTTGAATTGGCTCGGCAAGGACTTCCCAGTTTTGATCCAGTTCCGCCTCGAGTGCGGCCTGGTTGACTTCTAGCTTGCTGATCCCTTTAAGGGTCGATGCATAAGCAATCAGGGTGTAGCCCACACCCACACCGAGGTTGCGTAATACGGTAGAGTCGGTGAGATCACGCTGCCAACGAGAAATCGGCAACTTTTGCCCTAGGTGAGAGAAAATGGCATTGGCCAGGCCGAGGTTACCTTCCGAGTTTTCAAAATCAATCGGGTTCACTTTATGTGGCATGGTCGATGAACCAATTTCGCCGGCAATGGTTTTTTGCTTAAAGTGACCCAGTGCGATATAGCCCCAGATATCACGATCAAAGTCGATCAAAATGGTGTTAAAACGTGCGACCGCGTCAAATAGCTCGGCAATATAGTCATGTGGCTCGATTTGAGTGGTGTACGGATTCCAGTCAATACCTAATGAGGTCACAAAGGCTTCGCTGTAAGCGTGCCAATCAATGTCGGGGTAAGCGGACAAGTGCGCATTGTAATTACCCACAGCGCCGTTGATCTTACCTAGGATTTCGCTACTTTGAACCTGTTTGATTTGGCGTGCCATGCGGTACGCCACGTTTGCCATCTCTTTACCCATGGTCGATGGAGACGCAGGCTGACCGTGGGTACGTGAAAGCATGGGTACGTCGCGGAATTGTTGCGACAGGTCTTTGACGGCGTCCGCCAGACGTTGCATTTCTGGTAAAATTACCGTATCGCGTGCTTCTTTTAGCATCAGTGCATGCGACAGGTTATTAATGTCTTCAGAGGTGCAGGCAAAGTGAATGAATTCACTGACTGCGTTGAGTTCTGCGTTATCGGCAATCTTTTCTTTTAGAAAATACTCAACGGCTTTGACATCATGATTGGTGGTGCGCTCAATCTCTTTGATACGTGCGGCATCTTGTTCATCAAACTCAGCAGCAATGCGGTCGAGTTGGGCATTGGCGTCATGACTAAAAACAGGCACTTCTGCGATGCTGTCTGTCGCTGCCAGTTTTTGCAGCCAACGGATTTCCACGATGGTGCGGTATTTAAGCAATCCAAATTCACTAAAAATCGATCGCAACGCAATCGTTTTCGTACCGTATCGGCCATCGACCGGTGAAACAGCAGTCAGCGCTGACAGTTCCATTTTTTGTCTCCTGAGTTCAATCTGATTAGCTTCGGGCTAGAATGAGTTTGGCCTGCTCAACCATTTGTTTGCGACCAAAGATAAGGTGCCGGCGCTTACCGCCTACTTGACGCCATAGGACAGCACTGCGGATACCGGAAAGCAAGATGGCACGCACACGGTGTTGCACGCCAGTTTGCTGTAAATGTTGTGGGTCACCAGACACTTGAATGCGCGGTCCGAGAGGACTGATCACGTCGAGATAAATGCTGGCGAGATTGCTGATCATTTGCTCATCAAGCAAATCAAAATGGCTTACTTGACGCTCAATCGTTTCAATGCGATCGCCCAGTTGTGCCATGGCATCACGGCGGCTAGACAGTTTACGCTCCAGCGCCAACAAATTAATCAGGTAGCGCATGGTTTCGCTACCATTGCGGCTATTATCGAGTTGGCCAATGAGGGTTTCTAAACCAACATGAAGGCCTGACTCACCGCCACCGGCGACATTCCCCACTTCTCCACGAAAGACGTCTAGGGTAGAAGAGGGGTTAGTGATGATAATGCTACTCAGGCTCGTATTTAACGCGTCTTGGTCACAATATCCATTTCGAGATACGTCTTGCACCAGTTTTGCTGCCTGACAAATGCTGGCAAAAGCCAGGGTGCGATCATAAATCGTCTCTGCCACTGATCACGGCTCCTTAAATACGTTGCTCGATAATGCCACCGCCTAGGCACACATCGCCATCGTAAAAGACAGCGGATTGCCCCGGCGTTACCGCAATTTGCGGCTCGTCGAAGATAACTTTCACTGTATCATCATCAACGGGCGTGATAGTACACGATATATCGTGTTGACGGTATCGGGTTTTTACCGTGCAACGGCGGGTCTCGGTCACAATCTCACGATCGACCCAGTGCAATTGCGCCGCGATGAGCCCTTCTGAATAGAGTCGAGGATGATCATGGCCTTGACCGACGAGCAATACATTACGCGCGACATCTTTATCGACCACATACCAAGGGGCTTCGCTACCGTTGCCCCCCTTTAAGCCACCAATCCCTAAGCCTTTGCGCTGACCCAAGGTGTGGTACATCAAACCTTGGTGTTCACCAATGACGTCGCCCTCAGTGGTTTCGATAGGGCCGGGCTGCGCGGGTAAGTACTGCGACAAAAAGTCAGTAAACTTACGCTCGCCGATAAAGCAAATGCCGGTTGAATCTTTTTTCTTCGCCGTCACCAAGCCTTGCTCTTCCGCAATTTGGCGTACCTGCGGTTTTTCTAAATCGCCCACAGGGAACAGGCTACGTGCCACCTGATCGTGGCTGAGGGTATAGAGGAAGTAGCTCTGATCTTTGTTATTGTCCAAGCCGCGCAGCATTTGCGCTTTTTCACCGTTTTCGGGGAAGGTGCGACGGACATAATGCCCCATGGCAATATAATCGGCATCCAACACCTCGTCGGCAAACTCGAGAAACGCCTTAAATTTGATTTCTTTGTTGCAAAGAATATCAGGGTTGGGCGTACGACCCGCTTTGTATTCGGTTAGAAAGTGCTCGAAGACGTTGTCCCAGTACTCAGCGGCAAAGTTAATGGTGTGCAGCTCGATGCCAAGCTTGTCACACACATCTTGCGCATCAGCCAAGTCTTCTGCAGCAGAGCAATACTCCTCGTTGTCATCCTCTTCCCAGTTTTTCATAAACAGGCCTTCTACCTGATAACCCTGTTGTTTCAACAAGTAGGCAGAAACGGAGGAATCAACACCGCCGGACATTCCGACAATCACTTTTTTGCTGCTGTTATCTGACATGGTGATCACAAATGCTGCTATCAATAAACGGACGCTGAGTTTAACAGAATCAAATCGCCGGATACAGATGTGATAGGGCTCACATGTTAGCCGTTATCCAAAGTGAGTAGATGAGTGGGTAGATGGTCGCGTGGCCTGCGACCGATGCAGCTTATATTAATACTATTGCTATCAATGGGGGTAAGTATTTGTGATTGGGTGCCGCGCAAAGACTTGTGAACCCCTTAGGTTTATCGACCGACTCCCGCACGCAGACACGCCGTATACCCATCCCTGGGGGCTCCGCCGCGCCATCCTTGGCGCGGAGGGTCTGTGTGCGAAAATTGGACGATGGTATGTTCAGGTATTCCTAGCGCTTATCTCGTTTCTTCGACGGTGCGCGCTTGGACGAGCGAGTGCGCCCACGCGGTGCTTTCCCTTTTGCGCCTTTGGGTTTAGGAGTGAACTGCTCGAAGCCTTTCGGGGGCGCAACCTCACGCCACTGGCCCGGTTGCAAATCATCCAGCTGCCATGGGCCGAGTTGGGCACGAATCAAGCGCAGCGTCGGGTGGCCGATATGCGCGGTCATGCGGCGTACTTGCCGGTTTCGCCCTTCTTGCAGCACCACCTTTAACCAAGTGGTGGGAATGTTAGCGCGATAACGCACCGGAGGGTGGCGTTCCCAAACGGCGGGTGGTGCCATTTTGGTGACATCAGCGGGCAGGGTGAGACCATCTTTCAGTTCGACACCGTTACAGAGCGCCTGAATTGCTTCATCGCTAGGCTCGCCTTCGACTTGTACCCAATAGGTTTTGGACGACTTAGATGAAGGCTGGGTGAGTCTGGCTTGTAAAGCGCCGTTATTGGTGAGCACCAGCAACCCCTCGCTATCTTTATCAAGTCGACCAGCCGGGTACACATCTTTTACCGATACAATGTCGGCCAATGTACTGTCGCCTGGTTCGCCACTAAACTGGGTCAACATGTTATAAGGTTTGTTAACAAGTATCACTTTTGTGGCGAGGGCGGCCGCTCGGGGAGCCTTTCCACCCTTGGCCGATGGAGCTTGGGTGTTTGAAACAGCCTTTGACGCTGGCTGGGGGCGGGCTTTATATGGCATGAGGGCTGTCAAATAGATTAAACGGCAAATGAGACTTCCGTATTATACACGTAATAATCTGTTTGGCGTGTTGTATGAATTCGAGTATCCTCGACTCGCATCTTACACAAAGATAACAAATGGACGCTAGGAGATTAAAATGGAAAGTAAAGTAGTTGTACCGGCGGAAGGTCAGAAGATCACACTCGACGGCACAAAACTGGTAGTCCCTAACCACCCTGTGATCCCTTACATTGAAGGGGATGGCATCGGGATGGATGTTAGCCCTGCAATGATCAAAGTTGTTGATGCAGCTGTTGCTAAAGCCTATAACGGTGAGCGTAAGATTTCATGGATGGAAATCTACACCGGTGAGAAGTCTACCAAGGTATATGGTGACGATCAGTGGCTGCCAGCTGAAACCCTCGACTTTATCCGCGAATACAAAGTGGCAATCAAAGGGCCACTGACGACCCCAGTTGGCGGTGGTATTCGCTCATTGAACGTGGCGCTTCGTCAAGAACTCGACCTCTACATTTGTGCGCGTCCGGTACGTTACTTCACTGGCGTTCCTAGCCCACTGAAAAAGCCAGAAGATACTGACATGGTGATCTTCCGCGAAAACTCAGAAGACATCTACGCGGGTGTTGAGTTTAAAGCCGGCACGGCCGAAGCGGATAAAGTGATTAAGTTCCTGCGTGAAGAAATGGGTGCCAACAAAATCCGTTTCCCTGAGCAGTGCGGTGTAGGCATTAAGCCAATCTCAGAAGAAGGCACCAAACGTCTGGTGCGCGCCGCTATCGAGTACACCATCGATAATGACCGTGACTCACTGACTATCGTCCACAAAGGTAACATCATGAAGTTTACCGAAGGGGCGTTTAAAGATTGGGCGTATGAAGTGGCCAATAAAGAGTTTGGTGCCGAGTTGCTGGATGGCGGTCCGTGGATGACGATGAAAAATCCAAAGACCGGCAAACAAATTACCATCAAAGACTCCATCGCGGATGCCTTCTTGCAGCAAATTCTGCTGCGTCCCGCGGAATATGATGTGATTGCCACCATGAACTTGAACGGTGATTACGTATCTGATGCGCTTGCCGCGCAGGTTGGCGGTATTGGTATTGCCCCGGGTGCCAACATTGGTGACGGTGTGGCGCTGTTTGAAGCGACCCACGGCACGGCGCCGAAATACGCTGGTCAAGATAAGGTGAACCCAGGCTCACTCATTCTGTCTGCAGAAATGATGCTACGTCATATGGGCTGGTTTGAAGCGGCTGACTTGGTGATTAAGTCAATGGAAAAAACCATCGCCAACAAGACAGTGACCTATGACTTTGAACGTTTGATGGAAGGTGCGAGCCTGCGTAAATGTTCTGAGTTTGCTGACGAGATGGTCAAGCAGATGTAATCACTGCCTCTCAGTGAAGACCAAACCCGGCGAGTGAGCCGGGTTTTTTGTTTGTGGTCTCTGGGAGCCCACGCAGACCATCAGTCTATATCTTCCCACGACAATGGGGTGCCTTTGGTTAACACGCGTGTTGCGCGCTTTCCGATCACTGCATCATAGTGTTTCGGTGCCAAACCAAAGCCAGGGCGAATACTGCGCACATTAGCGGCCGTCAGTGGCTCTCCGGGCGCGATATCCTCACAGACATACAAAGAGCGCCTAAATTGCCGGTTGCTCGATTCGGCCGCTCGTGTGGTTAGGGCACTTTCTCCTAACGCTTGCCACGCCGCGTGGGTTTGCTCACAAAGCGCACTGAGTGCAGGTGGCGTAAGCGAGAAAGCAGCATCCGGACCTCCCGAATCTTCAGAGAGCATCACATGTTTTTCAATCACGCACGCGCCGAGTGCGACGGCTGCGATCGCGGCGGTGTTGGTCAGCGAATGATCGGATAAACCTGCCAAGATTTGATAGCGGGTGGCTAAGGTTGGAATGGTTCGCAGATGGCTTTGTTCAATCGGCGCAGGGTAGGCGCTGATACAATGAAGCAACACCAGCTCACGACAGCCGTTGTCACGGGCGGTCGCCACCGCCTCGGCGATCTCTGTCTCGTCAGCCATGCCGGTTGAGATGATCATCGGTTTACCGGTTTGCGCGGCATAGCGAATCAAAGGCAAATCAATCGCCTCGAACGAGGCTATTTTATAGGCGGGTGCGTTAAGATCTTCGAGTAAGTCAATCGCTGAACAATCAAAAGGCGAGGAGAATAAGGTGATGCCTTCTTTTCTGGCGTGATCAAATAACGGCTTGTGCCATTCAAACGGGGTTTGTGCCCAGCGATATAGCTGGTGGAGACTATAACCATCCCACAGTCCGCCTTTGATCTGAAACTCATCGTGGTCGCAATCAAGGGTAATGGTATCGGCGGTATAGCTTTGCATTTTGACGGCATCGGCACCGCAGGCTTTGGCCATGGAAATGGTTTGTTTGGCAAGCTCAAGGCTACCATTATGGTTCGCCGACATTTCGGCAATGATATAGGGAGGATGCTGGGGGCCGATCAAACGGCCTGCAATCTTAATGTCTTTGTTCATAAACCGCGTCGATATTCAGTTTGGTTTGAAGGGCGCTGGCGCCTTGCTGCCACTCATCAGCGGACAAAGACAGGCACACAATCTCGACTGTTTTTCCCTCAGGCAGGGAAAAGGTGCGTTGCCGACTTTGCGGCGTCTCACGAAAGCCAAAGCGTTGATGTAGCCGAACTACCCCCTGATTATGACTAAGCACTTCACAGTTCAATTGGGTCACGCCCAAGGTTTCAAATGCTAAGCTTAATGCGCCAAACTCCATGAGCGCACCGCTGCCACGTGGTGCATCGGGGGCGGCGTAAAAAGCCCAGGTCGCACTTGTCCTATTCCCGCTATCGAGGTCAAGGTTGACCACGCCAAGAGGCTTGTCCGGTTGGCCGTCTACGCGTTTGTAAACGATATAGAAATAACGGTGTGTGTTGGCGAGCATATGGCTGAACCATGCTTTGTGCTCATCATGGCTAATTTCATGCTGGGTGTACATAAACTGGCGGACAGTGGGACGGTTGCGCCAATGCCATAAAGTGTCACTGTCCGCGTGACTCACCGCTTTAAAAATCAGTTGCATAAGTGATGCTCCAAGGCCGCGACCACGCGCCCTGCGCCTTTTCCATCAGTGATCGCTGGTAGGGTAGGAAGCTGATGCCAGTTTGCCGCAAGGTGCTGCAGTGCAGATGCGTAATCTTGCCAGCAGGTGTGCTCACCGCGTCCTAAGTATTGATAGCCCGGCTGTACGGCCAGATACTCGGCCATGGCGTGTTGGTTCTCCGCCACACATACCAAGGTGCTAGGCACTCCCAAGCAGCTGCGCTCAATGGCAGTAACGCCGGCGGCTCCAAATGCGTAGCGTGCCCGTGCCATGTGGGTATCAAAGTCCGACAGTGCTTCCACCACACTAACCCCATCGGGGACAGGCGCTTTACACAATGCGTCGCGGTCTGGGTTACGTCGGCCGGTGACAATTAATAGCGAAAAAGGCAGCCTCTCGAGGTTCTGCCCTTCTTCTAGGTGTTGAACGGCTTCTAGGTGTTTCACCGCGTCCACAAGCTTGCGGCTTTCACCGGTCGGATCCGTACCGGAGAAAAAGGCGATTACCTTATCTTCCCGCGGCGGCGGAGACTGATGCAAGGCGGCAAATGCTGGACGCAATAGTGCATAGTCAGGCCCCAACAAGCATCGGGTCTGTGGATTTAGAAGCTGTGACGCGTAGCGCGTAGTCAGGTCAGGCCAAGGGTTTTGATCGAGCAAAAACGCGCAATCGTGGGGCCTATTGGCTAAATCATCGACCACCACCACCGGACAGCCCAATTGGGTGTGAATCGATTGTTCCCAGCGGGCATCGAGGGCGTAATGGTCCACTACCATCAAATCCACCGGCTGGTTAACCACGTATGCGGTTGTCTCTTCGGCATCTTGCTGCTGGCTCACACCAAGCCAATCGGTGTTGCTGAGCGAGTTTTTGGGGGCAGGCAACACCGCCACCGTTAAGCCTTGTTCATGGCTGACCGCTATCAAATTGCCGGGCAGGTCGCGACAGACCAAGGTTACCTGATGGCCCGACGTTTGTAGCATGTTAGCCAACACGTGCATGCGGCTGACGTGCCCGGTGCCTATCGCTTGGGAGGCATCGACTCGAATGGCAATATGGCTCATAGCAAGGCTTGTTGCTCCAACAGTTGATACATTAGCTCAGCGCGTAGCCAGTCATCCGGCTCATCAATGTCTTGCACGCGGTAATGAGGGATCAACACGGCTTTCGAGTGGGGCGCAAAAACCGGCTCGCGCGCTAAAAACGCACTTGGTGTGCCCCAGTAAAACATTCCCGCATCGTGGTACGCCGGTTGTAAGTCTTGGGAGCGTGTAGTGAAATGCTCTGGCCATAACATGCTGACACTGCCATCGGCATCGACATGAATACTGCGCTGAATCGGAAAGGCGTAGCGGGTGGCGGCAAAACTGTATTTGACGGTTTCGCCGTCCAGTAACGCTAAGCCTTGGCGCAAGTCATCCGCGGTGACAAAGGGGGTGGTAGCATACAGGCAGCATACCGCGTGCAAAGGCGTTTGCTGTGGCGACGGGTTGAGCCACTGGATAGCATGCTCAAGCACATCCAAGGTCGTAGCGTGATCGCCGGCAATCTCGGCGGGGCGCACAAAAGGCACCTCAGCCCCTGCATCGCGCGCCACACTGGCAATGTCCTCGCAATCGGTGGAAACCAAGACGCGATCGAATAGCCCACTTTGACGTGCTGTCGCAATGGCATAAGTAATAATGGGCGCACCGTTAAACCGTTTGAGGTTCTTGCCCGGAATGCGTTTGCTGCCACCGCGGGCGGGAATAATACATACATTCATCGGTCACGCATCCTCAATGGCTTTTTGTAGCGCAGCAATCACTGTATCTTGCTGTTGCTCGGTTAAATCGGGGTAAAGCGGCAAAGTGAGTGCCCCCGCGTAATACTGCTCGGCAAGCGGGAAGTCTCCGGGCTGGAAGCCCTGTGCCTGATAGTAAGGTTGCGTATGCACAGGAATATAGTGCACGTTCACGCCAATGCCTTGCGCACGCATTGCCTCAAAAACCGCGCGGCGTGTATCGGCGTGCTCAAGCTCAATCAAATACAAATGCCATGCCGACTCAGGGTCTAAAACGGGCCGCTTAACGGGCAAATCCGCCAGCGCTTGATGGTAGCGTTCAGCGAGTGCAAACCGTTTGGCGATAAAGGAACGCAGCTGGGTTAATTGTGAACGGCCAAGCGCGGCATGAATATCCGAGAGGCGATAGTTCATCCCCAATGCATGCTGCTCATAACCCCAAGGCGGTAAGCTAGCGTGGCTATCTTCTGCGTCACGGGTGATCCCGTGGCTACGCAACTGACGCAGTGCTTTCGCCAATGTGGCACTTTGGGTGGTGGCAACCCCAGCCTCTCCCGCGGTAACCACTTTGACCGGATGAAAACTAAACACGCTAATATCGCTGTACTGGCATCCACCCACTGCCGCGCCTTGATAGTGTGCGCCCATCGCATGTGACGCATCCTCAATAATGGCTATCTGATAACGCTTGGCAAGCGCGGCAATCTCGGCCATTGGCGCACTGGCGCCGGCCATATGCACCACCACCAGCACTTTGGGTAAGGTGTGAGTCGCGGCCGCTTGCGCTAGCTTTTTCGCGAGCTGTTGGGGGCATAGGTTACGCGTTTGCGGGTCGATATCGACAAAGTCCACTTCGGCACCACAGTATCGACCACAATTGGCTGACGCGACAAAGGTGATGGGCGAGGTCCATAAACGATCGCCTGGGTCTAACCCTAGCGCCAGACAAGCCAGATGCAGGGCAGATGTCGCGCTATTGACGGCGACCGCATGCGCCGCCCCGGTGAGTTCGGCGACGGCGGCTTCAAAAGCCGGAACTTGCGGGCCTTGCGTCAGATAATCACTTTTTAGCACCTCAAGCACAGCGGCATAGTCTTGCTCACTAAGATGCTGCTTTCCGTATGGGATCAACGCCATACTCCTTTACTGCTCGGTGTCGAGTTGCAAAATGGCCTCGACGGTTAACACATCTGGGTTAGTGCCTGATTGATACTCAAAGCCTTCTGGCACGGGCTGTCCTTTTTCGCCCAACGCATTTTCTCGATAGTCATAATCGGCATCGTAGAACTTTATGGTGGGACAAATCACGTAATGATCGGCAAATTCGAGCGTCAGATGCGCATCGTCAGCCGGACACATCACTTCATGCATTTTTTCTCCGGGGCGAATGCCTATCACCTTAACGGGCGTGTTCGGGGCATAGGCGCTGGCGAGATCCGTCAGGCGAACCGATGGGATCTTAGGAACAAATATTTCCCCGCCATACATGCGCGAAAAGTTTTTCAGCACAAAATCCACCCCTTGCTGCAAGGTAATCCAAAAGCGGGTCATTTCAGGATGGGTAATGGGCAAATGATCCGCGCCTTCCTCTGCCTTTTTCTTAAACAAAGGCACCACAGAGCCGCGCGAGCCGACCACATTGCCATAGCGCACCACCGAAAAACGTGTCTTTTGGCCCCCGGTCATATTGTTAGCGGCGACAAACAATTTATCTGAACACAGTTTGGTGGCGCCATAGAGGTTATTGGGGCTGGCGGCCTTATCGGTCGAGAGCGCAATCACCTTTTCCACCCCGTTGGCAATCGCAGCGCGAATCACATTCTCTGCGCCGTGAATGTTGGTCTTGATACATTCCATCGGGTTGTATTCGGCGGCAGGTACCTGCTTGAGTGCAGCAGCATGAATCACATAGTCAATGCCTTGCATCGCTTGCATTAAGCGATCGCCATCACGCACATCGCCGATAAAATAGCGCATGCAGGGGGCGTTAAAGGTTTGCTGCATTTCATATTGCTTGAGCTCATCGCGAGAGAGCACCACGAGGCGACGTGGCTGATAGCGTTCAAGCAGGGTGCGGACGTACTTTTTACCAAAAGAACCAGTACCGCCGGTGATCAGAATGGATTTGCCGTTAAACATAGGACGCCTTGTCACTAACTGTCGGGAATACAGGCAGTTTAACTGATCTGAGCAGGATTTGGCGATCTGCTACGGCCATGACGCGCGATTAAGCGACATCAAGCGGTTTTATTTTTGCTACCTCGTGTTTAATTGATTGCGACGCCTCCCAAAGATCAACGGCCCTTTGCGCATTGAGCCAAAACTCAGGCGAGTTACCAAACAAACGTGCGAGACGAAGCGCCAGCTCCGGGCTCACTGCTTTACGCTCATCCAATACGGCAGTCATCGATTGACGAGAGACGCCCAAAGCATCAGCCAATTGTTCTACGCTCAAGTCGTAATCGGGCAGAAAGTCTTCGCGCAACATGGCTCCAGGATGCGTCGGTTGGCGTTGCATGCCAGCTGTGTTGAAAATCGTCATCACTGTTACCTCATTAGTGGTCGTCGCAAACCTCCACGTCATACGCGTCACCGTCTTCAAAACGAAAGCAAATGCGCCACTGTTTGTTTATCGCTATTGCATGTTGCCCTTGTCTGTTTCCTGACAAAGCGTGAAGGCGATTACCGGGCGGTACCGTGAGATCATCGAGTTGTGTGGCGAGATCGATATACTCCAACTTTCTTGCCGCACGTACCGCCAGCTCGGCAGGGAACCTCTTTGACGTTCCCTTTGAGTATAGTGCCTGCGTTCGTTTATCTGCGAATGATTTGATCATGCATCAAACGTATTTTGGCATGGGATGGGCGTCAATCAAAGGCGTGTATTATCTCTTAAATTGCGAGTGAGATAACTTGCGTCACACAAAGCGCCGCATGTGGGCGGCGCTTTGAAGGGACCATGTTTAGGTTAACGTGCGTGGTCGTTAGCCTTGATGGCGAGAGGCGAGGACTTCGGTCACTTGATGGAGGCTAAGCTCTTGGTCTTGCAGCAATACCAACAGGTGATAGAGCAAATCGGCGCTTTCGTTTAATAGCTCGGCTTTATCGCCTGCCGTGGCAGCGAGGGCGACTTCGACCCCTTCTTCCCCCACTTTTTGCGCGATACGCTTGGTGCCTTTGGCAAATAAGCTCGCGGTGTAAGAGTCATCAGGCGCGGCATCTTTGCGGCTGGCAAGCACTTGCTCTAGGCTCGACAAAAAGCCGGGCCCCGTGTGTGGTGGTTTATTATCACTGTCAAAGCAGGTGGTCGTGCCGAGGTGACAGGTGGGCCCGTGTGGTGTCGCCGTGACCAACAAGGTGTCTTGATCGCAATCGAGTGCAATGTGCTCAAGGCTTAATACATGGCCGGAGCTTTCGCCTTTTACCCAAAGACGCGATTTACTGCGCGACCAAAAGGTGACGCGACCGGTTTCGAGCGTCGCGTTCAGTGCATCGGCATTCATGTAGCCCAGCATCAATACTTGGCCGCTATCGCTGTGTTGGATAATCGCAGGCACCAAGCCGGCGTTTTTCTCCCAATCGATACGTTCTACCCACGTCGCCGTCATACTCTTACCTCGATCCCTTGTTGCTTTAGTGCTTGTTTTAATTCGCTTATTGCGATGATTTGCTTGTGAAACACCGAGGCGGCCAGTGCGCCATCGACATTCGCTTGTAAAAAGGCGTCGGCGAAATGCGAAATTTCACCGGCACCGCCGGAGGCAATCAGGGGTACCTGACAGCGCTCTCTCACCATTTTGAGTTGGGTTAAGTCATAGCCTTGGCGCACGCCATCGCGGTTCATCATATTGAGTACGATTTCGCCCGCGCCTCGCTGTTGGACTTCCTCAACCCAGGCAGCGGTTTGCCAAGGCGTAGCCTGAGTGCGGCTTTCATCGCCAGTAAATTGATAGACTTGATATTGCCCGGTCGCTTCATCGAAGAAGGAATCAATCCCAACCACCACGCACTGCACGCCAAACTTATTGGCCAGCCGTGTGATCAAACTCGGATCGGCCAAGGCCGGTGAATTAATCGATATTTTATCCGCGCCGAATTCCAATATTTGTTGGGCATCGGCTTCGGATTTTATCCCACCGGCGACGCAAAAGGGGATATCAATCACTTCCGCGACGCGACTGACCCAGCTTTTATCGACCACCCGGCTGTCACTGGAGGCGGTGATGTCATAAAACACCAACTCGTCAGCACCTTCTTCGGCGTAGCGTTTGGCGAGCGGGACGATATCGCCGATGATTTCGTGATTGCGAAATTGCACGCCTTTGACCACTTGTCCGTCGCGGACGTCCAAACAAGGAATTATCCGTTTTGCCAGCATGCGATCGCCTCCTCTGCGCTAAAGTTGCCTTCCAGTAGGGCGCGGCCGACGATCACACCCGCCACGCCAGTGTTGCGTAAGGCGCGAATATCCTCGAGATTGCCAATGCCGCCTGATGATTGAAACGCAATGCTCGGATAGCGCTGACACAAGTCGCGGTAAAGCGCCACATTGCTGCCTTGTAAGGTGCCATCGCGGGAGATATCGGTGCACAGCACATGCTTTAGCCCGACGGACAAATAATCGTCGAGTAGCGCTTCAATGGTGACGCCGGAGTCTTGTTGCCAGCCGGACACCGCTACGCGTCGCGTTCCGTCGCTGTCGATATGAATATCGAGTGCCAATACAATGCGGTCAGGGCCGTAGGTTTGCATCCAGCCTTTGACCAAATCAGGCGATTTAACCGCGGTAGAGCCGATCACTACGCGCTGTGCGCCGGTGTTCAACAGCTCAATCACGTCCATTTCGGTGCGCACACCACCGCCAATTTGAATATTGGCGGGCGTTGATTGCAAGATCTCGGTGATTAAGTCGACCTGACGCGCGGTCGGATCTTTGGCACCGGTTAAATCCACGAGGTGCAACCAGTCCGCGCCTGCTTGATGGTAACGTGCAAACTGCTCACGCGGGTCAAAACCGTAGTCGGTTTTTTGCTGATAATCCCCTTGATAAAGGCGCACCACTTGGCCGTCTATCAAGTCGAGTGCTGGTATAATCATCCTTGCTTACATCTCCAAAAAATTCTGAATCAAACGCGCGCCTACTTTGCCAGAGCGCTCGGGGTGAAACTGAACCCCGTAGTAGTTGCCTTGATTGATAGCCGCACTGAACGCATGGCCATAATGACATTGTGCCAAGGTGTAATCGCCGACCGGCATCGCGTAACTGTGGACAAAGTAAAAGTGGCTACCCGCGACAATGCCATCGAACAGAGGATGGTCATTAACGGTAGCAACCCGGTTCCAACCCATATGAGGCAGAGGCTGCCCTGCGGTATCCATCAATTTCGTCGGGGCGGGGATGTGGCCGAGACATTCGACCGGGCTGTCGCCTTCATCCGAGTAAGTGCCTAGCATTTGCATGCCAAGACAAATCCCCAGCAGCGGTTGCTCCACTTGCTTAACTAAATCTACTAAGCCGCGTTCGGTCAGGTTTTTCATCGCTTCGCTGGCCGTTCCGACACCGGGCAAAAAGAGCTTATCCGCCCCTAGTACCACGTCCGGATCGCGGCTTAGTGTGGCCTGATACCCCAAACGCTCAACAGCAAAGCGTACCGAGGACACATTGGCGCAGCCGGTATCGATAATGACAGTCTGTTTGCGCATTACAGCACTCCTTTACTGCTTGGCAGGGCGTCGCCTTCGACCTTGATGGCTTGACGCAAGGTGCGGCCAAAAGCTTTAAATAAGCTTTCCACCAAGTGGTGGGTGTTTTCGCCCGACACCGTCAGGTGTAGGGTACAGGCCAAGGTGTCGGTCAATGAGCGGAAAAAGTGTCCCACCATCTCGGTCGACATATCGCCCACTTGTGGCTGTGGGAAGCTGGCTTCAAATTTCAAATAGGGGCGTCCGGACAAATCCAATGCACATTGCGCCAAGCATTCATCCATCGGCAGGCTAAAGCCAAAGCGGCCAATACCGCGTTTATCTCCCAGCGCCCGTTTGAGTGCGTCGCCCAACGCGAGGGCGGTATCTTCAATGGTGTGGTGGTCGTCGATGTGCAAATCGCCTTTGACGCGAACGTTGAGCTGAAAGCCGCCGTGGGTGGCGATTTGATCCAACATGTGATCAAAAAAGCCCAGTCCGGTTTCAATGCGACTGCCGCCACTCTTATCCAGGTTAACATCCACCTGAATATCGGTTTCTTTGGTGGTGCGAGTGACGCTGGCCAGTCGCGGCTGCTGGGTGAGACGCTCGACAATCTGTGACCAGCCCATCACGTCACGTTGATATTTGATCCCTTGTAGCGCCATATTGTTGGCTAAGGTGATATCGGTGTCGCGATCGCCAATCACAGCCGATTGGGCGAAATCAATCCGGCCTTGCTGCAGATAGTCTTTCACCAAGCCTAATTTGGGCTTGCGACAGCTACAGTCATCGCTATCAAAGTGCGGGCAAATCAGTACGTCTTCAAAATGGATCCCTTGCGAGCGAAACAGCGCCATCATCATGTTGTGTGGCGCATCAAAGTCCGCTTGCGGGAAGCTCTCGGTCCCTAAGCCATCTTGATTGCTCACCATCACCAAGGTGTAACCCGCCGCTTGCAGGCTCAGCAACGCGGGGATCACGCCCGGTTCAAGGGCCAATTTATCGAGGCGATCCACTTGATAGTCTTCAGGCGGCTCCACAATCAAGGTGCCATCACGGTCAATAAATAAAATCTTGTTTTTCACAGTGGTTGTCCTTATTCACTGAGTTGCTGGCGGATAAAGGCCAACACTTTTTCACATTCGTCACGGTTACCAATACTGATACGCAAGCTGTTGGCCACGGCGGTCTGGCGCACAATCATGCCTGCACGTCCTAAACGTGCGAACACCGCGTCGGCATCATCCAGCGTGATGAGCAGATAATTACCAAAGCCCGGGTGCACCTCAACGCCGGGCAGCATACTGAGGCCGGCTTGCAGGTAGGCACGGTTGGCGGTCAAGTCCAAAACCTGATATTTCATCCGCGCCAAACCGGCCTCGGAGAGCGCTTGCTCGGCAATCTCTGCCACGGGGACCGGCACGGGATACGGCGGGATCACCTTAAGCATCAAGTTAATAATAGCGGGGCTGGCGAGGGTAAAGCCGCAACGCAGTCCCGCCAGAGCGAACGCTTTTGATAGGGTTCGCAAAATGGCCAGATTATCAAAGCGTGCGAGTAAATCGGTGCAGGTCGCTTCTGGACTAAATTCAATATAGGCCTCATCCAGTACCACAATCGCGCGATCTTGAGTGCGGGTGAGTAGCGCCTCAATGTCGTCGCGGTTAATCAGATTGCCGGTCGGATTATTGGGACTACACACGAAGATAAGCTTGATACCGGCATCTGCCTCCAATGCGCTATCAATCCCTGCCATGTCCAACTGCCAGTCGGCGGTGAGCGGCACTTGGGTGGTGGCGATCCCTTGATTTTCCGCACTGACCGCATACATGCCATAGGTAGGTGGACAAATCAGCACGCTATCTTGGTTTGGCTCGCAAAAGGCACGCAGCAACAAATCAATCCCTTCATCGGCGCCACGAGTGGTGATGACTTGGTTCGTTGCTACGCCGGCATAGTCTGCATAGGCATTGATCAATGCATTGGGCTGACAGCTGGAGTAGCGATTGAGTCCCTGACCGCTTACGGTGTAAGCGTTGTCAAAGGGTGACTCGTTAGCATTGAGCCAGACATCCCCGCTACCGCCAATGCGGCGGGCTGACTGATAGGGCGTGAGCGCTTGTACTTGCTCACGGGCGAGTTTTTCGATGCTCATACTAATGGATCCTCCGAAGCTTGAGCTTGTTGCAGCTTAGTGAGACGAATCTCGACTGCTTGGCGGTGTGCATCCAAGCCTTCTGCTTCGGCAATACGCATCACTGTCGGGCCCAGTGTTTGCAAACCGGTGTCGCTAAGCTCTTGCACCGTCATTCGCTTGGTAAAGTCGGCCAGCCCAAGGCTGCTGTAGGTGCGCGTATAACCATAAGTGGGGAGCACGTGATTGGTGCCAGAGGCGTAATCACCCACGGACTCGGGCGAGTATGCGCCCAAGAAAATCGAGCCAGCATTATCCAACAGGGGTAACAAATCCCTTGGCTGTTGAGTTTGCACAATCAAGTGCTCCGGCCCATAACGGTTAGAAATCGACACGCATTGGGTGAGGGTGTCGGCAATGATAATCACACTGCTACCCAACGCTTGCTTGGCAATCTCTGCACGACTGAGTGTGGTTAATTGCTGCTGCACCGCATCCGCCACTTTCTCTGCCATCTCTGGCGCCGGGGTCACCAGCACCACTTGCGAATCGGGGCCATGCTCTGCTTGGCTGAGTAAATCGGCGGCAACAAAGTCTGGATCCGCGCCGGCATCGGCAATCACTAACACTTCCGAGGGGCCGGCAGGCATGTCCATGGCCGCGCCATTGGCGGCAAGGCTCACTTGACGTTTGGCTTCGGTGACATAGGCATTACCCGGGCCAAAGATCTTATCCACCTTGGTCACACTTTGGGTACCAAAGGCCATCGCCGCCACCGCCTGTGCGCCGCCCAGGGTATAAATTTCATCAATCTCACACAGTTTGGCACAGTATAAAATCTCATCGGCCACCGGCGGTGGGGTACAGAGCACCACTTTTCGGCAGCCAGCAATTTGTGCGGGTACGCCCAGCATCAATACGGTCGAGGGCAAGGGCGCGCTACCGCCAGGAATATACAGCCCCACGCGGTTAATCGGGCGGGTAATGGATTCGCACACCACCCCCGGCATGGTTTCGACTTTCAATGGCTGCGCTTTTTGCGCACGGTGAAAGGTGCTGATGTTATCGTAGGCTTGGCGCAGGGATAGCTTGATATCTTCATCCAAGCGCGCTTCGGCGTCGGCCAAAGTCGCTTTGTCGAGTTTGATGCTATCGAGTTCGACACCATCAAACTTTTGGGTCAATGCTTTTAAGCTTTCATCGCCCCGCTCACGGACATCGGCGATGATCTCGCTGACACTGGCTTGGGTTTGGGCGCCGGTTGTGATAGCCGGACGGCGCATTAAGCCTTCTTTTTGTGACTCTCCGAGTGATTTCCAGACCACAGTACGCATCGTGACTTACTCCATCATCTTTTCAATCGGCAGGACCAAGATTGAGCTCGCGCCCAGCTGCTTCAATTTTTCCATGGTCTCCCAGAACAGATTTTCGGTACTGACCAAGTGCACCGCGACACGGCTCTTTTCGTGGGCTAATGGCAAGATGGTGGGATCTTCCGCGCCGGGGAGTAGCTCGACCACTTGCTCTAAGGTTTCGCTGGGCGCGTGGAGCATGATGTATTTGGACTCTTTGGCTTGGATGACACCTTGCATGCGGGTGAGCAAGCGTTCAATCAATGCGGTTTTCTCTTCACTGAAGCTGCCTTCACGCTGGATCAATACCGCTTTTGAGCGGAATATGACTTCGGCTTCTTTCAAGCCATTGGCTTCTAAGGTGGCACCGGTTGAGACTAAGTCACAAATCGCATCGGCAAGCCCGGCACGCGGCGCGACTTCGACGGAGCCATTGAGCATACAAGTGCTAAAGTTGACCCCCTGTTTGTCCATATAGGCTTTGAGAATATTGGGGTAGGTGGTAGCAATCCGTTGGCTGGCCAGATCTTGGGGGCCGTTATAATCTTGGTCTTTATCGAGGGCGATAGAGAGACGGCAGCCGCCGAAATCGAGTCGGCGCAGCAGTTGATATTGGCTCGGCTCGCCCAGCTTGATGCGCTCAAGGCGTACTTCTTCTAATTCGTTTTCGCCAATCACCCCTAAATCAACCACGCCGTCCATGATAAGGCCTGGGATATCATCATCGCGCACCAGCAGCAGATCGATGGGCATGTTTTCGGCGTGAACCACTAAACGCTCACCGGTGTAATTGATTTTTACCCCGCAGCGTTTAAGCAGCTCTTGGCACTCCTTGGCGAGGCGGCCCTTTTTTTGGATGGCGATACGTAAGCGTTGTGTTTGCATGTGTGCTTCCTTGTCTAAAAATGAAAAGCTAAAAAAGAAAAAACCCTCGGAAGACGGTGCTCCCGAGGGTCTGAATCTATTAGCTGGCTAATGACCGACGGAAGCGCTTTTTACTCGTCTTCCAGTCGAAACCATTCCTCCCGAAAGACTAGTCAGGATGATGGTGGTGATGCATTGTCATTAGCGATGAAGTCATTTTTTGATGTCCATTTACGTTGGTCAATCTCATTTCTTTTTTGACAATATCAAAGTCAGCTTAGATTGCAACTACAAACATGGAGATTTTTTCACCGCCTAGCATGACAAGCGGTGACGCCTAGACATAAACATCCAGCGAGCCATCATCTTTTTTGCGTGGCGCGCTCTCTTTTTCAGCCTGCGGCGACGCATGGTGATCCGATGGATCATCTAAGCGACGCTGCTTGCGCTCCTCAATATGGGCTTGCTTTCGAATTGCCCATACTTTGGTTGGCGGTGCATGTGGTGTGCGATACACGGGACTGAGATTGCCGAGCCAATTCATGATTCATCCTCCTCTGGTCTTACTATCAGTATCGACCAAGGAAAAGAATTCTTGATTGATTTTTAACCAGGCCTTCTCAGAGGAGGGTGAGGGTAGAGACTAACTGCAACACTTTTTAAACTTACGTCCGCTGCCACACGGGCAGGGATCGTTGCGCCCCGCTTTGACATGGCCGGGAAACACGCCATCGATATATCGCCACTGAAGCTGTCCATCGATCGTCTCTTTAACAAAACGAGAACGCTCATGCAGAGATTGGGGCTGGCCGTGCGCGATAAAGTGGGCTTTAAAGGTGACAAAGCCAAGTTCACCTTGTTGCAACACCTCGCTATCTACGACCTCGAGCGACTGCCACTGGTGCTGGGTCATGGTGGTGATGTCATCACGAAACGATTCGGCGCCGCATTCACTGTGGTAGGTCTCAACAATAAAATCCACCAAGCCTTTGGGGTGTGCGCTGTAACGTGCACGCATCAATTGCTCCGGATGGATAGCATTGGCGGGGTTCTGATGAATGGGCGCGCAGCAATCTTGATAGGGTTTATGGCTGCAACAAGGGCATAAATCAGTTTGCATAACTATCTCTTAACCAGTCGCTGAACGGTTTAAAAATGGGTAAAGTCGCGGGTTTGCAAGTCACAATCTTGTTCATTGCACACCAACACAGAGCCGTGTTGATACCAATCGCCTAACACAATACGTCGGTACGCGGTGCCGTGTTGGTGCCACTGGTGGATATGAGGGCGATGGGTGTGGCCGTGAATCATATGGCGTACATTGGCGTTATCCAACTGGCGCTGCACCTCTTGCGGCGTGACATCCATGATGGACGTTGACTTTTGTTGGTTGGCATTGGCACTGCCCGCGCGCATTTTGGCCGCAATCTTGCGGCGCCACGTCAGTGGTAGGCTCAGAAATAGTCGCTGCAACCAGCGCTGGTGGACTTTGCGTCGAAATGCCTGATAATCAACATCCTCGAGGCACAAGGTATCTCCGTGCAGGATCAGGGTGGGGGTGCCATATAAATCGATGCATTCAAGCTCGCTTAACAGCGTTACGCCGGTTTCTCTAGAAAAGCGTTGGCCAATTAAAAAATCACGATTGCCATGAATAAAGTACACTGGCACGCCTTGCTCAGTCACCGCGGAAAACGCCGCTTTAATTTGTCGATGAAACGGGCTGTTGTCGTCATCACCAATCCAAACCTCGAATAAATCCCCCAGAACATACAGGGCGTCGGCATTTATCGCCTCTTGCTTCATAAATCGTTCGAAGCAGTCAGTGATATCTTGCCGCGTCGGGCTTAAGTGTAAATCAGCAATGAAGAGGGTATGAGACATGCGTTGGTTTTATCATTAATAGAAAGCGGGTCGCGACGAAAAAGAAAGGGTAGCCTTGGCTACCCTTGCTCGATAGTGTCACTTCAGTCTTCAATAGTCACGCTATTGATCAACACTTCTTCGACCGGGACGTCCTGGTGAACATAACCCCAGTTACCGGTGGCAACACCTTTGATCTTGTTGACCACATCCATGCCGTCAACCACTTCTGCGAATACACAGTAGCCCCAGCCATCTGGCGTTTTAGCTTTGTGATCGAGGAACAGGTTGTCATTGACGTTGATAAAGAATTGCGAGCTTGCTGAGTGCGGCTCCATGGTGCGAGCCATCGACAAGCGCCCCGTCAAGTTGCTGAGGCCGTTATCAGCTTCGTTTTTAATTGGCGCACGGGTTGCTTTTTCTTCCATGCCAGAGGCCATGCCACCGCCTTGGACCATAAAGCCGTCAATCACGCGGTGGAACAGGGTTCCGTCGTAAAAGCCGTCACGGCAGTATTGTAAAAAGTTCTCGACCGTAGCCGGTGCTTCGTCTGCAAACATGCGAAGTTTGATGTCACCGAACGTGGTATGAAGAGTCACCATGATGTAATCCTGTCATTGGCTTGGCTAAAAAGGATCACAGATTTTAGCCGAAAGTACTCGCTGATCAAGCAAAGATCCCCTGGATGTGGAATTAATCATCATTCCTGAGTCGTCCTTATCTCAGGCGAGCCGGGAAAAAGCGATTAAGACACGGGTTCAACATGTGCGAGTAATTTTTTAAGTAACACGGCGAGTTCGGCTTGCTCGTCGGCGGTGAGACCTGCCAATAGCTGGTGTAAATTGTTGGTATGATCCGTCACCGCTTTATCGATTAATCCCATACCCGCGTCTGTCAGTGAGACATAGACGCCACGGCGATCGTTGGGATCAGGGCTGCGAGACACCAAGCCTTTTTGCTCGAGGCGATCGATACGGTTGGTCATTGCGCCCGAGGTAAGCATCAAGGCATCGAGCAGCTGGTTGGGTGTTAATGTATAGGGCGAGCCTGCACGACGTAGGGAGGCCAACACATCAAACTCCCCAGGGTTGAGGTTATATTGGCCAAATACTTGTTGCAGTTTGGGATTGATATTGCCCAAAACCCGCGCGAGACGGCCCGTGATCGCCATCGGGCTGGGGTCGATATCTGGGCGCTCGTCGTGCCATTGGCGTAAGATGAGGTCAACTTTGTCCTCTTGTAGAGCGGAAGGGGTTGCGTTATCAGTCATGATTCTGCCACATCGGTTAGTCTCAATAAGATCGGTGAGTGCCAATCAGTCAATGGGCCAGTTTGCCCAATAAATACTTATCGATAAAGATTCTTTATTGAAAAATAAATGAATAGGCTTAAAAAGCTCAAGCGATAATCTCGGTTTTAGTCGTAACTTGTGAGCCCAGTCTTAATGTTTCACAGGCCTTGGCCGGCGTGAGAGGCTTGCGTCATGCCAGTAGAAAAGGTGTAATAGCTGCTTCACCTTACTCATTGTCACTATTGTAACGAGTCATCAAATTATTATGTCGACGCAAACCCCCCCGTTAAAGATCTACAACTCACTGACGCGAGATAAAGCTGTCTTTCAACCCATCACGCCGGGAAAAATTGGCATGTATGTGTGTGGGGTGACGATTTACGATCTCTGTCATATTGGTCACGGGCGTACTTTTGTTTCGTTTGACATGATTGCGCGCTACTTGCGCTACTTGGGCTTTGATTTGACCTTTGTCCGTAATATCACGGATATCGATGACAAAATCATTAAGCGTGCGGCGGAAAATGGCGAGAGCTGTGACGCATTGACCGAGCGCTTGATCGGTGAAATGTACCAAGACTTTGATGCTTTAAACATGGCGCGTCCTGATATCGAGCCACGTGCGACGGACTACATCGATGAAATCATCGCACTGGTAGAAAAGCTGATTGAGCGTGGCTTCGCCTATGTCGCAGATAATGGCGACGTGATGTTTGAAGTGGCCAAGTTTGATGATTACGGCAAGCTGTCAAAGCAAGACCTCGATCAGCTGCAAGCGGGCGCCCGTGTGGATGTTGAAACAGCCAAGCGCAGTCCTCTCGATTTTGTGGTGTGGAAAATGTCCAAACCTGGCGAGCCGACATGGGAATCCCCGTGGGGACCAGGCCGTCCAGGTTGGCACATTGAGTGCTCGGCAATGAACTCTGCGATCTTGGGCGAACATTTTGATATTCATGGTGGTGGCTCTGATTTACAGTTCCCGCACCATGAGAACGAAATTGCCCAATCTTGCTGCGCCCATGACACCCCATATGTCAACACCTGGATGCACAGCGGCATGGTGATGGTTGATCGTGAAAAGATGTCCAAATCCTTGGGGAATTTTTTCACCATCCGTGATGTATTGGCACATTATGATGCTGAAACCGTGCGTTATTTCTTGCTGTCCGGTCACTATCGCAGCCAGTTGAACTACAGCGATGAAAACCTCAATCAAGCCCGTTCAGCACTTGAGCGTCTCTACACCTCGCTTCGCGGTTTAGACACTCAGGCCGCACCTGCCGGTGGCGATGAATACGTGGCACGCTTTGAAGCGGCGATGAACGATGACTTTAACACCCCAGAAGCCTATTCGGTGCTATTCGATATGGCTCGTGAGATTAACCGTTTACGTAGCGATGATTTGGCAGCGGCATCCGCACTGGGTGCGCAAATGCGTAAGTTAGCCTCGATTCTTGGTTTGCTCGAGCAAGATGCCGATAGCTTCTTGCAAGGCGATGCAGGGGCTGATAATGAAGTGGCTGAAATCGAGGCGCTCATTCAAAAACGGAACGATGCCCGTAAAGCCAAAGATTTTGCCACCGCTGATGCCGCGCGTGATGCGCTTACCGCGATGGGCATTGTGCTGGAAGACGGTCCGCAAGGCACCACCTGGCGCCGTAAATAAGCAACTGTTTATTAACCAATAAGCCACAAAAAACGGAGCCGACTAGCTCCGTTTTTTGTTATTGGTATCTCGTGCTTTTACGCACAGCGACTGCCGTACCAATCAACGTGAAGCCAGTGTTACAGCCCAGGTGTGACCACGCGTTTATCGGCTTCCGGCAGCTCACTGCCACAATGCTTACAAAATGAGGCGTCGGACTCATGGCCGCTTTTTGAGCAGTTAGGGCATTTTACCAAGTTGCGATGCAGTGACATCTGCTGACCGATTTCGGCGGTGATGATCCCTGTAGGCACGGCAATAATCGAATAGCCCATCAACATGGTGAAAGACGCGAGTGCCTTGCCAATATCGGTTTGCGGCACAATATCGCCATAGCCGACGGTGGTGAGGGTGACGATCGCCCAATAGATGGCATAGGGAATACTGGTAAAGCCATTCTCTGGCCCTTCAATCACGTACATGAGTGCGCCGAAGACGGTGACCAGGATCGCCACGGAGAAGAAGAAAATCATCACCTTGCGCGATGACAGCATCATCGAGCGTAACAAGATGTTGGAGTCTTCCAAAAAGCGCATCAGCCTCAAAACACGGAAAATGCGCAATACCCGCAACAGGCGTACCACCATCAGGTAAGTGGTGCCTGGGACAAAAATCGCGATATAGGTGGGCAGAATCGCCAGTAAATCCACCACGCCGTAAAAGCTTCGCGCATAAGCAGACGGGCGCGGAGAGCAATAAAGGCGCAGTAAATACTCGATGGTAAAGATGCCGGTAAAGCCCCATTCAATCCAATAGAGCCATTGCGACCATTGAGCGTGAAAGCTAGCGATGGATTCCAGCATCAACACCACCATCGAGGCCAAGATCATCACAATTAGCACCAAATCAAATGCCTTCCCGTGCTTCGTCTCGGTGCCAAAGATGGTGGTGTAGAGATAATGTTGAAGACGGCTTTGTGACTTATTCATTCGCTTACCTTGCTATAAACCTTCCATGATTGAGCCGCAAAAAACCGGCACGGCAACTGCCTGCGTGCCGGCTTGCTAGTACTAGGCGCTGCACGGGATGACCGCGCGTTTAGTTGAGGCCAGGAAACAAAGCGCGCATGCCAGAGGCGATAAACTCGATGCCTAATGAGCCCAGAATAAGACCCATGATCCGCGTAATAACGTTGATACCCGTTTGGCCTAAAAATTTCACTACTGCAGGGCCGACTTTAAATAATCCCCAGATTCCTGCAGAGAACAGCACGAGGGTGGTGATTAATGTAATCGTACTCCAGGTATCGGGGTATTGAGAGCCATACACAATGGTTGAGCTGATCGCACCTGGCCCGGCGAGCAGCGGCATTGCCAGCGGCACGACGCCCACTTGTTCACGACTAATGGTTTCGGATTGCTCCTGCTTGTTTTGCTTACCCTCACCCAACTTACCGTTCATCATGGTAAAAGCGATACTGAGCAGCAACATGCCACCGGCCACCCGGAATGAGTCGAGTGAGATACTGAATAAATCCAGCAACATCTGACCGGCAAGCAGAGAAACAATCAAGATGATCGCGACCGCGATGGCTGCGGTGTATGCCGTGCGGTTTCGTTCTTGTTTATCAAGATGTACGGTGAGGGTGACAAAAACGGGCATGATACCGATAGGGTTAACGGCGGCAAAAAGCCCGACAAAAAACTGCACAAAAATCATGGTGTCGAAAGCGGCCATGGTGACTCTCGTAATGCTGTGAGGAAGTCCAGTTTCTCTCGGGTTTAATCAATGGCGCCAGTATAGCGATATCAGTTTAAAAACCAACCACTCAGCCATGTATTTTCTGCATGCAGTGGTTGCACGTTTTGAACCAACTTAAGATGGCTCACTCAAACGATTTGTCGTCATGCAACTTTCGCACGGCAAACTATACTGAGGGTCGGTGTTGTGGATATAAACAACCGTCTTCAGGCGTTTTGTTGAAATTTACATACAGTATCGACATGTAGACTTGTCTCATCATGTAAAAAATATGTTACTGTGATGAAAATTTTAGACACATACATTCTGTGCTACAAAAATATTAAACCCAGTAACTGTGGGGGTTAAGCGTAAAGTTTATTGCGGTTGATTTGATAACAACTGATCGAGATCAAGTTACTCACGCTGTGAAAACTTATACTCAGTTTTGAAAGTTATTTACTAAATGCCACGCACCGAATGGCGACACTAACCAAAGATAAACATGGCTTAGTAAGCAAAGACGCGGCGTTAAGCAATTACTAAATGATTTTCAAATATGAACCAGGAGACGACTATGCCTGTCACTAATATTGCTGAACTCAACGCGATGGTTGAGCGTGTCAAAAAGGCACAACAAGAATTTGCGACCTATTCACAGGAGCAAGTAGATAAGATCTTCCGTGCCGCATCACTGGCTGCTAACAACGCGCGTATCCCACTGGCGAAACAAGCGGTTGAAGAGTCAGGCATGGGTATCCTCGAAGACAAGGTTATCAAAAACCACTTCGCCTCTGAGTTCATCTACAACAAATACAAAGACGACAAAACCTGCGGGATTCTCGAAGAGAATGACGAATTCGGCACCATGACAATCGCCGAGCCCGTTGGCCTTATCTGCGGTATCGTGCCAACCACTAACCCAACCTCTACTGCGATCTTCAAATCACTGATCTCACTGAAAACGCGTAACGGCATCATCTTCTCGCCACACCCACGTGCGAAAAACTCGACCAATGATGCCGCGAAACTGGTTCTCGATGCAGCAGTGGCTGCGGGCGCACCGAAAGACATCATCGGCTGGATTGACCAACCTTCAGTTGAGCTTTCTAACGCACTGATGAAGCACGACGACATTAACCTGATTCTGGCGACCGGTGGCCCAGGCATGGTGAAAGCGGCATACTCATCAGGTAAACCTGCGATTGGTGTGGGTGCGGGTAACGTGCCTGTGGTTATCGATGAAACCGCTGACATTAAACGTGCTGTCGCGTCTGTACTGATGTCAAAAACCTTCGATAACGGCGTGGTGTGTGCGTCAGAGCAAGCGGTTATCGTGATGGACGAAGTGTACGATGAAGTGAAAGAACGCTTTGCGTCGCACAAAGGCCATGTATTGAGCAAAGCAGACGCCGATAAAGTGCGTAAGGTACTACTTATCAACGGTAACCTTAACGCTGATATCGTGGGCCAACCTGCCACTAAGATTGCAGACATGGCCGGTGTAAGCGTGCCATCAGACACTAAAATCTTGATTGGTGAAGGGCTGGAAATCAGCATCGAAGAAGAGTTTGCTCACGAGAAACTGTCGCCAACCTTGGGTATGTTCCGTGCCAAGAGCTTTGAGCACGCGGTCGATATGGCGTGCAAAATGGTAGAAATGGGCGGTATCGGCCACACCTCTGGCCTATATACTAACCAAGACGTGAACCAAGACCGCATCAAATACTTTGGTGACCGCCTGAAAACGGCTCGTATCCTAGTCAATATTCCAACCACGCACGGTGGTATCGGTGACTTGTACAACTTTAACGTTGCACCGTCACTGACATTGGGCTGTGGCTCATGGGGTGGTAACTCAATTTCTGAGAACGTTGGGCCTAAACACCTGATGAACAAGAAAACCGTAGCGAAGCGAGCTGAGAATATGCTGTGGCACAAACTACCAAAATCTATCTACTTCCGTCGCGGCAGCTTGCCAATCGCACTGAGTGACCTAGAAGACAAGAAACGCGCGATGATCGTGACTGACCGCTTCCTGTTTAACAACGGTTATTCAGAGCAAATCGAGTCAATGCTTAAAGCGCAAGGCATGGACGTGAGTACTTTCTTCGAAGTAGAAGCGGATCCAACCTTAAGCGTGGTGCGCAAAGGTGCGGAAGCAATGAAGAGCTTCCAGCCAGACGTGATTATTGCCCTAGGTGGTGGTTCACCGATGGACGCGGCGAAAATCATGTGGGTTATGTATGAGCACCCACAGACAGCCTTTGAAGAGCTAGCGATGCGCTTTATGGATATCCGTAAACGTATCTACAAATTCCCGAAAATGGGTAAAAAAGCCGAGCTGGTTTGTGTGACAACCACATCAGGCACCGGTTCAGAAGTGACTCCGTTTGCGGTAGTAACGGACGATGAAACTGGGGCGAAATACCCACTGGCCGACTACGAGCTGACACCACAAATGGCGATTGTTGATGCTAACCTGGTGATGAACATGCCGAAGTCACTGACAGCCTTTGGTGGTTACGATGCGATTACTCACGCACTGGAAGCCTATGTGTCTATCCTTTCTAACGAATATTCAGAAGGGCAAGCACTGCAAGCGCTGAAATTGCTGAAAGACTATCTGCCAGCGAGCTATGCGCACGGCGCAAACGACCCAATTGCACGTGAGAAAGTGCACAATGGTGCCACCATTGCCGGTGTCGCATTTGCTAACGCCTTCTTGGGTGTGTGTCACTCAATGGCGCACAAAATCGGTGCTGAGTTCCACTTGCCACACGGTTTGGCGAACGCGCTGCTGATTTCCAACGTGGTACGTTTCAACGCCAATGACAACCCAACCAAGCAAACGGCATTCTCGCAGTACGACCGTCCACAAGCACGTCGTCGTTATGCAGAAATCGCTAACCACCTTGGCCTAGCACAAGACGGCGACCGTACCGCACAGAAAATCGAGCGCCTGCTAGCATGGCTTGAAGAAATGAAGCTGAAACTGGATATCCCAGTCTCAATTCAGGCAGCCGGTGTACCAGAAGCGGACTTTATGGCCAAACTGGATGAGCTAGCGGAAGAAGCGTTTGATGACCAATGTACAGGCGCTAACCCACGCTACCCACTCATCAAAGAGCTGAAAGAAGTGTTGGTTGCGTCATACTACGGTAAGCCTTACGTGGAAGGTGAAACCTTTGAAGGCACGACGGTTATCAAGAAAAAAGATGACCAACCAGCCGCCGCACCGACTAAAGCCGCGAAAGCAGCGAAAAAAGACGAAAAAGCAGACGCCTAATTAACCTAGGTAACCGCTTAACGACAAAGACCCGCTTCGGCGGGTCTTTTTGTATTTGAGAGAGCGATCTTTTACCCACTTGCCTCTAACAACCGGCCGTTAAAAGAATCGTTGGAGACGATGTACTCGGCATTGCGGATAAACTCATCATCGACACCGCGACTCGGCTGGCTTCGGTGACGCGGGACAATACCGCCGACACGAATTTTCAGCGCGGAAAGCTCTTTGGCCCACCGCTGGGTCAAACCGCCAATCATGGCGTTGGCAACCGTATCGGGCGTGAGATGAGTGCCCGCGACATTAATGATCACGCCTGGCCGACCGCGTTGCTGCATGCATTCTGCTGCACGTTGGACGACCAAAAAGTATTGTGACGTGGTATCACTGAGTGTTTTGGGTGTGTCCCATTGATTGTCACTGTCAAAAAGCTTAGGCAGGATATCCCCTTGCCAATGATTAATGAGCACATCAATGCCACCAAAAAGCCGAGTAACTTGGCTGAACGCATCGTGAATAGATTCAGGCTCATGGTCAGCTAAACAAATAGGCTGAACGCGCCCCGGATAGTTGCGGCATTGATCGGCACTTAAGCGCAGCGCTGGCCACTCGGTATCGAGCAGCACCACGTTGGCGCCAAGCGAGCAAAAATGCTCAGCCATGGCGCGTCCAGACGGTGAACCACCTGCGGTAATGACGACCACTGCGCTATCGATCTTCATGAGAGTTTCCTCATAATTATCAGTCTATTAAAACAACCTGATGCATTTATTTACCCAAGCAAGTCACGAGAAAGTGACAGCTTACTCACACCTTATTCAAGCATGGGAGTGTAATACTGGACCATAAATACGAGGACTGCGAAAAAAAGACTAAAAACGTCAGGTGGAATGGCAAAAAGAATATCGGGAATCTATAGAGGATCACAATTTGATAAAGGATCCACCAATGTCATCAAGATCGACTTGCGATCTGACGCATTATGCGCTCACACGCATTTTATCAAAGCAATGTGAGGTGGTGAGCTTTTCATACAAAGTGGCGGGGTTATACGCAGGGCGCTTGGGCTCGGTATCGGTCAAGTGACGGCGTTCGTGGCCAGATAAATTATGATAGACCGCTTCGTCAAAACCGTGTGTACCTTGAGGGGGATAATGCATGGCCGCGGGAGCAAGCTGAAAGCGCAGGTTGGCGCTAGCAATGCCGCCTCGATGAAAGGCATCGGCTTGCGCACTGGCGCGTTGATAGTCTTCTTCATTGCTGGCGGCAAGAGGTTGTGGGTTGGGCAGTTGGAACTGCTGACGGAGCACCTGATCATTGCTGACGGGCGCATCAATCGGCGTCAGCGGGGTCGACTCGTTGGCATCACCAGACAATAGCGCCATCATCAGGGCAAAGTCGGAACGACGCCCTTGTACCACCGCATGGTTTAGGTTGTCCCCAAACTGAACGTCGCTAATCAGCTGCGCTTTGTCGATGGTATGGATAGTCACTGTGGTTACCCTAGTTATGACGTGGTCGATATGGTAATAACTAGGCTATCGGCAGCAGACGAGAAACTTTAACGCTTTTCTTTGGTTTGGCTTAAATATCTTTGGCTGGTGACCATGTCTCCTATAACGTCGAGTGAACGCTGTACGAACTCATCCTGCCTCCGCAAGCCTGGGTTGCAAGGGCTGCGTACTCTGACCAGCAAAATGTTGCATTGAAAACGCCACTCGGTCTTCCGGTAGAGGCGGATAGCGACAAGGCGGCAGAGATTCAATCAGAGCAAGGCGCGGAAGCAGGCCACATCCATTCGCAATTTGAATGGCGAGGCCTGGTCGTGCATTGAGCTCCAATACCATCGGACCTTTTTCTTTGTCCAGCACCATGTCGGTGCCCATGTAACCCAAGTCCGTCATTTCCCATGCACTGGCGGCGAGGGTAAGAAGCTGCTGCCAGTGAGGCACTTGCAGGGTATAGAGATCTTGATGGGTATCTGGATGATGCGTGATAGGGCGATTAAACTGCACCGCTTTTAGTGCTTTGCCCGTCGCCATATCTAAGCCGACGCCAACGGCACCTTGGTGTAAGTTAGCTTTGCCATCAGACGCCGAGGTCGATAGACGCATCATTGCCATCACTGGGTAGCCTTGAAAAACAATCACGCGGATATCGGGCACACCCTCATAGCTAAATCCTTGAAAGCTATCATCAAACGCAATTAAATTTTCGACCACGGCGACATCGGCTTTGCCTCCCAGCGAGAAAAGGCCTGCCAAGGTATTGGTGATATGGCGCTCCACATCATTATGGCTGACCGCTTTCCCCGAGGCTTTGGTATAGACACCTTGGTGGTTTTTTGTCACCACTAAGATGCCTTTTCCGCCAGAGCCCTGTGCAGGCTTAATCACAAAGCCGGGCCAATTGGCGACCATGGCGTGGATGCGTTTGACATCCGCTTGGCTGTCAATCACCCCAATCAGTTCAGGCACCGTGGCCCCCGCTTGTTGGGCGATGAGTTTGGTTTGTAGCTTGTCATCAACCAATGGATACAAACGCCTGTCATTGTAGCGACCAATATAGCGAATGTTGCGCTGGTTCATGCCCATGATCCCTGCGTGGTTAAGGCGAAACGGAGAGGCTAGCTTATCGAGGAGTTTGCGCATCATCGCCTCCTGTGGTGGTAGCTAACCCAAGTGGCTTATTACTCGGTTCCGCTAAGGGGCGGAAGCGCTTGAGTTCAGACAAGCGATAGCCCGTGTAATTACCCAGTAGCAAGATAAGTGCAAGGATAACCAGCTGCAGGCCAATAAAGTTAAAGGTGAGATGGCGAATCAAATCATTGGTCATCGCTAAATATACCAGTACGGCAGTGAGCAGTGAGCCGCCACCTTGAATCACCACTTCTTTGGCGCCTTCTTCTTCCCACAAAATCGACATCCGTTCAATCGTCCATGACAGAATGATCATCGGGAAGAAGGTAATGGTGAGCCCCTCCATTAAACCAATGTGGAAGGCAATCACGCTAAAGACGGAAATAATCAGGATCACGGTAATAATCACGGCCGATATTCGTGCTACCAAGAGTAAATTGAGCCGCGATAAGTAGCTTCTGATCACCAGCCCCGTGCCCACAATCAACACAAAGCCCACGATACCGGTGATGAGCTGGGTTTGGACAAAGGCGACGGCAATGAGCACTGGCATAAAAGTACCAGAGGTTTTGAGCCCCACAATCACCCGCAAGAACACCACAATGAGCGCACCGATTGGGATCAGCATGATGGTTTTGAACATTGCCTGCTCTTCAATGGGCAAACTATGGATGGAGAAGTTGAGCAAATCGTCGGCCGACACCTTGGCCGAGGTGGCCTGCTGCGGACTGATGTCTTGCGAAATAATGGAGAAGTGCACCTGGCTGTGCTCACCGCCCATCACTTCTAGCAGCGGCCCGCCATGCTGGTTCCATAACAGCGTGTTATCGTGATGGCCATTTTGTCCGCTGACTAAATCAAACAAGTGCCAGCGACTGTCTTGCCACACTTGCAACATGGGGGAAATACTTTGGCGGCGCCGGCCATCTTCAAGCTCTAAACCGCCCACCACGCGCGCATGAATGCCTTCAAGAGCCAAGGTTTTGCGCAGCGCATCGGGTTTATCAAGCGTGTTGAGCAGCAGCGCCGCGTTTTGGCTATCAGGACTATTTAGCTGTTTGATGAGCTCACGGGTCAGGGTGATGTTATCAGCAGAGCGGGCACGAGCACGGTCAAGCAGCGCGAGTGCGGCGTTTTTCGCGGCATTATCCATGACAGGCGTGGCGACCACGTCATCCTCGGGCGGGGTCATGGTGTAGCGCGCGCTGTCATCAACCAGCATCTGGTTCTTAAAATAAAGCGTTTGCTCACCACTCGCTTGTCGAGCCGACCACTGTGCTTGGCGGCCATGCTCGGTATCGAGCAAGGAAAAACCGTACCCGGCCGATGAGGTGCTTTCATCAATCAGGGTCAAACCCGGCTGGCTGTCTGGTGCCGCCAAACTGATTTTGACCGGCCCGTCGTTAGCATCGAAATTGATTCTCGCCTCGATTTGCCACACTTGGCGCGTTTCGTCAGCCAACCATGGCACGCCATAGACAAAATGACGGTACGCGCTGAGTGCAATACCTGCGACAACTAAAAAGCCAATTAAAAAATAAAAAGGAACCCGTGAAACCATATCGATTACCTACTTGTTTTGGGGGGTGTCATCGCCTGGTTCCGATGGCGTGTCCGGCTGATATTGCGGATGAATATGGACTTGGCTGACATCAACCACCGCCAAGTCTTTAAAAAATTCGCGGCCGAGCAGCACTGGGTATTCCATGTTGGTGCGATCGGCGAGGGTGAATTCGGTTTTCTCATGGATGTTACCGACACGAATCCAGGCTTCGACCACTGGGCGGCGCTCAGTGCTATCGCTTGACGATTGACGGATACGCACCCAGCGTTTCACCGGCATTTCCATGATCACTGGCTGATCGCTGTTTTCACTATGATTGACGTTGAACTTGACCCAGGTATCGCCGTCACGCTCAAACTCTTGGATATCCACCGCGTTGAGTGAAGACGTTTCGGCACCGGTATCCACACGGGATTGGAAGGTGTTTTCGACCGCATCAAACCAGACAAATTCGCGTCCACCGAGAATAATCTTGCCGTCGTTAACCGGCACCCGCACCACCTTTTCTTTCACTTTGACGTCAGCGGTGTCGGTCGCCACATTGGCGTAAAGCTTGGCTTGGGTACGCTGAATCACGGTCAGTTGGCTTTCGAGCGCACTCACTTTGTCGGCCAACTGATTTAACGCTGTGCCATGTTGAGCGAATGTCTCGGTGAAAGTTTGTTGTTGCTGTTGGTGTTGGGCAGCCAGATTATCAAATTTACTGAGCGTTTCCTGGTGTTGGTGCTGCGAGGTTAATGTGCAGCCGGACACCGTAAGTAAAAGCGCACTGATCAGTGAGCAACGAAATAGCATCTAAATCTCCACAGCGTAAGAAGGGTTGCGGCTAGCCATGTCACAGGCAGTAAAGCGCTGATCGCGACGGCGAGAGCAAATTCTAAAGGATGCGACAAAGATGGGTAGGGGGATTCTGTCAAATGTTAGTCAGAATTGACTAAACGCTGATTTAATCGACGGTAATAAAGTAAAGTCGTTAGCAAACAAGCACTCAGGCGGTGAAATAAAACACAGCCGTCAATACATGCGTCGCGATTGCGAGCGTGGTGTCAGCGTCAGGTGTGAGGTCGGTAAGCGGCGTTCACCGCCATGTTCACCCTTATCACCGCCCAGTGATGCGGCGAGTAAGGGCGGTGGTATGGGGGAGCGGTGTCCGGGCTGTTGTTTAATCCGGGTTGCGAGCCACTAAGATCGCGCGTTTGGGGGCCGGATACCCTTCGATGGTTTGCGCTGGATCATCTGGGTTGAGGTACTCAGGCAGCGAGTTATGGGTCATCCACTCGGTACTGCGCTGCTCATCCGTGGTGGTGACGCACTCGTCGACAATACGCACATCGACAAATCCGACTTTCTCCAGCCACACTTTTAACGCGCGGGCAGACGGGAAAAAGTAGACGTTACGCATTTGTGCATAACGACCGGCAGGCACCAATACCGCGTTTTCATCGCCATCGATAACCAAGGTTTCCAGCACCAGCTCGCCATCTTTACGCAATTGATCTTTGAGTTGCATCAGATGATCGAGAGGGGAGCGGCGGTGATACAACACACCCATACTGAACACGGTGTCGAACGCGCGTAGCGCAGGCAGTTTTTCAATCCCTAAAGGCAGCAGGTGCGCACGCTGATCGTTACCCATCAAGCGACGAATGGCGTCGAATTGCATCAAAAAGAGCTCGGAGGGGTCGATGCCCACTGTCAATGCGGCCTCTTCGCCCAACATGCGCCACATGTGGTAGCCATTGCCGCAACCGACATCAAGCACATACCGCCCTTTTAGCGGCGAGATATGCGGGAGTACGCGATCCCATTTCCAATCTGAGCGCCATTCGGTATCAATATCAATACCGTGTACCTGGTACGGGCCTTTACGCCAAGGGTGCAAGGTGCGCAATAAGTTTTCTAATTTTTTGCACTCGCCATTAGGTAAGCTACTGTCATCACCAATACGCACCGCGTCTTTAAGCTCGACGTGCTCGGGCGTGGTGGTAGGGATTTTATTGAGCACTTTTATCCACTTGGGCATATCGCCATGCGGCTGGTTTTGCCACTCGGCTAATTGTGCTGGCAACACCTCGAGCCAATGGCTTAGACGGTTTTTGGCGATCAGCTGATAAAAATCGGAAAAATCAAACATCAGATTACTCGTACTGTCAGGCTCGTCTTACTTAATCGCGAGCATCGAACCAAAGTTAAAACACTGGAACCACATGGCGACGCTGCTAAAGCCAATGGCATGGAGCCGCGCTTGGTGGGTGGCAATACTGTCTGGGCGCATCACATTTTCCAGTGCACTGCGCTTTTGGCTGATCTCAAGCTCGCTATAGCCATTGGCACGCTTGAAATCGTGGTGTAAATCGATCAGCAATTCATTGGCGGTTTCGTCTTCAAAGCGGTACTTTTCGGACAAAATCAGGATCCCACCTGGCTTCAAGCCTTGATAAATGCGAGTGAGTAGGGCTTGGCGATCGTCAGGGCTTAAAAATTGTAGGGTAAAATTGAGCACCACCATCGAGGCATTGGTTATCTCGACATCGCGAATATCGGCTTCGCGAACCTCAACATCGGCGGCGCCGCGATACGCATTAACATGCAAGCGACAACGCTCAACCATGGCTTGTGAGTTATCCACCGCGATGATTTTGCAGCTGTCATGAGGAATGTGGCGACGCATCGATAAAGTGGCAGCACCCAGCGAACAGCCAAGATCGTAAATATGACTATCAGGCGCAGCAAAACGCTTGGCCAGCATGCCGATGGCCGAAATAATATTGCTGTAACCCGGTACCGAGCGCTGGATCATATCCGGGAACACCTCAGCGACATTTTCATCGAAGGTGAAATCGCCCATTTTTTCGATAGGCGCTGCGAAAATTTTATCCTGATTAGCCATGTAAGCCCCTACACATCAGCCAAGCTGGCAGGCTTTCGCGTGTGACGCGCGTAAACCCAGCCACAAAAGCGGCGTATTGTAGTGAATTTTTTTGCCCCTGTCTGCACGGTGACTGCGCCGCGTGGGGCGGATATTAAAACAATGCCCCTTGTTGACTTTGCGCGGCGCGCGTGACGGAAGCCAGTGGCGTTGATAAATCAAGACGTTGATATAACTGGGCGGCCAGTGCAGGGGCCTGGTCGTTATCTGAGGTATGAATCATTAAATAGGGCGTTTTGCCCGCGGCTATCCATTTGGATAAGCGTGGGATCCAAGGGTCGAAAAACGCGCTGTTTTCGGGCAAGTCTGGATGGCCGATAAAACGCACCATGGGGGCATCGCTGGTGGCGATGGCGTGCACCGGCACACGGGGTTTTTTCT
Organism: Salinivibrio sp. IB868; assembly: GCF_001995655.1. Classification (NCBI taxonomy): domain Bacteria; kingdom Pseudomonadati; phylum Pseudomonadota; class Gammaproteobacteria; order Vibrionales; family Vibrionaceae; genus Salinivibrio; species Salinivibrio sp. IB868. The sequence goes on from NZ_MUEW01000002.1 coordinate 259,358, forward strand.
TTTGCGCATCAATAATAGCAGGGGTGTCGGGTTTAGCCGCAAACACGGGGCGGCTGTCCATGATCACGCGGTTGGCGTGGTGATCGATCAACAGTCGGTTGAGCGATTTCTCTGCCTCGCCTTTGGCAAAAAAGGCCGGGTGGCGCACCTCTACTCCAAGGGAAAACGCGCGGGGTAGTAATTCAAGAAATGCCGCTAAGCTTGCTAACCCCTCAGGGCCAAAACGCGCCGGCAGCTGAATCGTCCACTGACCAATATGGTCATGGAGCGGGGCCATCAGCTTGATAAAGTCGGCGGTTAAGCCTTGCGCATGACGCAGCTGGCATTGATGGGTAATGGTTTTAGGCAGCTTAAAGGTAAATTGAAAACTGTCTGGAATGGCGGCCGCCCAATTACTCACCGTTTGCGGCGACGGGGAGGCATAAAAGGTCGTATTTCCTTCAACCGTGTTAAACACCTCTGCATAGCGGGCTAAACGCTCGCCCGACTTGGTGCCTGGCGGGTAAAAATGATGCTGCCAACTGGGATGAGACCATTGCGTCAGCCCCAATCGTATGGGCGGATTCAGGTCTTGGTGTAATAGGGATACCATGCCCGTAATGATGCCTTGCCAACCAATAGGTCACTAGCCTAAAAGGAATTGAACAAAAAAACTATCGGTTTTAAGTGCGATCGCTTTACCAAGAGCGGGGCTTTTCCTTTATAATGGCAGGCTTTGACAGTAACGGCACTCATGGGGGCGTACCGTCAGGTACGACAGACGCTGTTACCCGAATTCCCCTCAGTATTTGGCAGGCTTGTGCCCCAGGGGCAAGCGGAATCATCAGAACAGATCAGGAATAATCTATGCGCACCCAGTATTGTGGTCACCTGAATAAAGCCCACGTCGGGCAAGAAGTTAGTCTTTGTGGTTGGGTTAACCGCCGCCGTGATTTGGGCGGCTTGATTTTTATCGACATGCGCGACCGTGAGGGTCTGGTGCAAGTTGTGATTGACCCTGATATGGGTGATGTTTACGAGCAAGCAAACAAATTGCGTAACGAATTTTGCCTGACTATCCGTGGTGAAGTGCGTGCGCGTCCAGAGAGCCAGATCAACAGTGATATGGCCACAGGTGAAGTCGAAGTGGTGGCGAAAGGGTTGGAGATCATCAACCGCAGTGCACCGATGCCGATTGACTTTAACCAGTTTATTTCCGAAGAGCAGCGCCTGAAGTATCGCTACCTTGACTTGCGCCGCCCTGAAATGAGCGATCGGATTAAACTGCGTGCTAAAGCCACCAGCTTTGTTCGTCGTTTCCTCGATGACAATGACTTTTTAGACATCGAAACCCCAGTACTGACTAAAGCGACCCCAGAAGGCGCACGTGATTACTTGGTGCCAAGCCGTGTGCACAAAGGTAACTTTTATGCACTGCCGCAATCACCACAGCTGTTTAAACAATTGTTGATGATGTCCGGGTTCGATCGCTACTACCAAATCGTGAAGTGCTTCCGTGATGAAGACTTGCGCGCCGATCGCCAGCCAGAGTTTACCCAGATTGATATCGAAACCTCATTTATGAGCGCCGACCAAGTGCGCGAGGTGACCGAGCAACTGATCCGTGAAATGTGGCAATCACTGCTCAATGTGGACTTGGGCGCGTTCCCAACCATGAAGTATGAAGAAGCGATGCGCCGTTTTGGTTCTGACAAGCCAGATTTGCGTAACCCGCTCGAAATCGTCGATGTCGCTGATATCGTCAAAGACGTAGAGTTTAAAGTATTCTCTGGTCCGGCAAACGATGAGAAAGGCCGCGTGGCTGTGATTCGTGTGCCAGGCGGTGCCAGCTTGTCGCGCAAGCAGATTGATGAATACACCAACTTTGTTGGCATTTACGGCGCCAAAGGCTTGGCGTGGATGAAAATCAACGACCGTGACGCCGGTTTTGACGGCATTCAATCGCCGGTGGCCAAGTTCCTCAATGCCGAAGTGGTAGAAAGTATTTTATCACGCACCGAGGCGCAAACCGGTGACATTATCCTATTCGGCGCAGACAAAAAGTCTGTCGTTACCGAAGCGCTTGGCGCACTGCGTGTGAAATTAGGTCTGGATCTTGAGTTGACCGATACCCAAGCGTGGGCACCATTGTGGGTGGTTGATTTCCCAATGTTTGAGGAAGACGACGAAGGTAACTTGCATGCGATGCACCACCCGTTCACTGCGCCGACAGACGTGACACCTGAAGAGCTGGTGGCAAATCCGGCGGCGGCGAACTCTAACGCGTATGACATGGTGATTAATGGTTACGAAGTGGGCGGTGGCTCAGTCCGTATCCATAACCCAGAAATGCAAGCGGCGGTGTTTGAAACATTAGGCATCGATGAGCAAGAGCAGCGCAAGAAATTTGGCTTCTTGTTGGATGCATTGAAATACGGTACTCCACCACACGCAGGTTTGGCGTTTGGTATGGATCGCCTGGTGATGTTGCTATCCGGCACCGAAAACATTCGCGATGTGATTGCCTTCCCGAAAACCACCGCTGCGGCCTGCTTGATGACTGACGCGCCAAGCCTTGCCAATGACGCGGCGCTTGAAGAGCTGGCGCTGAGCATTACCGCGGCGGCAGAGCAAAACGAACACAGCGAATAAATTCGCCTGATGACGGGCAAATAGCCTTGCCCGTCTTATCCTTGGGGCCGATAGCTGCGGCAATGACGCAGTGATATCAAGGTTGCAAGGTTACTGTCTCAACGCGCCTCAGACTGAAAAGCCAAGGCGCGTTTTTTCTTATTACTCCTTTCACGTGAGGGGAGCGCAAAAAACGGAGAGTCGATATGGCAGGTCACAGTAAGTGGTCGAACATTAAACACCGTAAAGCCGCTCAAGACGCGAAGCGCGGTAAGATTTTCACCAAGCTTATCCGAGAAATTGTGGTGGCAACCAAAGAAGGTGGCCCCGAGGCGGAAACCAATCCACGCCTGCGTGCTGCGGTGGATAAAGCGTTGTCAAATAACATGACACGCGACACCATCAACCGTGCGATTTCACGCGGTGCGGGCGGCGAAGGTGACGAGAACATGGAAACCGTCATCTATGAAGGCTATGGCCCCGCAGGCACGGCGGTGATGGTGGAGTGCATGACCGATAACCGCAACCGCACGGTATCAGGCGTGCGTCACGCATTCTCAAAATCCGGCGGTAACCTGGGGACCGATGGTTCAGTCAGCTTCTTATTCGATAAAAAAGGGGTGATCACCTACGCCTCTGGCCTTGAAGAAGATGCGGTGATGGAAGCGGCGCTCGAAGGCGGCGCGGACGATGTGGTCACCTATGACGACGGTTCAATGGATGTGTACACCACGCCTAATGACTTTGGCTATGTGAAAGATGCACTGGATAAAGCCGGGTTTGAGGCTGAACGTGCCGAAGTGAAGCAGGTGCCATCGACCAAAGCGGAGTTAGATGCAGACACGGCACCCAAGCTGTTGCGTTTGATCGATATGCTAGAAGACCTTGACGATGTGCAAGAAGTCTACCATAACGGTGATATCTCGGACGAAGTGGCAGCGAGTCTAAGCTAAATGGCAGTGATACTGGGAATTGACCCAGGTTCGCGGATCACCGGTTATGGGGTGATCCGCCAACATGGTCGGCATCTTGAATATCTCGGTAGTGGCTGTATTCGTACCGAGACAGACGACTTACCCGGTCGACTGAAACACATCTACGCAGGCGTGAGCGAAGTCATCACCCAATTTCAGCCAGATAACTTTGCTATCGAGCAAGTGTTTATGGCCCGCAACGCGGATTCAGCATTGAAACTGGGTCAAGCACGCGGCAGTGCCATTGTAGCGGCGGTAAACGCCGATTTACCGGTGTCTGAATATGCTGCCAGGCTTATCAAGCAAGCCGTAGTGGGAAAAGGCAGTGCCGATAAAAAGCAAGTCCAGCATATGGTCACTCACATGTTAAAGCTCAGCGCCACCCCGCAAGCTGATGCCGCCGATGCCCTCGCGGTTGCTATTTGTCATGCCCACACCAACCACACCCTCATCGCCATGGCCGGCAAAGCCAACGCCGCCCGCCGCGGCCGATATAGATGATACCATTGGCGTAGGTGACACAAGCCCCAGGCATAGTGTTGGGTATGTGTAAATTGCCAACGGGCGCCTGTCACGTTCGATGCCAAAGTTAACCCCCATGTCGGAGGCGCCGTGCAACGGGCGCGCGTCGGCTTGGGTATTCAGGATTAACATCGCCCCGGCGCTTGTCCGACCTACGCCTGATTTATATATCGGTGGTCATATTTAGTTTCGATGATCCCATTGGCGTAGGTGACACAAGCCCCGGTACTATGTCAACAATAATGCACTATGCTACCTGGGCGCCTGTCACGTTTGGCGCCAATGTTGACCACGATGTCCGATGGCGCCGTGCAACGGGCGCCACGGCTATCCGCGCGTGTGATCCCTTCTGTTATCCGATCTTGCACGCACTTCACAGTTTAGCCAGTGCTAACCTAACGATGACAACAAACCTATCCAAAAATCTGGCCCGTTGCGTAGAATGATCCGCCATGATTCTTGGCAGGCGAACAATGCGGTGGGTTACAAACTAGTTCGATTGACTGAACTTATGGCTTATGAGTTTGGGCAAGTAGAGGGCGATACTGAGGCGCTGAATGAGCGAGACCTTGATGGAGTGATGCCCGATGGGGTGAGCTTTTCACAATTCAAAGAAAAGCTTGATAGCGGTGAATTTGCACTGTTGGCTGACACCCCAACGCGGCCCGCGATGGTGCATGATAATACGAATAAGGTTTGGTCCCTCTCGCCAGACACTGAAACGACCCTCTCACCACAAGCCCGTTCAGCACTTGCCGCCCGAGCCAATCAGTCTGGCAGTGCGGTCGGTGGCGCGAGTGGCTCCGGCGGTGCGAGTCACAGTTCGCATGCCGCAACCAATATCGAAGACACCTATGTGCCGGAACCGGTAAAACCTGACCGTTCAGATGCGCCACCGCCACTTAAGTACGAGTACTGTTTTGAGATTGCCAGCTCGGACAAGGTCTTTAGCAAGACAGTCGGGGGTAAATTTGAGTTAGCCAAAACACAACAAGAAGGCGTGAAGGGTGATTGGCAAACCGCGCGCACTGAACACGGCACTAAGTACACTACGTATACCGCATTCAATGAGCCCAAAAAGCTTGTTGCCAAAATAGCATCAGCGTCAATGGGCATCAGCGTGCCCGAGCCCGTGCAGATGAAGCCGATTGGCTCTGGAGTAATCCAAGAAGCCTTTATTCCTGTGACACCTTCTGTTCAACTCGGCGATCGGCTGGGCCTCCCCACCGAAGGCTATTACTACCATTTTCACCAAAAGCGCTTAGTGCAGGAGTACAAGCTGCTGGGTGACGGAAAATGGCAGTTTTTCGCCACGCGCTCTAAACATGACAGACTCAACCAGGAGCAAGGTTTTAATCGTTATCAAAGCGCGCTCTTGGTGTACTGGAAGATTGGCGGGAAAGAAGTCGAAGACCAACATCTTGTCTATCTCGAAGAACCGATCACTCGCGAGACGCTTGATAACCCAGACGAAGAATGGCTAGAAGAAAACGGCGTAAAGCTATCTATCAGCGATTTGCTCGCCGCCCCTAAGCAAGCCGTTGCGAATCGAGATGACTCACCGGCAGAGTCGGATAGCGATAAAACTGGTGACTCAGCGCAACCATTAACCCATACCGTTAAGTTTGATCCGACTACCCGCCAACGTGAATCATGGCCGACAATTGCCGAACAATATGGCTTATCCGCTAAGCAGCTGCTGGGTTTGAATCCGCAGTATGACGCTGAACCGATGTCGTTAGCTGTGGGTGATAGCCTAACGGTTAGTCAGCCAGCCGCGAAAAGCGAAGAGAAATCAATAGCTCGCGCTTTACCTCCAGAAACACCACAAAAATATAACCTAGCGGCCAATACCCACTATACGTTTGATGGCATTTTGCAGGGGACGTCGGTCAAACCAATAAATCATGACAAAATACTGAGCGCTGAAATTTCAGTTGTTAATTTAACTCAGCTATCCCCTCGAGACGTTGATGATGCATATCTTGTTTTTGCTGACAAACGAATGAGCGTGGAGGACTTTGCGCTTGAGACATATTTATCAAATCAAGCACATATAATCGAGCATGTTCTTAGTTCAAATCCTCATTTGAGACGTAGTTTTAGCCAGATTATTGAAGGAATGCCCCTTGTCGTGTCGCCTTGGTCTGAAGTTCATCCGGATGAAGAGTTTGCCATCAAACAGGCTAACGACTTAATGAGTGAGTTCCTCACCCTTTCAAGTGGACAGAAAAAGTGGTTCGCAGAGCATCACGAAACAACAACGAATGCGCTACTTTTGAGTGCAACATCTGGCCTAGATATTCACCAGCAGGACGCAAACACATCTATGCTGGCAGAGTTAGATCTTAACCACCTTTTGGCTGGCTCTGGCGCTGTGATTGCCGGCGCTCAGGTCCAAGGTGACAAAATAAGCAAAAAAATGAAGTCCTTTGCTGACTACTCTCGTCACGTAGCCTCTCGAACGGAGGGGCTGTCAGGACCAAAGCTATACTCTCACCCTGACTACAAAGCATGGAGAAAAGAAGCCCGCACATTTCAGCAAGAGATGAAGTTAATACTGACGGAGGTTGGAAAGCCAGGATATATTAGAAATATACAGACAAAGCGTATCAATAACTATCTAAATGTTGGTAAACGTCAACTTTACCGAGCAAGAGACTTTTCTAAAGCAATTTCTGGTATTGAAATGACCGCGTTGTATAAGCAGGCGATGTCATTCAGCCGCTCATTAGGTATCGCTAACGGTCTCGTAATTGGAGCTGGGTTATATGGAAACGCTGCTGATGTGGTAACTACATGTAATAGTAGTGGCTGGTTTGAGGATACTTGTAATAGAAATATAGTAAATAATACTGCGAGTGGATTTTTTAACGTTTCGGGAGGTATTGGTATAGGCATTGCTCTAGCTGCAATCCCTGTAACTGGGGGGCTATCGATAGCTTTAGTTGGTGGAGGCTCTTTATTCTGGGGGATGTATGGTAGTGAGCTATCTCAGCAAGTAGGTTTGTTTGTCGAGGAGATAGTCTTTGATTAAGATCGTATCTGAAATTAGCATTATAATTTCTCTATTATCATTCTTTCCTTGGATAGCTGCAATAGTATACCTCTCCATGAAATTGAAAAAAAATAAGTATGAGTTAATACTGAAAATTTCTCTATCTGCTCCGAAATCATTTTCTACAAGATCTAGGATGATGATGGAAAGTAACTTATCTTGGATTGCTGCAAGCTGCTTCCCATTTTATTGGTTTGGAAAAGCAATGCTAAAATATGCTTGGCGCATTCCAGAGTCAGAAGTGAATAACTGGAAAAAAAGCATCCTAGATATTTTTGGAACATGGAACACATGGTATAAATCAATTGTTTATCTTGGCAATATAACTTTTACCAGTTTAATCGTGTTTTCCATTTTTTTCTGGGGGCTTTGAGTGCACTCAAGGATGCATTTTCGAAACGCCAGATATTCGGTAATGACTAAGTGGAAAGCATTTTTATCACTGCTCTTATCAGTGACTGTTTTAGGTTGCAAGCCCGAACCTTACACCGTTGAGGCTGGCTTTACTAATGGCAGTACTACCGGTCGGCATATCGTGTCCAAAATGACGATTACAACACTATCAGGAGGCCGAGCAAACTTCGCTATGGGTTCTGTCAGTGGTTATCCTGGGGCCCACTCAGGCGGAGGAAAAATAGATGCCCCCGCTTACATCGAAGGTGAGTGGGCAAAAGGTAACCCAGAGCCGAGTAGCGGTCTAATCTCCTATCACCGCATATCTGCACCCATTCCAGATAATGCCGAAGCCAAAATGAAAACAATGGATAATTATTACCAAAATTTCGACCGTGACTATGGTTCGATGGAGGTGATTGTTGATGGCCCTAGAGTACGGGTCTTCTACTCAAAATCGTGCGTTGATATGTACGATGACTGTACGCCTAAACAGGGAGCAGACCCAAACGGATGGGTCGTTCGTTCACCTAAAAATCAGACAGATGTGGTCGTTCTCTTTGATGGTAAAGGCGAATCTTCTCCGACTCCTTTTCCAAACACCTTTTTTGCCGATTTGGAAAAGCGTAAAAAAGCGAGTTTATCTGAGTAGGGTGAGGGGCGACACAAGCCCCAGCACCATGATGGATAGGTACACATTGCCAACGGGCTCCTGTCACGGTCTGCGCCAATTTTGGCCACGATGTCGGATGGCGCGCGGCGGAAATCACAGCAAGCTTGTGCGATCGAGAGGGCGCTTATCCGACCTACGCCTGATTTATATATCGGTGGTGTCATCGGCTACGATTACTCGTTCCCACGCTCCTGCGTGGGAATGCAGACAGAATTTGAGCCATGATCAGAGGGCGTGACAAAACCATCGAGCCGCACTTTCTACGCCTAGTTATACATCGATGTTGCCATTGGTGTAGGTGACACAAGCCCCAGGCATAGTGTTGGGTATGTGTAAATTGCCAACGGGCGCCTGTCACGTTCGATGCCAAATTTAACCCCGATGTCGGAGGCGCGCGTCGGCTTGGGTATTCAGGATTAACATCGCACTGGCGCTTGTCCGACCTACGCGATATTTAGGATTTTTGAATACAGAGCGCTTCGCTTACAGAATACGGGAAGAGCAGGAACTAGGCACTTTTTCTACAGGGACAGGCACGATATGCTTTTCCGTATTCCGCCCGTCGTCAATCCGACTGGATATAGATCCAGTTATTCTTTATCCTTGGGGCAAAGTAACAAACAGAGATGTGATTGTGATAGGCCGATTACAGGGAACCCTGATAGAAAAGCAACCTCCTGAGATTTTAATCGATGTGAACGGCGTCGGCTATGAAGTGAGCATGCCGATGAACTGTTTGTACCAATTGCCGGAGGTGGGTGAAACCGCTACCGTGTACACGCATTTTGTGGTGCGTGAAGATGCGCAACTTCTCTATGGTTTTAGCGGTAAACGTGAGCGAGCGCTGTTTCGGGAAGTGATCAAGGCCAATGGCGTGGGACCTAAACTGGGGTTAGCGATTTTATCGGGGATGACGGCTAACCACTTTGTCGATAGTGTCGAGCATAATGATGTCTCGACCCTGGTGAAAATCCCTGGGGTGGGTAAGAAAACCGCGGAACGTTTGGTGATTGAAATGCGCGACCGGCTTAAAAACTGGGAAGCGTTCGATCTCTTTACTCCGCACACGGATGCCGCGACGGCTGAGGGCGCAGCCCTACGCGCAGCGCCAACCACTATATCTTCTGCCGCGGATGAGGCGGTAAGCGCCTTGGTCGCACTGGGTTATAAAGCGGCGCAGGCGGAGAAAGTGGTTAAACAAATTGCAACTGATGACATGAGCAGCGAAGACGTCATTCGTCACGCGCTGCGCTCAATGGTGTAACCCATGATAGAAGCTGATCGTTTAATCTCGGCGCAAACCACCCCTGATCGGGAAGAAGAGGTGATCGACCGCGCGATTCGTCCTAAGTTATTGGAAGACTACCAAGGCCAAAATCACGTCCGTGATCAGATGGAAATCTTTATCCATGCTGCTCGCAAACGCCAAGAAGCGCTCGATCATCTATTGATTTTTGGCCCGCCAGGTCTGGGTAAAACCACCTTGGCCAATATTGTTGCCAATGAAATGGACGTCAATATTCGCACCACGTCAGGCCCTGTATTAGAAAAAGCCGGTGATCTGGCCGCCTTGCTCACCAACCTTGAGCCTCATGATGTGCTGTTTATTGATGAAATCCATCGCTTAAGCCCAGTGGTAGAAGAAGTCTTGTACCCCGCGATGGAAGACTATCAGCTGGATATCATGATTGGTGAAGGGCCTGCCGCGCGCTCAATCAAAATCGATTTACCCCCGTTTACCCTGATTGGTGCCACCACCCGCGCCGGCTCGCTGACATCGCCCTTGCGTGACCGTTTTGGCATTACCCAGCGCTTAGAGTATTACAGCGTGGGAGATTTAACCGGTATCGTGAAACGCAGCGCACATTGTTTGGCGTTATCAACCGATGAGGAAGGGGCGATGGAAGTGGCGCGTCGTTCTCGTGGTACGCCACGTATTGCTAACCGCTTACTCCGTCGTGTGCGTGATTATGCTGAAGTAAAAGGCACGGGAGATATCAGTGCTGATATTGCCCAACGTGCGCTCGATATGCTCGATGTCGACAGCCAAGGCTTTGACTACATGGATCGCAAGCTACTCAATGCCATTATTGAGAAGTTCGATGGCGGGCCGGTGGGGCTTGATAACTTAGCGGCGGCGATTGGCGAAGAAAAAGACACCATCGAAGATGTGATTGAGCCTTATTTGATTCAACAAGGCTACCTGCAACGCACACCACGTGGCCGGATTGCCAGCCAGCGTGCGTATCTGCATTTTGGCTTTGATTTGCCGAAAACCTAATCGGCTAAGACTGAGCGAAAAATCCTCGCAAACCTTAATCAAGATCAAGACGTTTTTTGCTAAAACTGCCCCATTGGCCGACAACCAATGGGGTTTTTTGATCTAGATTAAGGTTATGTAGCACGTGAGCCCTTATCGTAACCCCATCTGCTGGCGGTTGCCGGTGACAAGGCAATGAGAGATGGCTTCCGTTAATGCCGCCATCTCGCCTAGTTTCTTCGTGGTTAATCACAGTTTTGTCTCTCGGTTGGTTCGTCTTGCTGTTTTTGTCGCCTGGTCGACAAACCGAGCAAAACACGATTAACACCCAATTGTTGCGCCTATAATATTAGTTATACCTTAATTAGATAAAATTTAACTATAGAATAACCTTGGTGTTTCAACTGTGTAACATGCAAGCAGTCAATTAAGAAGTGTGTAGCTTTCCCCGCGCCAGCCAGCTGTTTTGACTGCCGTGCAGGGTGAGAAAGTAAAACGAGCGATACGCCAGTATCGGCACCGAAAGCGGTGTAAAGGAGTGACCATGATTACCGATATCGTCGATTTATCGCGGCTGCAGTTTGCGCTGACCGCGATGTATCACTTCCTGTTTGTTCCCTTAACGTTAGGCATGGCATTTTTGCTGGCCATCATGGAATCGTTATACGTGATGACCGATAAGCAAATCTACAAAGACATGACCAAGTTTTGGGGCAAACTCTTTGGGATTAACTTTGCGCTCGGTGTAGCAACCGGCCTCACCATGGAGTTCCAGTTCGGAACCAACTGGGCCTACTATTCCCACTATGTAGGGGACATTTTTGGCGCCCCGCTTGCCATTGAAGGGCTGATGGCCTTCTTCCTTGAATCCACTTTTGTGGGCCTGTTCTTCTTTGGTTGGGATCGTCTCAGTAAACGTCAGCACTTGGTCACCACCTGGCTGGTGGCATTAGGCTCTAACTTTTCTGCGCTATGGATTTTAGTGGCCAACGGCTGGATGCAAAACCCCGTGGGCTCAGAGTTTAACTTTGAAACCATGCGCATGGAGATGGTGAGCTTTGCCGACGTGGTCTTTAACCCCGTCGCACAGGTGAAGTTTGTTCACACCGTTGCCGCTGGCTATACCACAGGGGCGATGTTCATTCTGGGGATCAGCGCTTACTATCTGCTCAAAGGCCGTGATATTGCCTTTGCGCGTCGCTCGTTTGCGATTGCTGCCTCGTTTGGCATGGCGGCCATTTTATCGGTAATCATCTTAGGTGATGAGTCCGGGTACGAGCTGGGTGATGTACAAAAGGTCAAACTGGCAGCGATTGAGGCCGAGTGGCACACCGAAGAAGCGCCAGCGGCGTTCACTGTGGTGGGGCTGCCGAATCAAGAGACCATGCAGACTGATTATGCGATCAAAATCCCTTATGCGATGGGGATCATTGCCACGCGCTCACTGGATAAAGAAGTGACAGGCTTAACCGATTTGATTGCTGAGCATGAAACCCGCATCCGCAATGGTATGCAGGCGTACGCATTGCTGGAAAAACTGCGTGCCGGCGAGAAATCACCGGAAACCAAAGCCGCGTTCAACGAAGTGAAAAACGACCTCGGTTATGGCCTGCTCCTTAAGCCGTACACCGACAAGGTGGTGGATGCGACTGAAGGGCAAATTCAGCAAGCTGCGCAAGACTCTATCCCGCAAGTGGCGCCTTTGTTCTGGAGCTTTAGGATCATGGTAGCGTGCGGCTTTGCGATGCTGTTTATTTTTGGCATGGCGTTCTGGCAAACCTGTCGCCAGCGTATCGATGAAAAACCATGGCTACTGAAGCTTGCGCTGATTGGTATTCCTCTGCCATGGATCGCCTGCGAAGCGGGTTGGTTTGTTGCCGAATACGGTCGCCAGCCTTGGGCGGTGGGGGAAATCCTCCCCGTGCACGTGGCCGCATCGAATCTGGCCGCTGGCGATATTATTTTCTCGATGGTGGCGATTTGCTCGCTCTACACCGTATTCCTCGTCGCTGAGCTTTATCTGATGTTCAAGTTTGCCCGCCTTGGGCCCAGCAGCCTCAAAACCGGCCGCTACCATTTTGAACAAAAAGGCAATCCAGAAGCGGATTTCAGCCGCCAGATTGAAGCATAAGGAGAGAGAGCATGTTTGATTATGAAATGTTACGCCTGATCTGGTGGGTACTGATCGGTGTGTTGCTGATCGGCTTTACCGTCACTGATGGCTTTGACATGGGAGTGGGCGCCTTGCTCACCCTGATCGGCAAAACCGACAGCGAACGTCGGGTAATGATTAACGCTGTCGCGCCCCATTGGGAAGGAAACCAAGTCTGGTTAGTGACCGCAGGCGGGGCATTATTCGCCGCTTGGCCGTTGGTGTATGCGGTTTCCTTTTCTGGTTTTTATATCGCGATGGTGGTCACGCTGGCGGCGCTTTTCTTCCGTCCCATGGGCTTTGACTATCGCTCAAAAATCGATGACCCACGCTGGCGCACCGCATGGGATTGGGGCTTGGTGCTGGGGGGCTTTGTACCACCGGTCATTTTCGGGGTCGCCTTTGGTAACCTCTTACAAGGGGTCCCGTTCCAGCTTAGCGATCTCTTGATCCCAACCTACACCGGTGGCTTTTTTGCACTGCTTAATCCCTTCGCACTGGTGTGTGGATTGGTGAGCCTGTTTATGGTGGTGTTGCAAGGCGCAACCTGGTTGCAACTAAAAACTACCGATGCGCTGCATGTACGCGCACGTAATGTCGCGCAACTGTGTGCATTATTGACCACTGTACTCTTTGTGGCAGCAGGCTTCTGGGTACAAAATATAGATGGCTTTGTGGTGGTCAGTGAGGCGGCGAATCAAGCAGCCTCTAACCCACTGGCGAAAGAGGTCGCGGTACAAAGCGGCGCTTGGATGCGTAACTATCAAGCGATGCCAATCCTCTGGTTAGCACCACTGGTCGGCGCCGTCATGCCATTATTGGCACTGCTGGCGTCACGTTTTGAGCGCGGAGGTTGGGCTTTCTTGTTCTCGAGTTTAGCCGTGGCGGGCGTGATTTTGACCGCGGGTATCGCAATGTTCCCCTTTGTGATGCCATCGAGCACTTTCCCGGGTCACAGCTTGACCATGTGGGATGCCACCTCAAGCGAGCTAACCTTGTCGATCATGACCATCGTCGCGGCGGTGTTTGTGCCGATTATCTTGGCTTACACCCTGTGGTGCTACATTAAGATGTTTGGTCGTTTAGACGCGCAATATATTGAAGACAACACCCATTCACTGTACTGATTAAGGAGCTTGCATATGTGGTATTTCACGTGGATTCTTGGTGTGCTGCTGGCATGCGCCTTTGGCATTATCAATGCCTTATGGTTGGAGCACACCGAAGCGATGGATCACGACAATGAGTGAGCGCCAACCTGCTCCCTTAGGCCAGCACTTTTCTGGCCTTTGGCGGCTGCTCTCATTGGCCAGTGCCCTGTGCTGGGGCGGCCAAGTAATGTGGGCGCCAGAAGCCTTTGCTCAGCGCATGGGCGGTGTCACGTTTCCGATGGGCGTGGGGCTGCTCTACGCGACCTGTGTCGGGGTGATCCATGCCGTCGGTTTCACGGCGCAAGGCAAATGGAGCCGGTGGCTCACCTGGCCGCCATTCGGGTGGGGCGTATCCCTTCTGTTGCTCGCCTTGATGTGGCTGCGCTAGTTGAGTTAGGCGCTCGGTGAGCAAGCGCAAAGTGACAAACGAATGACAAAGGCACCCGAGTGGTGCTTTTTTCATCACTCTAGCGTGAGTAATTGCGCGTTTTTTGCAGCACATCACTTCTCGACGGCTTGATGGGCGACCAATGCGCCAGCCGCGCTGTCTCAGCATTTCTATACATCCACAACTTAGGTATAGTAATTGCCTATCGTAAACCGATCATGGGTAAAGACATGACAGAATCAACGCCGTTTCGCTGGCCGATTCGTGTGTACTATGAAGACACAGACGCCGGGGGAGTGGTTTACCACGCCAATTATCTCAATTACTTTGAGCGGGCACGCACTGAACTGTTGCGTGAGATCGGTGTCAATCAACAAGCGCTCTTTGCCGATCGCACCGCCTTTGTTGTGCGCCATATGGATATTGACTTCCACCGCGGTGCACGGCTTGATGATGCACTGGAGGTTGTCACCACAGTGTCAGCCATGGGGCGCGCCAGCATGACCTTTTGTCAAAGCTTGGTGAATTCTGATCAAAAAGCATTGTGTGCGGCGACGGTTAAGATAGCCTGTGTCGACCCAACAACCATGAAACCCAAATCGATTCCAACACAGATTAAATCGGAGATGATGACGTGACCGCTGAACTTTCCATTCTCGACCTGTTTTTGCAAGCAAGCTTGCTTGTCAAGGTAGTGATGCTGATATTACTGGGTATGTCAGTGGTATCTTGGGCGATGATCATCAAGCGCTCCAAGGTCATGCAGCAAGCGTTTAGCAAAGCTGAACGGTTTGAAGACAGATTTTGGTCTGGGATCGATCTCTCTCAACTATTCCAAGAAGTGCAAGCGCGCAAAGACAATTTGACGGGTAGCGAGAAGATTTTTTACGCCGGCTTTAAAGAATTCGCGCGTTTGCATCGCAGCAACGACAAAGTGCCCGACGCCGTGATGGAAGGGACTTCGCGGGCGATGCGCGTGTCGTTATCAAAACAAGTGGAAGAGCTGGAAACCCATCTGCCATTTTTGGCGACGGTGGGGTCGATCAGCCCTTACATTGGCCTGTTTGGTACCGTATGGGGGATCATGCATGCCTTTATCGCCCTAGGCGCGGTAAAGCAGGCGACGTTGGCCATGGTCGCCCCCGGGATTGCTGAAGCCTTGGTGGCGACAGCCATGGGTCTGTTCGCTGCGATCCCAGCGGTCATGGCGTACAACCGCTTGACCGCCAAAGTCAGTAAGCTCGAGCATAACTACATGAACTTTATGGAAGAGTTCTCTAGCATTCTTCATCGTCAAGCGTTTGCGGCAACCCAGGAGTGATCCATGGCGTATCAACCTAAACGGCGCAAGATGACGGCGGAAATCAATGTTGTCCCGTACATTGATGTGATGCTGGTACTGCTGATTATCTTTATGGTGACCGCCCCATTTGTGACCCAGGGAGTGGATGTCGATCTGCCACAAACGGCGCAAGCAAAAACCGCCGCAGAGCTGGCAGAAGAGGAAGACAGCGGCGCTTTTATCATTGTGGAAGTGGATAAAGACGGCCAATTAGGGCTCAGTGTCAATAATGGCGATATGACCCGCGGTTTGAGCTTGGAAGAAATTCTAGTGCGCGTCAAAGCTGAGCTGCAGCTCAATCCTAAGTCCCCTGTGCTAGTGGGCGGCGATGGCCGGGTGCCTTATTCAGAAATCATCCTGACGCTTGATGCATTAAACCAAGCTGGCGTGTCGTCAGTGGGGTTAATGACTGAGCCGTACGAGTCGTAGGTGAGGGTGATGAACGAGCCAAGCGATAAACCAACCCATAAAAAATCAGGCAAAGACTCGCTGATGCCCGCGCTGGCAATATCTGCCGTGTTGCACCTGGTCTTAGTGATTGTACTGTTATGGGGCGCAGACTTTAGTTCTGACTCAACGCCAACCCCTAAAGCGGGTCGCGCGATTGATGCCACTGTCATTGATCCGGCGGTAGTGAATGCACAGGCGAAGAAAATTCGCGAGCAACGCGATCAGGCCAAACGCGAAGAAGCGGAGCGACTCAAACGGTTAGAGCAGCAAGCGAAACGCCTTGAGCAACAACGTGAGCAAGAAGAGCAGCGCCTTCGCGAAGTGAAGCGACAAAAGCTAGAAGCCGAGCGCCAAGCACGTGAAGAGCAAAAGCGAATTGCCGAGCAAAAGGCCAAAGCGCAAGAGCAAGCGCGTATTGCCAAGCAACAGGCCGAACAGGCCGAACGCGAACGTCAGCGTAAATTAGAAGAGAAGCGCAAAGCGGAACTCGCGGCGGAGAAAGCGGAAAAAGCACGGCAAGAAAAGCTCGCCGCGCAACGTAAAGCCGAGGAAGAAGCGAAAAAAGCCGAAGCCGAGCGACAGCGCAAGCTTGCCGAGCGTAAAAAAGCAGAAGAAGAGGCACGTAAAGCCGAACAAGCGCGCCAAGAGGCAGAGCGCAAAGCCCAGGAGGCGAAGCGACGACAACAAGAGCAAGAGGCGGCGCTGAACGATTTGTTCTCGGGCCTCGAGTCGGAAGCCAGCCAACGGCAAACCGCGCGCGGGCAATTTATTCAAGATGAAGTGGCGCGGTACGGCGCCATTTTTACACAAATGATCCAGCAACGGCTCATCGTCGATGATGGCTTAAGTGGCCAAGAGTGCGTGGTGAATATGCGCTTGTCACCGACCGGCCTGTTGCTTAATGTGGAAGAAAAGGCAGGCAATACGCGGCTGTGTCGCGCGACAAAAACCGCGGTGGCGTCTGTGTCTCAGTTTCCAATGCCGGAAGATGGCGACATTATTGCCAAACTACGTGATATTGAGTTGACCGTTAGACCTAACTAAACGACAGGATACCAAACATGATGGAAGTGAGCCCCTGCGGTGGCACAAGCAGTGTGACAAGCAAGAGTCAGGATCGTTTGCGAACATGGCGTATCGCCGCGGTTGTGATGCTTTTAGCCTGTCTGTCGATACTGACTCAACCGGCACATGCCGCGCTGAAATTGGTGATCACCGAAGGGGTGAATACCGCGCGCCCGATTGGCGTGATCCCGTTTCAATGGAAGGGACAAGGCGAATTGCCGGAAGATATTTCCGGCGTAGTCGGCTCCGATTTACGCCGCAGTGGTAAGTTCAACCCGCTGGCGGTCAGTGACATGCCGCAAACCCCATATAGTGATGCGGATGTAGATTACAACGCTTGGACCTCGCTGGGAGTGGATGCGGTGGTCACAGGCACCATCACTCCGACTTCGGACGGTCGCTATCAAATTGATTATCAGTTGATTGATATCGTTCGAGGCCAGCTCACCGGCGGAGACAGCAAAGGCCTAGGCGCTGATGGCGAGTTGGTACAAACCGATGATCACTTACTCGTGAATAACCGCGCCACGGTCAAAGAGAGCGACCTGCGCCGCTATGCGCATCGCATTTCCAATATTGTTTATGAGCAGCTCACCGGCGAAAAGGGCGCGTTCTTAACTCGTATCGCTTATGTGGTGATTGATAAAGAAAACGACTACCCCTATCAGCTGCGTTTGTCAGATTATGACGGCTATAACGAGCGCTTGATCCTGCGTTCCAAACAGCCATTGATGTCGCCGTCTTGGTCACCGGATGGCCGACAGCTCGCCTATGTCAGCTTCGAAAATGGTCAGGCAGAAATCTTCATCATGAACATTTACACCGGCCAGCGCGAGAAAATTGCGTCATACCCTCGTCACAATGGATCGCCACAGTTTTCCCCTGATGGCAGCAAGTTAGCCTTGGTACTCTCCAAAACCGGTAGCTTGCAGGTGTATACCTTCGATTTGAACAGCAAAAAATTGACGCAAATTACTCACGGCCGTGCCAACAGCACCGAGCCATTTTGGGATCCTGATGGTAACTCGCTCATCTATACCTCTGACCGGGGTGGCAAACCACAGATTTATCGCGTAAATTTAGACGACGGAACTAGCCGACGGATCACGTGGCAAGGCAATCAGAACATGGGTGGGCAACTGACACCGGATGGCCGTCACTTGATTATGGTAAATCAATCATCGTCTGGCTATAACATTGCAAAGCAAGACTTAAACAGCGGGGCGGTGCAAATCCTAACCAAAACCTTGTTGGATGAGTCGCCAAGCATTGCGCCTAATGGCAGCATGGTGATTTACAGCTCGGTATATGGACGTAAGAATGTGTTGTCACTCGTCTCTGTAGACGGCCGCTTTAAAGCGCGGTTACCGGCAACCAACGGGCGCGTGCGTGCACCAGCCTGGTCACCTTACCTGTAGTTTTTTAATTTTAAACAACGTGCGCTAACTTTCTAGAAAAGGAAAATAGAATGCAAATCAATAAAGTACTGAAAGGTCTGGCGGTGGCACTGCCGATGTTTACTCTGGCTGCGTGTAGCTCACACGATAGCTCAACAGGCAGTGGTTCTGGCCAATCAACCAACCAAAACGGCACCACGGTTGTTTCTCCTGTTGACGGCCAAGGCTCAATGACAGAGCAACAAATTCGTAACCAAGAACTGCGTCAGTCGCAAACCGTTTACTTCAACTTTGACGACTCATCAGTACTGCCACAATACGAAGACATGCTGGATGCCCACGCCACTTACCTGCGTGCTAACCCAGCGATGGAAGTGGTCGTAGAAGGTCACGCTGACGAGCGCGGTACCCCTGAGTACAACATCGCACTGGGCGAGCGTCGTGCCGAAGCGGTTTCTAAGTACCTACAAGCGCTGGGCGTACCGGCGAGCCAGATCTCTATCGTGAGCTACGGTGAAGAAAAACCGTTGGTGCTTGGCCAAAGCGAAGAAGCTTACGCCAAAAACCGTCGTGCGGTATTGGTATACTAATCCAGCCTTTTGGTAATGGATAAAGGATATGACAATGAACAGTAACTCTGTGCGAACCCTCGCGCTGGCGTTACTGGTGAGTGTGGCAGCCCCCGTGGCTGCCACACCTGCTCCGGTGACAGAAGTAGGGGCGGGCGGCACCGCCGTCGATCGTTTAGAGCGCATGCTCCAAGCACGTAACCAAATGCAGCTGGATATGCAGCGCCAGCTTGACCAAATGGCGCAAGAGCTGAGCAATTTACGCGGTAACGTTGAGCGTAACAGCTATGACATTCAACAAATGGTTGAACGTCAACGTGACCTCTATCGAGAAATCGACACCCTAAGAACAGCCAAGCAATCGGCCCCCGCAGAGCCAGAGAAAGCGCCAGAAGATAAGCCAGCGGTTAACTTCACTGCCGATCAAACCGAGAATGCAGCCTATGAAGCCGCAGTCAACCTGATCTTAAAAGAGAAAGATTACCAAGGCGCAACCAAGGCATTTAAAGCGTTCCTTTCAACATACCCAGAATCGGTATACACCGCTAATGCCCACTATTGGCTCGGCCAGCTTTATTTCTCCAAACGTAAGTTTGAACAAGCTAGCCAAGAATTCACGGCAGTGAGTGAGTTTGAAGACTCCAATAAACGCCCTGATGCCTTGCTGAAACTGGGTCTGATTGCACAAAAACAAGGTAACGGCGACCAAGCCAATCAATACTTTCAACAAGTGATTGATACCTACCCAGACTCAACCAGCGCCAAACAAGCTAAAAATGCGATGTAGGCAATAAGGTCCTAGGTTCCTAGGGCCTAGCCTCCCTCTTCATATTGTTTCTCCCCCCACTCACGTTATACTACCCGGACTGGAAGTTCCGGACTGGAAGTAAGCATGAGTAATCCCATGAGCCAAGTGATTGAAACGTCGCAAAGGGTCTACCCCTTTCCGCCGAAACCTGTGGCATTGACTGACACTGAGAAAAAACAACACGTTGCGCGCATCAAACAATTGTTAGAAGAAAAAGACGCGGTACTTGTTGCTCACTATTACACGGATCCAGAGATCCAAGCCCTTGCCGAAGAAACCGGCGGATGTGTCGCTGATTCGTTGGAAATGGCTCGCTTTGGCAACCAACACTCAGCAAGTACCTTGATTGTCGCCGGTGTACGCTTTATGGGGGAAACCGCCAAAATTCTCACCCCAGAAAAAACCGTGCTAATGCCGACACTAAACGCGGAGTGCTCGTTAGACTTAGGCTGCCCAGCGGACGAATTTACCGCGTTTTGTGATGCCCATCCGGATCATACCGTGGTGGTATACGCCAACACCTCAGCCGCCGTCAAAGCGCGTGCTGATTGGGTGGTGACGTCGAGCATTGCGCTGGAGATTGTCGAGCACCTAGACAGCCAAGATAAGCCGATTATCTGGGGCCCCGATCGCCACCTTGGTGCCTATATTGAGAAAGAAACCGGCGCGGATATGCTGCTATGGCAAGGTGAATGCGTGGTGCATGATGAATTTTCAGCTCAAGCGCTGGAAAAAATGAAACACCTCTATCCTGATGCCGCGATTCTCGTTCACCCAGAATCGCCTGCCAGTGTGGTAAAAATGGCTGATGCCGTTGGCTCAACCAGCCAGCTGATTAAAGCGGCACAAACCCTGCCGAACGAAAAGCTGATCGTGGCCACGGATAAAGGCATTTTTTATAAGATGCAGCAAATGGTGCCGGAAAAAGAACTTGTCGAAGCCCCAACCGCCGGCGCGGGCGCGACCTGTCGAAGCTGCGCTCATTGCCCATGGATGGCGATGAACGGCCTCAAAGCGATAGAGAGCGCACTTGAAGTCGGTGGTGAAGAGCATGAGATCCACGTTGACGACAAGGTGCGCGAAAAAGCGTTAATTCCGCTCAACCGCATGCTCAACTTTGCCGCTGAAATGAAGGGGTAACCTCCATAGGTCGGACAAGCGCCGGAGCGATGTCAGTCATGAAATACCAAGCTGAAGCGCACCCGTTGCGCGGCGCCTCCGACATGAAAGCCAAATTTGGCACCGATCGTGACAGGCGCCCGTTGGCTCAATGTATCATATCGACATCTTACCGGGGCTTGTGTCACCTACACCAATGGGATCATCGATATATAAACCAGGCGTAGGTCGGACAAGCGCCAGCACAATGCCAATCAATATCACGATGTGTGCCGCGCGCCTCCGACATTGGCGGCCAAATTTGGCACTGATCGTGACAGGCGCCCGTTGGCTCAATGTATCATATCGACATCTTACCGGGGCTTGTGTCACCGTCGCTTAAATGATCGGTATGCACGGGTAATCGTTTAATCTGTTAATAAAAATTCCACGACGGATGATAAATCCCTCTTTTAACCTCACGATGAAATGAGGAATACGGCCAATCAGACACTTGTTCAACCCAACCGTGTTTAACCGGGTTGAAATGCACATAATCAAAATGATGCTTAAAATCTCTCTCATCCCTGATCGTATGCTCCCAAAATCGATCTTGCCATATTCTCCCTTTTGCCGTAACAAATCGCTTATCTATTCGGGACACACTTTTGGTAAACAGCTTCTTTATCTTGCGCCACCTGGTCGAATAATCTGAGTCATTGTTGGGAAGTGTCCAAATAGTATGTAAATGATCAGGTAAAACGACCCAAGCATCGATTTGAAAAGGGTGAGACGCTTTGACGGTTGCCACCGCTGAGCGCAGTAACCTTATATGCTCCGTGAGCAATCGCATCTCTCTGTCGCGTAGATTTACCGTAAAAAAATACGTGCCACCATGTGCATAATTTCTCCGATATCTCATTCCAGGCTCTCTTTTTCCACCTTCATATACGCTCAGATGATGCGAAGCCAAGAGAGGAATCAAGTTTCATTACAATAAATTAGAATTCAGCCGCGAAACACAATTGAAGATGTTTGTTGTACCGAGACGTGTGTCATCGTCGCCAATGGGATCATCGATATATAAGCTAGGCGTAGGTCGGACAAGCGCCGGTGCGATGTTAATCATGAATACCCAAGCCAAAGCGCGCCCGTTGCACGGCGCCTCCGACATCATTGCCAAATTTGACAACGACCGTAACTGGCGCAGTGCAACTGGCGCCCATATCGCACTGTTCACCCAATCTTTCCCTAGGCCGTGTTGACAGCGGGTACACAGTACACATATTATGATGTATAAGGAGTTAAAAACGTGAGCCACGCACTCCATTTTATTGAGACCCCGACATTCACTAGGTTGATTGCCGCACTCGCGTCTGATGATGAGTTGA
Organism: Salinivibrio sp. IB868; assembly: GCF_001995655.1. Classification (NCBI taxonomy): domain Bacteria; kingdom Pseudomonadati; phylum Pseudomonadota; class Gammaproteobacteria; order Vibrionales; family Vibrionaceae; genus Salinivibrio; species Salinivibrio sp. IB868. The sequence continues at coordinate 281,659 of NZ_MUEW01000002.1, forward strand.
AAGAGCTACAGAGTGAACTCATAGCTCAACCTGAAAAGGGCGATCTGATTCAAGGTACAGGTGGGCTAAGAAAAGTCAGGATGGCCAAGAAAGGGCAAGGAAAGAGCGGGAGTCTAAGGGTCCTATATTATTTTGCTTACGCTGAAACCATTTATTTAGTATATGTGTACGCTAAAACAACGCAAGATACTTTGACAAATGAAGAGAAAAAGCAGTTGAAAGAACTAGTTAAACAACTGCGAGGTGATGAGAAATGAGTRTTTTTACAGATCTAAAGACGTCCCTTGAAGAGGCGGTCGAAATCAAGAAAGAAAATATGGAGCCTTCACGGATAACTTCTTATACCATTGAAGACGTTAAGGCTATTCGTGAAGATATTCTGAATGTATCGCGCTCTGAGTTTGCCAAAGCAATGAGTGTGAGTGTTGAGACAGTAAAAAGCTGGGAAAATAAGCGTCGTAACCCCTCAGGCTTAGCGGCGAAAGTGCTTCACACTATCAAAGATAACCCTGAGTTTTACAAAGCATTAGAAGCGCATTAGTGGCAGCAAGTTGTTTATATTACCTAAAAAAATCTGTAGGTCGGACAAGCGCCAGCACAATGCCAATCAATATCACGATGTGTGCCGCGCACCCGTTGCACGGCGCCTTCGACATGAAAGCCAAATTTGGCACCGATGTTAAATTTGGCACTGATCGTGACAGGCGCCCGTTGGCTCAATGCATCATATCGACATCTTACCGGGGCTTGTGTCACCTACGCCAATGGGATCATCGATATATAAACCAGGCGTAGGTCGGACAAGCGCTGTGGCGATGTGAATTGTGTATACCCAAGCCGAAGCGCGCCCGTTGCACGGCGCCTCCGACATGAAGGCCAAATTTGGAACCGATGTTAAATTTTGCACTGCTCGTGATAGGCGCCCACCGACATCAGTCTGCGTGCGCTCCCCACGCCCTAACAACCCTCTCGTGAACGCTTAGTCCTTCCTGTGAGAAATGGCCGGAAATAATTTGACATATATTTGACTGTCTGATGACAGATCGATAATCTTTATGTTTGCTTTTTTAGACGAAAAGAATAATAAACTGGCTAGAGACAATGATCTATTTACAGAACCATAAACCCATTGGCAGCGGACAGACCCGAGACTGCTACCAGCATCCCCATGACCCAACAAAGTGCATTAAAATCATGAAAGCCAACCAGCCGAGTGATGTGAATGCGAGGGAGTGGGACTATTATCAGTATCTAATCAAGAAGCATGTAGACACCAGCCATTTACCGCAATGTTATGGATTTATCGACACAGATTTAGGGGCAGGGTTAGTCTTTGATTTGGTTGGGGAAAATAGCGAAGAAACCTTTTTAAGCTTGCTGGAGAAGGGCAAGCTATCTCGAGAAAAGGCGTCACAGACCTTTAATGAGCTACAGCAGTATCTGAAGGAGACGAATATCTGCTTTATTGATACAAATCTTAATAATATCATTGTCCAGTCGAATCACTTTTTTATCATTGACGGCATTGTTCCTCCTAAAGAAAAACGCGCTTGGCTATATCAAAAGGTACCACTGATCAGTCGTTGGCGAACGCAAAAGTCGCTTAAGCCCGCCAAAAGAAAGCTTGAAAAGCTATTCAACGGCGAGCCAGTAGAAAATGTGGAATGTGGTGACACCGAAATAGCGTGAGTCAACCAGTGTCCCATTGGCAACTTGAATATACCCAATATCATGCCGGAGCTTTTTTCGTCGCCTAACGGACCAGCAAAACATAAACTAGGCGTAGGTCGGACAAGCGCCAGCACTATGTTAACTTGAGCCTCGGTCTAGCCTGCGCGCCTCCGACATGGGAGGTTAAAATTAACACTGACCGTGACAGGCGCCCGTTGGCTCAATGCATCATATCGACATCTTACCGTGGCTTGTGTCACCTACACCAATGGGATCATCGATATATAAACCAAGCGTAGGTCGGACAAGCGCCAGCACTATGCTAACTTGAGCCTCGGTCTAGCCTGCGCGCCTCCGACATGGGAGGTTAAAATTAACACTGACCGTGACAGGCGCCCGTTGGCTCAATGCATCATATCGACATCTTACCGGGGCTTGTGTCACCTACGCCAATGGCACCACCGGTTATTTACTCCGCATCCTCCGCCAACGCCGCGCCGTGGTGGGTAAGACCACACAACATGGTAGGCATGGCGTTAAAGATTTCCTCAAACTGTGCCAGCTCTTCCGCACCTTGCGCTTCCATGGTGGAAAGCGCGGTTTCTGGGTCGTAAAGCAAGCTAATAGACAGCACTACGCCACCGAGTAGGGCATTACCATCAGTGTTTTCCGGCATCAGCGTTTCCCAGTCATCACGGGTCAGGCTCCAGCCTTGCAACAATCCTTCGGCGAAATCGCGCGTCGCTTGGTTGACAATTTCAGCGTCATCCAGCAAACAGCCTTCCGGCCATTGCCAAGTTTTCTCCAACAACTGTTGGCGCTGTTCATTCCAAATATCCACAATCAGATTGGCGTACTGCTCAAACTGCTCATGGCTCTCAAACGGCGCTTGTTCCTCGCCACCCCACATCACAGGAAGCCACTCGCTAGGGCTAATAACATGAGGGGCGGCCGCCATCGCGGTGACCACACCACGGGTTTGCATGTCATTAAGTAGCTGGCTGCTATCGGCATGTTGGGAGAGAAAATCTGATAATGTCATAACACTCTTATTTGCATTTTGGTCTATGGCAAGAGTTTAACAGCTTTCAGGTGTGGTTGCTTCCATCACACATCAGTCGTTGCTCAACACGTTGACGACTGAATCGGGGTGGTTAACTCAGTTTTTCCAGACATAGTGATGCTTTTGGTGATGGAATAGCCATTTAAACCCAAAGCTATCACCAACAGCTTGACCGCAAAGCGGCAACTCTCTATAGTACGCCCCGTTAACGCGACAGCGGGTAAGTCAATCCCCCACAAAAAATAGCTCGTGTAACACACAATATGGTGAGGTGTCCGAGTGGCTGAAGGAGCACGCCTGGAAAGCGTGTATACGGCAACGTATCGAGGGTTCGAATCCCTCTCTCACCGCCATCGTTAAAAAAAACCGCCTTCGTGGCGGTTTTTTGCTATGTATTGCTCACCGAACGATGATCTCAAACCATTTTCACCCTCACAGCCATTGTCCAAGTTGCTTTTATCCCTTATCTAAAAACGCTAACCTAGCCGCAGTTAAATTTGAGATATAAGCAATAAAGCATGGAATGGATGAAGTGGGCCGCGTATTGGCGTAACTGTTTAGCGGATGCTGACAGTACCAAGGGGTTTTTTAACCGGAAGGAGTTAGCACAAAAACGTAATATCTCTTCCTCCTCATTAGTAGAAGGCTGCCTGAGCTCAGAAGAAAATGACGGTGAATTATTCAGCAATGAACCGGCGGATACCATTGCGGTTAAAGCGCATATATGGACGTTTGCGTTTGTTAAAAGGAATATCATCGAGCACGGGAAGCAGAAAAACAGCGCCTTACCGTATTATATCGCGCCGATTATTTGCCCCGTGTGGATAACGCGATCAGGCCGACTCTATCCCGCGTCTGCGCCTTTCGTCTCCCGTGACACCCTTGCGCCTCAGCATCAAGACGTGATAACCGTGTCAACCGTTGAACAGGTCGATCACTTTTTAACTAACGCGTCGATACAGTGCTTAACAGAGTCTGATGTTGAGGAGTTGGAGCGTGATAACCCAGAACAGCACGCGATAGTATGGGATCAGGCGTATAACACGGCGCGGGATCTATACGCCTCCGTCTGCAAAGCCTACTTAGACGAAAGGGGCTTTAAAGACTTGTATGAAGTGTCACCCGACGGTGCTTATCTAGAAAAAATTGAAACGTCAGGTAGCGCATTTCATATCATCAATGCGTATGACTTGATTCGTGAAAACAAACCGACATTGCCGCTACTCAATACCTACGCCACTTACACATGCAATAGCAGACGGCCATGTGAAGATTATGCCACGTCGATAAGTACGAGAATTGCGCATTCCGGTGATGCATTTCCCCTTGCCGATGCGCAACGTGATGCCCTGACCAGCACGCTAGCGATTGAATCAGCCAATATGCTAGCCATTAATGGTCCCCCAGGAACAGGCAAAACCACGTTTGTGCTCTCGACTGTGGCATCCTTGTGGGCTAAAGCAGCGTTAGAAGACAGTGAGCCGCCTATTATTGTTGCCGCATCGACCAATAACCAAGCGGTCACCAATATTATTGAAGCGTTTGGTAAAGACTTCGGTGAAGGTGACGGTCCGATGTCGGGGCGGTGGCTGCCTGGTATCGTAAGCTACGGTGGTTATCTGCCAGCAAAGTCAAAACAACAAGAAGCGGATCAGTTCTATCAAACGGACGCCTTTTATAATGGCCTAGAGAACAAAGATACCCTGTATAGCGCCACACATTACTTGATTGATAGAGCACGTCAGGCTTTTCCGAGTCTTGCCTTGAGTGATGAACCAAAAGAAGCGCTAAAAGAGATAAAACAGCAATTGCACGGCAAGCTGCAAACCGCGATGAACCAACTACAAAACGTACAACAAGGTTGGCTCGACTACGACAAGCAGCGGCAGGTATATCACCAGCAATTAGGTAGCGATCCAGCCGCAGTGATAGCTGCACATGAAACTGAGTTAGCAGAGCTTCAAGCGGCTAGCCAAACCCTAAAGGGAAGCCTGAATCAGTGGCGTTTTTTCTTATCACAAGAATCACTAATCGAATCTACGCTCGCGTTTTTACCCGCCGTAAAAAGAAAGCGCCATGCTAGCTATGCGCACTTTGTTGATACCCAGCTTTGTGATACCGCGCAGGCGCTGTATCGAGAGTATGGTATCGATCGATTTGAAGCCGCTCTCAATCAGGCATTTGCAAAGCAAGAAAAACAGCGAGAAGCGAAAAAGCAACAGCTTGATGCGTTGTATGACTGTCAGCAGCAGTACCTGACGTACCAGCAAAAGTGGATGGGTATCTGTAATACGTTGTTTGACACATACAGTGCTCCGCCGCCGAGTGGCAAAGATCAGATTGTCGATATTGATACCATGGACAAGTGGTTAGATACCCATGTCCGTTTTTTTGTTTTTCGAGTCACCGTACACTATTGGGAGGTGAGATGGTTGTTAGCCTGCTACGCCTTGGGAAAAAATCTTGATAGCCAGGCGAAAAAAAGTGGCGAAAAAGCCAGCTTGGCGCGTTGGCGTCGACGCATGATGCTGACTCCCTGTATTGTCTCAACCTTTCATGCACTACCCTCTCACATGACAATAAAACGCCACAGTGCGGGAGAGTTTATAACTGATTATCTATTCAACAGTATTGACTGGTTGATTGTTGATGAGGCCGGGCAAGTTTCCCCAGAAGTAGCAGGGGCCAGTATGGCTTTTGCCAAAAGAGCGTTAGTGATTGGGGATACTCAACAGATTCAACCAGTACGCTCACTCTCTTCCGTGGTTGATCAGGGGAACCTGTTCAGTGCTGGTTTACACGCGCTGGCGGATGACTACGAAGAAACCGAAGAAATAGCACGCTTAGTTACGCAAGGCAGTGTGATGCACGTGGCACAACAGGCCAGTCATATCCATTACCACTCAGACGCAGAGCCAGGGATGTTACTTAGAGAGCATCGGCGCTGTTATGACGATATTATCGAATACTGTAATCGGCTTTGTTACAACGGCTTACTCTTACCCAAGCGCGGCCCGGCTGGACATTCAGAAGAAGCGGATAGTGAACGGTTTCCGGCATTGGGTTATGCCCACGTTGACGGTGCCGCCGTCCGAGAGGCAGGGAGCACGTTGAACCGTGTCGAGGCGATAGCCATTGCTCATTGGCTGCGAGACAACCGTGAGCAAATAGAAAGCCAATTTGGGGCACCACTAGAACAAGCAGTTGGCGTGGTAACTCCCTTTAGAGCGCAAGTAGACGCCATTAAAGAAGCCTGTAATGACAATGGCATTCTCTGTGAGGGGGACGAGAAAATGACAGTGGGCACCGTGCATTCATTGCAAGGTGCTGAGAGAAAACTCGTGATCTTTTCTCATGTATACAGTCGTCATTTGGACGGGCAGTTTATTGATACAGATGCCACCATGCTCAATGTGGCGGTCTCCCGTGCGAAAGACAGCTTTATTGTCTTTGCTGATATGCAAATGCTTACTCATGCACGCATGGGCTCACCACGCCACGTGTTGGGCGAGATGTTGCTATGGCGTGATAAAAATGCGCTGACCGTTGCACCAGTAGAAAGGCCTGATTTATTGCGCTTCAGCGATAAACCCAAAACCTTATGGAATGCGCAAGAACATGATCACTTCCTTACGACGTTACTCGCGCATGCCGAATCGCGGGTTGATATTATATCGCCTTGGCTGCAAGCAAGAACACTACAAGAAACGGGGTTAGATAACGCGATGCAGCAGGCAGTTGAACGTGGCGTGAAAGTGACGATATACACGGACAGGCACTTCAACACCACACATAACAACCGGCATGACCCACAAAAGCGGCAACAACTCGACCAGTGTATCGAACGGCTACAGACTCTCGATATTGAGGTTTATATTGTCGATGGGGTGCACAGCAAAATGGTGATGGCGGACGACAGCCACATGGCGGTTGGCTCCTACAACTGGCTCAGTGCTGCGAGGCAAGGGCGGTATTGCAACCTAGAAACCTCACTGTATTACTCGGGGCAGTTGCAAAAAGAGTGTCAATACAACCTAAACATGCTGGTGCCCGACACGACAGATAACCCCATGCCTGCATGAACTGTGGTTTAAAAGAGGTGTGCTTTTTTAAGCCAAGTGAGAAGAAATGAGAGCAAAATAATGGCTGCACACTTTTGCAACCTATACGTAAACGCTATCATAAGCGTCATCTGACTGTTCGAGCATAGCACTCAGGTAACACTGCCGACCGCTAGGGGTTAAACAATTGCTAACAAGCAAAAAATAAATAAACAATAGGGACAATAGAGTGAGCGATAAACAGCAACCTGCACAGCCTCAGTATGTGGCACCACCGTACTTTCAACAGCCCCACGATGATGAAATTGATCTCAGAGAGCTGTTTGCCGCTTTGTGGCAGGGAAAATGGTGGGTGATTGGCTTAAGTATGCTTTGTATGCTGGTGGCCGCGGCTTACGCATTTACTCAGCCCAATGTGTACAGTGCCCAAGCGACCATATCGGCAGTGGTGGATCCCTATGGACTTGCAAATAAAGAGAATGAACGCCTTGTTTATGTGAACCAAGAACTAGAAATCAATTTATTCTCACGGTCTGTCACCGAACGATTATCAGCTCTATCTGGCCAGCCAGTTAATGTCACTCATGAAGTGGCTAGAGGAGAGGAGGTGATTAAACTCTCTGCCGAGGGAACCGATCCTGCGAAAGTTTACCAGCAAGTCACGAGTGTGGCGCAATTTGCTAACCAAGCCTACAAAGCCCACCTTAGCGAAAAATTAAAGCACTCAGTTGATGTCTTAAAAGCCGAAATTCGTGACACAAGCGCTGCAACGATTAGTGCCTCTTTGAGCGACTATGCCGCTCAGCAAACCTATAAGCTGGCAATGCTTAATCATCCTTCGACACAATTAATACAAGTCGTGAAGCCAGCAACAGAGCCCACGTCACCGATAAAACCTAAACGCAAACTGATTACTGTTTTAGGCTTCTTGCTCGGTGGAATGCTGGGTGTGGCTATTGTACTCGTACGTTTTGCGTTTAAGCGAGAAGATACAGAGTAGTGCTTCTATGAGCGTCGATGATACCATCAACCTAGGTGGCATAAGCCCTGACTCGGCACATAGTTTGAATGTTTACTTATTGACGCCCAGGGAATTTTAGGCTCGCATGGCTTCTCTCCCAAAACATATACTTAGGAAAATCCAATGAAAATTGCCGTTGCTGGAACAGGTTATGTAGGCCTGTCAAACGCCATGTTACTGGCGCAACATAATGAAGTGGTTGCACTCGACATTGTGGAAGAAAAGGTCAGTCTTTTAAACAACCAGCAATCACCGATTGTCGATGCCGAAATAGAACAGTTTTTAGCAGAAAAACCACTAAACTTTACTGCTACCCTAGACAAAGAGCAGGCCTACCAAGGCGCGGACTTTGTGGTGATTGCCACCCCCACCGATTACGATCCTGAGACCAACTACTTTAATACCCGTTCAGTCGAGGCAGTGATTAAAGATGTGATGGCGATTAACCCGGAGGCGGTGATGGTAATTAAATCGACCGTGCCAGTCGGTTATACCGCAGACATTAAACGCAAAATGGGCTGCGAAAACATTCTCTTCTCGCCTGAGTTTTTACGCGAAGGAAAAGCGCTTTACGATAACCTGTATCCGTCTCGGATCATTGTCGGCGAGCAATCCGAGCGCGCGCGCCAATTTGCCACCTTGTTGCAACAAGGTGCAGTCAAATCGGGCATCTCCGTCTTGTTTACTCACTCTACCGAAGCTGAAGCGGTAAAACTTTTCTCCAACACCTACTTGGCGATGCGCGTTGCTTACTTTAATGAGTTGGATAGCTACGCCGAATCCCACGGTTTGGACGCACGCCAGATCATTGAAGGTGTAGGGCTAGACCCACGCATTGGCGACCACTACAATAATCCCTCGTTTGGCTACGGCGGTTACTGTTTGCCCAAAGACACCCGTCAACTACTCGCCAACTACCAAGACGTGCCCAACAACATTATTCAAGCCATTGTTGATGCCAACACCACCCGCAAAGACTTTATTGCTAATGCGATTATCAAGCGGGAGCCGAGAGTAGTAGGCGTATACCGCTTGGTAATGAAATCGGGCTCAGATAACTTCCGCGCTTCAGCCATTCAAGGGATCATGAAGCGGATCAAATCCAAAGGCATTGAAGTGGTGGTGTACGAGCCCGTGCTTGAAGAAAACACCTTCTTTAACTCAGACGTGATCAAAGACTTGGATACCTTCAAACAACGCGCCGATGTGATTGTCGCCAACCGCATGGTTGACGAGATCCGTGATGTAGAAAGCAAAGTCTACACCCGCGATTTGTTCGGCGCGGATTGATTTTTGGCACCACAAACTATACGTCGATGGTGCCATTGGCGTAGGTGACACAAGCCCCGGGACATTGTTGGATATGGGCACATTGCCAACGGGCGCCTATCACGATCGGCGCCAATTTTACCACTAATGTCGGATGACGCGCGGCGGAAATCCCCCCAAGCTTGCGCGACCGAGAAGGCGCTTATGCCGACCTACGCCTGGTTTATATTTCGACGATGCCGTTTACTCGTTCCCACGCTCCTGCGTGGGAATGCATACGGAATTTGAACCATGAACTGAAATCGTTACAAAACCACCAAGCCGCACTTCCTGCGCTTGGTTTATATATCGGCGATGTCATTGGCTGGGCTGACGCTTTTCGTCTTCTCCCTCGCAAAATCCTCTTAACACCATACAACGCAACCATCGATCTCGCGTAATCTCATCGCACATTCATAACCGATGGATGATGCCATGTTATTTATTACCAGCCGTATTCCCGAACAAGGGTCGACGAGTGAGGCTGGCCGCTGGCTCAGCTTTGATAACCAAAACACCGATATCTCGAAATGGGTGTATTTTTGCCAACGCGCCGGGCAGGGTGAATACCAAGAGATCACCGCAGAGCCGTTTATGGCCAAACTGAAAGCCTTGCCCACGCATACCCAGATACTCTTTTTGCTCCATGGTTATAACAACCAAATGGAAAGCCATATTTTCCCGATGGCGCAGACCTTACAACACCAATGTGATCGCCTGTCACCTAACGCCATACTGGTGGTGCCGATTATCTGGCCGTGTGATGAAGATGGCCGGCTTGGCGTTATTGATGACTACTGGGATGATCAACTTGCCGCCACCGCGTCCGGCTTGGCGTTTAGTCGTTTACTGGCGATGTTTGATAACTGGCGTCGCGCCCCTGAGCAACAAACTGAACCGTGCAAACGGCGCATGAACCTACTCGCGCACTCCATGGGGAATCGCACGCTCATCAGCACCTTTACCCACTGGCACCAACATGCCGGGCTCGACACCATGCCACAATGGTTTCGGCATATCTTTATGATGGCCGCCGATGTTGATAACCAAGCGCTAGAGCCGCACCAGCCAGGAAGAGCCGTCCTCGATGCCGCCAAACAAGTGCATATTTACTATGCCGCTGATGATTTAGCTATGGCCGCCTCAAAAGTGGTGAATGTACGTCACCGCACCGTCACCCGCCGCCTCGGTATGACCGGCCCTGAAAACCTTGACGCGCTTCCCGCCAACAAAGTGACGGTAACCGACTGCGACGCCTTTAACGACCACTTCGATCCCCTCTGGGGTCATACCTATTTTCTCACCGACGACACCGGTCACCCAAGCCCGTTGATAGAACAGATGATGAGTAAGATGGTAGGTACATAGATACCATGGGCGACGATGACAACATTTGAACCAACAACCTGGACGTGGCCATGCCTAACACCTCAATAGACAATAAAACCCTCACCGTCACCCACCATGGTGGCTATCAAACCGTGACTGGTTCGTGTCACCAAGTGAATATAAAACCAAGCGGCTTACGCTTGCTGATTGACTGCGGCCAATACCAAGGTGATGACGCTCGAGAGGCGAGGGTGAACTTTAATGGCAAACGCATTGACGCGCTGATCCTCACGCACGCTCATATCGACCACTGTGGCTTACTGCCATGGCTACTGGCGGGGGGCTTTAACGGCCCTATTTATTGCACTGAAGCCACCGCCGCCTTGGTGCCACTGTTAATTGACGACACTTTAAAACTGCAACTCAATATGGATTATGGCCATCGTCAGCGGGTACTAGAATGTATCCGCCAGTTGATGGTGACTCTGCCTTACAACAGCTGGCACCGGCTAAAGCCCAAGCAAAAAGGACAGCCTGCGACCTACTTGCGCTTGCAACCGGCCGGGCATATTTTGGGCTCGGCCTATGTCGAATTAAAACTGCCGGACCAACAAAGGGTGGTGTTCTCTGGCGATTTAGGGCCCAGTAACACGCCATTATTGCCCGACCCAACCCCGCCAAGTCGCGCCGATATCTTGTTTTTAGAGTCCACTTACGGCGATAAAACCCATGAGTCCGTCACTACTCGCGCACAGCGGCTAGAGGCTATTATTCAACGCTCACTCGAAGACGGTGGCGCGATATTGATCCCCGCATTCAGTGTCGGCCGCACTCAAGAGCTATTATTTGATATTGAGCAGCTTATTCACCAAAAACAGCTTGATGATGCGTTCCCTATTATTCTCGACTCGCCCATGGCGCAAAAGGTGACGCGTCACTATCGCCAGTTTAAAAAGCTGTGGAGCAAAGAGGCCAAAACCAAACTCAACCAACACCGCCATCCGCTAGCCTTTGAGCAATGCATCACCATTGATGAACACAGTCAACATATGGCGTTGGTGAATCGCCTCAAACAAACCGGCGAGCCAGCCATTGTGGTCGCCGCCTCCGGTATGTGCCAAGGCGGACGCATCATGAACTACCTTGCCGCATTACTTGAAGACAAACGCACCGATGTGATTTTTGCCGGCTACCAAGCCCAACACACCCTCGGGCGAGAGTTACAACAAGGCAACAAAAAGGTGTGGATAGACAACACCCCAGTCAACGTTAACGCGCAAATCCACACCATCTCCGGCTACTCCGCCCACGCCGACCAAAACGACTTAGTGAGGTTTGTGCAAGGCATCCAACCACCTCCCAAGCAGATCCACTTAATCCACGGCGAACCCGAGACTCAGCAAGCATTGCGTACCAAGCTCAAGGAATTCGCGGATTAATGCCTAAAAACCCACCACACCGCCTGCGCAACCTCGACTTTTCGCCACTAAGCCTTTTGCCCACAAAAGTTAGCAGGTAAACTCAAAACCCATTAAAATGTACTGACCGTGCGCCTTGCACAGTCACACAAACTCTGACTATGCGCACAGGGGGAGCGACACCTCATGGCGGTAGCGTGGGTAGAGCCCGAAAGGTAACTGAATCTAAATGTATAACCGTTTAAAAACGCTGTTTAATCTACTAACGGCAGATCAACGTAAAAGACTTGTCCGGCTGCAAATATTGGTAGTGTTAATGGCTTTTGCCGAGCTAACAAGTGTAGTTGCTATTGGCCCTTTTATGGCTCTGGTTGGGGATATTGGGCAACTCCAAGGAGACGGGAAGCTCGCGCATCTATATCAATATAGCGGATTAGCTAGTCCAACCGATTTTATTTTTTGGGTGGGTGTTGCTGTTCTCGTATCTCTTACTATAGCGGCGATCATTTCTATGTATACCTCCTGGCGATTATCTCTCTATGCACAACAAGTTGGAGCTGAATTATCTGTGCGCCTTTATCGTTATTATATGAGTCAGTCTTGGCTGTTTCATGCAGGAGGAAGCAGCAGTCAGTTAACCAATAAAGTTGCGCAAGAGACAAACCGAATAACTCAAACTATTATTCAACCAACTATGCAGCTGGTCGCCAAGGCTGTACTCGCGATAGTTATGGCATCTGCGGTCTTTGTTTACAATCCATCAGTTGCTTTGGCTGGACTAGCTGTTTTTACTATAGCGTATATCATTCTCTATCGGACTGTGCGTAAAAAACTGTCCCAAAACGGTATTAATATCACCAGTGCCAACCGACAACGTTTCACCTTAATGAATGAGGGATTTGGCGGGATTAAAGATACGTTATTATTGGGTCGACAAACTGACTTTAATCAGCGTTACCAAAGTGCTAGTGAAAAGTTTGGCCATGCTCAAGGCGTTACCAAGGGGCTATCACAAGCACCGCGTTATGCGATGGAGCTGATCGCATTCGGTTCGGTGATTTTTCTGGTGCTTTATTTAGTCAAAACATACGACGGCAATCCAGGGCAAATTTTGCCCATCTTATCAGTATATGCTTTAGCCGGCTTCAAGTTGCTCCCTGCATTCCAGCAAATTTATACGGGGGTGGCACAAATTCGAGGTAATCTATCGGCGTTTGATAACCTCGAACAAGATCTTATTGCTAGCCAGTACGCGGCTGAAACTAGCTCGACACGTGACAAACTCAAACCTACACATCATGTTCAGCTGAATAATGTCACCTTTCAATATCCGAGTAAAGAAGATCCAGCCCTACAAGGACTATCATTAGAATTACCTGTAAATCAAGTGATTGGCTTAGTAGGGGCGTCAGGATCTGGTAAATCAACAGCGATTGACATTTTACTCGGCCTTATTGAGCCCAGCCAAGGTAGCTTAAAGGTCGATGGAAAGCCAATCACAGCCGAGAACGTGCGTGCATGGCAAAACAATATTGGCTTTGTTCCTCAGAGTATTTTTCTCTCCGATGCCACTATTCGTGAAAATATCGCCTTTGGCTTACCAGTTGACGAAATTGACGAACAGAAAGTTCGCAAAGCGGCTAAGATGGCGCATTTAGAAGAATTACTCGAGCAGCTGCCAAACGGTTTAGATACCCGAGTAGGGGAGCGCGGTGTGCAGTTGTCAGGCGGTCAGCGGCAACGAATTGGTATAGCGCGGGCGCTTTATGATGATGCAGATGTGTTAGTGCTTGATGAAGCAACCAGTGCGCTAGACGGCATTACTGAAAAGCTAGTGATGGATGCCATCCATGACTTTGCTGGCAATAAAACCATTATTATGATCGCTCACCGGCTCAGTACTGTTCAGCAGTGTGATTGTATTTATATGCTTGAACAGGGCAAAGTCATTGATCACGGTACGTATGCTGAACTTTACGAAAAAAATGCAATTTTCAAAAATATGGCAGCACATAGCTGAGGCATTGAATGGATAACATTTTACAACTCATCGGTCGTGAGGAAGCGCTTTTTTCCTCAGACATAGAAAGCGCAAGCGCTGAACTTGAGCGGATTGTCGCTTCATCGCGTTTTCTCGTTTTGGGTGGCGCAGGCTCGATTGGGCAAGCGGTCACTAAAGAAATCTTCAAGCGTCATCCTAAAAAGCTGCATGTTGTTGATATTAGTGAAAACAATCTGGTTGAGCTGGTAAGAGATGTGCGCAGTGCAATCGGCTATATCACCGGTGATTTCCAAACGTTCGCACTTGATATTGGCTCGCTGGAGTATGATGCATTTATTAAAGCTGACGGTCAGTACGACTACGTCTTGAACCTGTCGGCACTGAAGCATGTTCGGAGTGAAAAAGATCCTTTCACGTTGATGCGAATGATCGAAACTAACGTGTTTAACACCAATAAAACTGTTGATCAAGCGGCTAAAATGGGGGCAAAAAAATACTTTTGCGTTTCGACCGATAAGGCCGCCAACCCAGTTAATATGATGGGTGCATCAAAGCGTATTATGGAAATGTTCCTCATGCGTAGCAGTGAAAAGCTCCCCATTTCAACCGCACGCTTTGCCAACGTCGCATTTTCTGACGGTTCCCTGCTTCATGGCTTTAATCAGCGGTTGCTCAAAAAACAGCCCATTGTCGCCCCCAACGATATCAAGCGCTATTTCGTGACGCCGCAGGAGTCTGGTGAGCTTTGCTTAATGTCGTGCATTTTTGGTGAAAATCGCGACATCTTCTTCCCCAAGTTGAGTGAGTCTTTACACCTCATCTCTTTCGCCGATATCGCGGTTAAGTACCTAGAATATAGAGGCTATCAACCTCACTTGTGCGACAGTGAAGAAGAAGCGCGGGCGCTTGCGAAGACGCTTCCTGCACAAGGTAAATGGCCTTGCCTGTTTACTGAGAGCGACACCACGGGTGAGAAGGACTTTGAAGAGTTTTTCACTGATAACGAGACGCTAGATATGGCCCGTTTCCAACATCTGGGCATCATAAAAAATGAACCACATTATCAAAATGCGTTGTTAGCCCTTTTTGAAGAAGAGATCGGCGAGATGAAGCGACAACAGTCGTGGACGAAAGCGGACATTGTTGCCTTGTTTTTTAAGATGATCCCGGGCTTTGGGCATAAAGAAACAGGTAAATACTTAGATGGAAAAATGTAAGGTGCACCATGGCGTCTGATCAGTTAGTTGAGTTTGTGCGGGACCTCTACCAAACCAATGAATTTATTCCGCTTCATGCCCCGACATTTAATGGCAATGAAAAGGCCTATGTGGCCGACACTATCGACAGTACATTTGTCTCCAGTGTTGGTAAATATGTGACGCAATTCGAGGAGCGTGTCGCGTGTTTTACCGGGAGCCTCCGCGCTGTCGCAACGGTGAACGGTACCGCGGCGCTGCATACGGCATTGCATATTGCTGGCGTGACACGTGGCGATTTGGTGATCACGCAAGCCCTGACCTTTGTGGCAACCTGCAACGCCGTCTATCACATGGGCGCAGAGCCGTTATTTATTGATGTGTCTCCCGTTAGCTTAGGACTTTGTCCAAAAGCCATGGAGCACTACTTACAAGAACATGCTGAATTAACCGAGCAAGGCTGTATTCACCGAGAAACAAAACAGACCATTA
Organism: Salinivibrio sp. IB868; assembly: GCF_001995655.1. Lineage (NCBI taxonomy): Bacteria > Pseudomonadati > Pseudomonadota > Gammaproteobacteria > Vibrionales > Vibrionaceae > Salinivibrio > Salinivibrio sp. IB868. The sequence continues at coordinate 297,220 of NZ_MUEW01000002.1, forward strand.
AAGCGGCTGTGCCGATGCATACCTTTGGCCATCCCGTTGAGCTTGATGAGCTGGTGGCGGTGTGTGAAAAGTGGCACATCGCGCTAGTAGAGGATGCAGCGGAAAGTCTAGGCTCATACTACAAAGGTAGACATACTGGCACCTTTGGGCAGTGCAGTGCACTCAGCTTTAATGGCAACAAAATTATTACAACCGGTGGCGGGGGTATGGTGCTGTGCGCCGATGAGACTCTTGGCCAGCGCGCGAAGCATGTCACCACAACAGCCAAAGTGCCGCATCCTTATGAGTTTTATCACGACGAACCAGGGTTTAACTATCGGATGCCAAACTTGAACGCAGCACTAGGCTGCGCACAAATGGAAGTGTTAGAAAGCTATTTAGCCAAAAAACGGCAGCTTGCTCAGCAGTATCAAGCCTTTTTTGCCAATAGTGATGTAAGGTTTATTACTGAGCCTGCGTATGCCTCATCAAACTATTGGTTAAACGCGATTTTGTGTCCTGATCAGGAAACCCGAAATACATTGCTTTCTGAGACGAACGACGCTGGCGTAATGACACGGCCTATCTGGCAGTTAATGCACCGATTACCGATGTTTAAGCATGCGTTATGTGGCGATCTCACACAGTCAGAATTGATTGAAGCGCACCTGATTAATCTACCCAGTTTCCCAACATTTAGTGACTAAAGCACCAAAGAGCTAACAAAAGAGAGTAAATTATGTACATGTTGGAAGAGATTAAAGTTGGTATGGTTGAGTCCTATTCTCAGACAATATCAGAAGCTGATGTAAAGAACTTTGCAAATATTTCTGGTGATAGAAATCCAGTCCATATGGACGAGCTATATGCGGAAAAATCAAGGTTTGGGAAAAGAATTACACATGGAATGTTTAGTGTAAGTTTTTTTTCTGCTTTGTTTGGGATGAAACTTCCTGGTCCTGGCTGTGTATATGTTTCTCAAGACCTTAAGTTTAGAAAACCAGTTTATATAGGCGATACAGTTACGGCCTATGTAAAAGTTAAAGATATAGATTTAGAACGAAGGCGAGTCTATTTTGATACGTATTGCAAAGTCGGCAATTCTAAAGTGATTACTGGTAGTGCGGAAATATATATCCCGAATTTAAAAAAACAAAGTTAAAGAGTTCTGATTATGAAAGGTGAAATAGAATACATAGATGTTAATGACATAGATGTTCTGGTGAGTTTTTTTTCTCAAATTAAATCCCTTTTTTCTGAGTGTTTTGGAAAAGAGTTAGATAAAGAACTATGGGAGTGGGCATATCTGGATAACCCATGTGGGCCACCAATAGTTTCTCTAGCTGTGTTTCATGGAAAAGTTATTGGGCATTATGCTGTTATACCTCAGGTGCTAACAAATAAAGAAAAAAATCTCATTGGATATTTGTCAATGACAACGATGGTATCAACTGACTTTCGCCGGTTTGGCCTTTTCCAATTACTAGCCGAAAGAGTATATGGTAAGATTGAGACAAATAAAACTCCAAGCGTTGTGTATGGATTTCCAAACAATAATTCTATAGCAGGATTTAGGAAAAGGTTGGGGTGGATAGTACCTGATGAATATAAAGTAAGACAGGTTCATCCTAATGATTGGCATTCTCAATGCTCTCTTATACAGGAAGCAGAGATTGCAGGTTCATTTCAGCTTGATATGTCAGAAAAAAAAGTTAAAGAGTGGCGCTGTAATAAACCGAATCAAACTTGGGATATTCATTATGGAATTGGTGTAAAGAAAATAAATAATGCATATGATCTTATGTACTATGATACAGTTAATGATTTGTTTGGATTTCAACCAGACAAGCCTGTGAATATAATTTCACCATGTTCTGATATAAAGAATGAGGATGATATGGATGTATTATTTCCATATAGGTTTGGGTACCGAGCATTTAACATGGAGGATGAGATTTCTTTCAATGTTCAAATGTGTATGTCGGATGTTTTTTAATGAAGATCTTAGCAATAACATCAATTCGCTCCGAATATGACTTAATGAGTTATGTTTATAAGAAGCTAAACAAAGAGCCTGGTATAGAGCTCCGTCTTTTAGTGGGAGGTTGTCATAATTCACCATCGTTCGGCCTAACTGTGGAAGATATAAAGAGTGATGGCCTTAATATCCTATGTCAAATTGACAGCTTGGTTGACTCTGATTCTAATTCAGCTAGATTAAAAAGTGCCTCGATTTTATTACTGTCGAGTATTGATATAGTTAATTCATTTTCGCCAGATCTAATAATTTATGCTGGTGATAGAGAAGACGTTATGATAGGAGCTCTTCTTGGTGGCTATCTAGGAATTCCTACTATTCATTTTTTCGGTGGTGATCATGCATGTGATGGACATATAGATAATCCGATCCGACATGCGGTATCTAAATTGTCAACTTGCCATTTTGTTAGCATTATAGAGCATGAAAAAAGGCTGCTTAAGATAGGTGAGCCACCAAGCAGGATTTTTAACATTGGAAGTGTTGCATTAGATAAATTTAAAGAGGTACCTATTCGCGAAGATATATTAGAGGTTGTTGCAGGACATAGAGTTACAAGGCCGGCCGCTATTTTTATCTTTCATCCGGTTGATAGTGAAATAGAAATAGCTCCAAGCCTTGTCAACGATGTTATTTATGAGCTTGTTGAAAATGGTTATCATGTTTTTGTTGGTTTACCAAATAGTGATTTTGGTTATTCAGGGATTAGGGAAGCTCTTAAAAAGGTTTCTAACGACGTAAATGTTTCCTTGTACGGGAATTTACCGAGAGATTTATTTGTTCAGTTGTTTAAATGTTGTGATTTAATCATCGGGAATTCATCGGCGGGTATTCTTGAGGCTGCAAGCGTACCAGTTCCATGCATTAATATTGGCCTGAGGCAGCGTGGGCGTTTGACGGCGGGAAATGTTATTTTTACAGACTCTGATTTGCATCAAGTGAAAGATGCTCTCAAGAAAGTCAAAGACGAAAATTTCTTATCATTTATTCGCGGATTATCTAATCCTTATGGCGATGGACATGCGACGGATAAAGCTGTTGAACTTATAAAGACCATAGATTTTTCTACTTTATATAAAAAACATGAGGACCCACTGTATGTTGAWTGATAAGGCGGTATTAATTGTTTCTCCTCATGCTGACGACGAAACATTAGGATGTGGGGGAACAATCCTAAAGCTAGTTGAGCAAGGCCATCAAGTTCATTGGCTACTTGTCACTGGAATGACTGCTGAGGCAGGGTTTTCAGACTCACAAATAAAAAAAAGAAAATCTGAAATACAAAAGGTTCATCAAAAATATGCATTCTCCGCTAGACATGAATTAGATTTTTCACCAGCAAAACTGGAGATGTTGTCCAAGAGTGACATCATTGGTCCTATAAGTCGTTTAATTAGTGAGATACGACCTGATATTGTATTTACTGTTTATCGCAACGACGCTCATAGTGATCATGAAATAGTGTTTGATGCTGTGATGTCAGCGACTAAATCATTCCGCTATCCTTTTATCAAAAAAGTTTTAGCGTATGAAACCATGTCGGAGACAGATTTTGGCACTAAGCCAGAAGATGGGGGATTTCGTCCCAATGTTTTTGTCGATATAACACCATATTTGCAGAAAAAGCTAGATATCCTAGAAATATTTGAATCTGAAGTGGCTGATTTTCCGTTTCCTCGCTCACGAAAAGCCCTTGAGTCTTTAGCTTGTGTACGCGGAACTCAATGTAATGCTGAAGCAGCAGAAGCCTTTATGTTAATCAAGGAGATTTTATGACGCTAATTATTGCCGAAGCGGGTGTCAATCATAATGGTGATGAAGCGCTAGCATTTCAACTCGTGGACGCTGCACACCAAGCCGGTGCAGACATTGTGAAGTTTCAAACCTTTAAAGCAAAAAGTCTCGTGACAGAGCATGCTGTGCAGGCTGACTATCAAGTCGCTAATATAAAGAAGGAAGAGTCGCAACTTTCTATGTTGAGCCGGCTTGAACTTTCCTATGCAGCCCATCACCAGTTAGTTCAGCATTGCAAATCGTTGGGTATCGAGTTTCTTTCGACGGCATTTGATTCTGAAAGTTTGGATTTTCTTGTCAATGACATCTGTTTAAAGCGGCTCAAGTTACCCTCTGGTGAATTAACAAATGCGCCACTGGTGCTGGAGCATGCGCGGACCGGTTGTGATCTGATTGTTTCAACCGGCATGTCAACTTTATCGGAGGTTGAGATGGCGCTGGGCGTGATTGCGTTTGGTTATACTGCACCCACTGATACCATTCCATCGCTAACGGCTTTTCAGCAGGCTTATGCGTCAGAAGCAGGGCAGAAGGCGCTGAGGGAGAAAGTGACTATTTTACATTGCACCACTGAATATCCTGCACCGGTAACGGAAATTAATCTCAGAGCAATGGATACTCTCGGTCATGCCTTTGGATTATCGGCTGGCTATTCTGACCACAGTGAAGGGATTACGATTCCGATTGCTGCCGCTGCACGTGGTGCAGTATTGATCGAAAAGCATTTTACCTTAGATAGAAATATGGAAGGCCCCGATCATAAAGCGTCTTTGGAGCCGCATGAGCTTGGTAATATGGTTGATGCTATCCGAAATGTCGAAGCGGCACTTGGCACAGGGGTTAAGTCTCCTACCGTGTCGGAGTCCAAAAATAAAGCGGTCGCGCGAAAAAGCTTGGTGGCGAGCCAAGCTATATCGGCGGGTGATGCTTTTAGTTCAGGCAATGTCACCATCAAGCGCCCTGGTACGGGTCTATCCCCCTATCGATATTGGGACTTGCTCGATTGCGAGGCAAGTCAAGATTACCAGCCCGGAGATTTGATTGTTGAATAAAAAGAAACCACTTATCATGATTGGTGGTGGCGGGCATGCAAGTGTTTTAGCTGACATATTAATGGGGCAAGGGCGTGAAATTATCGCAGTGATCAGTCCCGATGACGTAAGCGAACGGCCAATTTTTGATGGTGTTGCGTATTTTCAGAGTGACGATGCCATCGATAAGTTTTCAGCTGCGGATATAAAACTGGTTAACGGTATTGGTTTTTTGCCTCGATCGCCGCTACGTCAAAAGTTATACCAGCGTTACACCGCGCAAGGGTATGAATTTGAAACGGTCATCGCTAATGATGCGTACATTTCCCCATACGCAAGCATCGCGTCAGGTGCGCAGATTTTAACCAGAGGAGTTGTTCAAACAGGCGCGACGATCGGCGAGAACACGATCATTAACACGGGCGCGCTAGTTGAACATGATTGTTACATATCGGCACATAACCACATTGCGCCAAATGCGGTTCTATGTGGGCAAGTGACTACCGATGAGGGCGTTTTTATCGGTGCTAACGCGACGGTTTTGCAAAATATTAGTATTAAAAATGATGCAATTGTCGCTGCGGGGGCGACCTTGACGATGTGCTTGGATAAAGAAGCCACACATTACCCTATTCGAAGCACTGAAAAGTACACGTAAAAGGTTCTTTATGAGTTATCGCTGGCAAAATACCCTTATATCAACAAACAGCACAATCAAAGACGCATTACAAATCATCGATAGCGAAGCGCTACGTGTTGCCTTAGTTGTAGAAGCTAATAACCGCCTTGTGGGTGTCATTACGGATGGTGACATTCGTCGCGGGTTACTCAAAAATGTCACCTTGGATTCCTTGGTCACGGCAGTCATGAATCCATCACCGACAACAGCACCTATCTCAACGCCACGCGCTGAATTAGAAGCAATAATGCAAGAGAAAGGGATTTTGTCAATCCCGTTGCTGAATAGTGAAGAGCAGCTAGTTGATTTAGCGTTACTCAATGCTCCACAAAAGCCTGTTTATCAAAATCCTGTTTTTATTATGGCCGGGGGGTTTGGCACGCGCTTAAAACCTTTAACCGATGATTGCCCAAAACCGATGTTAAAAGTGGGTGATAAGCCTATTTTGGAAACTGTCATCCGTAATTTTGCGAAAGCGGGCTTTGTTAACTTCTATATATCGACTCATTACATGCCAGAGCGGATCAGCGCGCACTTTGGCGATGGTAAGTGGTTAGGGGTGGATATCACTTATGTCCACGAGGAGTCACCTTTGGGGACTGGAGGCGCATTAGGTTTACTTCCAAATAACTTACCTAACGACCTTCCGCTGATTATGATCAATGGTGATGTATTGACCAATGTGGACTTTGAGCGACTGTTAGCGTTCCATAATGACAACAACGCCGATGCGACCATGTGTGTGAGGGAGTACGAATACCAAATTCCCTATGGTGTTATCGAAGGTGAGCATTGCAAGGTGACGAGTATGGTCGAAAAGCCCGTTCAGCGCTTTTTCGTCAATGCGGGCATTTATGTTGTGGCACCTCATGTGGTTCAATCAGTTCCGAAAAATCAACATATCGATATGCCTACTCTTTTAGAGCAACATATGGAAGAGAACAATCAAGTTTATATGTTTCCAATTCACGAGTATTGGTTAGATATTGGACGGATGGATGATTTTAATCGTGCACAAGTGGATATTCAGACCATAGGATTAGATTAATGGAACGCATTGCAGTTATTGGTTTGGGTAATATCGCTATCCGTCATCGCCGAAATTTAAAACAGCTTTTTCCGAATGCAAAGCTCTATGCGATGTCAGCCAGTGGCAGGATACCACAAGAGCCTGTGAATGATGCTGATCATATAGTCGCTTCTATCGATGCTTTAATTGAACAGCAACCTCAATTAGTGATTGTTGCTTCACCCGCGACTTTTCATGCCTTACATGCAACTCCCCTCATTAAAGTTGGAATCCCTATCCTTATTGAGAAGCCAGTGACGTCAAATCTTGATGATCTAAAGCAACTAGAAGAAGCTGCGAATCAAAATAAGACACCATTAGCAGTCGGTTTCTGTATGCGCTATTTGTCTTCTGCTGTTGAGATGAAAAGATTGCTTGACTCTGGCATCTTGGGCCAGCTCTATCATGCTCATATCGAGGTTGGCCAATATTTACCAGATTGGCGTCCAAACAAAGATTACCGAGAAAGTGTCTCTGCAAGGTCAGACTTAGGTGGTGGTGCATTACTTGAGCTTAGTCATGAATTAGATTATGCCCAATGGTTACTTGGCAAACTTACATTAGAGCACGCGATTTTACGTCGTGGTGACGAGTTAGGGTTAGACGTTGAAGACAGTGCCGATATGTTGCTTAGCACTGACCAACAAGCGGTTGTACATCTTCACCTAGATTTTTTACAGCGTAAACCGTATCGACAGTGTCGCTTTGTTGGTAGCAAAGGTGTACTAGAGTGGGATTTAATTGGCAATGAAATCCGCCTCGTCTCTACTCAAGGCGATCAGGTGCTATATAGCGAGCCAACGTGGGACAAAAATAAAATGTATACAACAATGGTCTCTGATTTTATTCGGTTGATTAACGACAAACCTAATCACACCGTCTCTTTTACCGAGGCTGCACAAAGTATCACTTTGATCGAACAAATAAAACGACGTTATCCAATTACTGTAACGTCAGATGAGATAACAGGATAATTATCTAATGACAAATCATGCTTTCATTTTTGCTCGAGGCGGTTCTAAAGGGTTGCCGGGCAAAAATATTAGGCCATTGGCAGGTAAGCCTTTGATCCAGTATTCAATTGATGTTGCACTAGCTGCTCCGTCGATTGACCAAGTATTTGTCTCTACCGATGATGCTGAGATTGCTGAAGTAGCTAAAAAAGGCGGTGCAATTGTCATTGACCGCCCTAAGGTACTGGCAAATGACACGAGCCCAGAATGGCTTTCCTGGCGTCATGCGATAGAATGGGTCAATGAGCACCATGGCGAATTTAAAGGTTTTGTTAGCTTACCGGCAACCAGTCCGTTAAGAAGCATTGACGATGTCGAAAATGCAATCACTAAACGTGTAACCGAAAAAGCCAATATGTGTATCTCCGTTACACCAGCTAGCCGGAGTCCGTTTTTTAATATGGTCAAGCAGACAGGCTCAGGGATGGTAGAACTCGTTAACAAACCAATTAGTGACGTAACTCGTCGACAAGATGCGCCTGAGGTATTTGATATCACCACAGTTGCTTATGTTTCTACTCCCGACTTTGTTCTGAATAACTACGGCATTTTTTCTGGTACTGTAACCAGTATTGAAGTACCTAAAGAGCGAGCTGTAGATATCGATGATATTTACGATTTTATGTTGGCAGAAGTCATTATGGGGGCTAGCAAATAATGGAAAACCTATTGAGCAATAAAACTATTTTGGTTGTTGGTGCTGGTGGGCTCTTGGGTAGTCATTTAGTCCCGGCCTTACTTAAACAAAATGCAACAGTTATCGCGGCGGACATTAGCCTAGATCCAATGCGTGAACGTTTAGCTGCGTTAGGCGTTAACACTCTAGAGGGAAAGCTCACTTTTAGTGAATTAGATATCACGAATGAAGCAAGTGTGAAACGCTTTTTTGAAGAACAGGATGATCAGATAGACGGTGCCGTCAACACCACATACCCGCGCAATAAAACCTATGGTAAGCATTTTTTTGATGTGAGTTTGGATAGTTTTAACGAGAATTTGTCTCTACATCTGGGGAGTGCATTTCTTTTTACTCAGCAATGTGCTGTATATTTCAAGCGTGAACAAAATCCTTTTTCTTTAGTGAATATTTCATCCATTTACGGTGTAGTAGCTCCAAAGTTTGAAATATACAAAAATACAAATATGACGACGCCAGTAGAGTATGCTGCAATAAAATCGGCGATTTTACATCTTAATAAGTATGTAGCTTCTTACGTTAATGATAGTCGCTTTCGAATTAACAGTGTCAGCCCTGGTGGGATTTTTGATCACCAACCAGAAGTGTTTTTACAAGCATACAAGAATAAAACGTATGGAGCTGGTATGCTAGATGTAGAAAAAACCTTAGGGCCTATACTGTTTTTGCTTTCGGAACAGTCAACCAATGTAACTGGTCAAAATCTTATAGTTGATGATGGGTTTAGTATCTAATATGTTTAAACGAATAATCTTTTGGTTAAAAGAAGATAGGTTAGGCCCTGATATGCCATTAACACATTTCTTGCTCCATTCAATTAAGCTTCAATATTGGCTGTGTAAGCATAAGTTTGGAAAGTTTGGTAAAGATGCAGAGTTTAGGCCAGGGGCTTATGCAGTGTGCGCAAGCCAAATATTTATAGGCTCACGAGTAACTATCAGGCCCCAAAGTATGTTATTTGCTTCCAAAGATACATGTATACATAGAGAACATATAACTATTGAAGACGATGTGCTAATTGGTAGTGGTGTTCACATTTACGTTTCGAACCACAAGTTTGATGAGCCGAATCAAGTCATATCGAATCAGGGCCACCAAGAAGTCAAGCCAGTGATATTAAGAAAAGGTTGTTGGGTAGGAGCCAACTCAATAATACTTCCGGGTGTGGAAATAGGACAAAATGCAGTAGTTGGTGCCGGTAGTGTTGTTACAAAAAGCATTCCTAGTTTTTGCGTTTCAGCTGGCAATCCCTGCAAAGTTAAAAAAAGGCTGTAATACATCTGAACTAAGGTTACTTTAAATATACGATGTTTGTTGAAAAACTACTGTAGATGTGTAGAGAGTCAAGGTTAAATAGCCCTAACTAATACACGAAAAGAAATAGAGCCTTACTAAATATATTCATTAAACTTTAAGCAAGCAGTTATGAACATGACAGATTTCTATCTAGATATATACTCTTTGCCTTCTATTGATTATCAAGAAAAGTGTCAGCAAGGATTGTGTTTTAGCGAAGATGATTTCAAAAAGATTGTGGAAGATCTATATTGTTTTCTATCGATATATGATGATGATCAAACTGTAGGAACAGTTATTAGGATTAGTAAAAAAATATTAATAATAAACATCGCTAACTTTATAAAAATGATAAAAATTAAGAAAGATATTTTATCTAAAGGACTATCTATAAGGTATTTAGATAAGGTGAGTTTTGTAGAAAGAGCCGGAGGAAATGGCCTTGCTGGTTCTTATATTGCTGATTTCTTCGAGGAAAATACACTCCCTTTGATTAAACCTTACAAAGAAGATTTAGTTAATCCATTGAAAGATAATTTGAAGCGATTCGCTTCTAACTTGAAATTATTCACCGGTTCTGCTTTAGGGGATAGAGTTGTAGTTTTTAATGGTAATCCATGGCTCTATGATTATCTAGAAAAAGAAGGTGTGAAATATACCAAGGTACACCAGAGCTTATTTTTCCCTTGTAAAAAAAATGATAAAGAGAATACACTATGTAGCGATGACAAGATAATTCGTGCGATTGAAATTTTTATAAGAAATGTATGTTCTCATTTTTCTATAGAGGATAAAAAAGAAGAAAATACATTAAGAAAAATAGTCTATTCTATCATGTCTAAAGCTGAGCGTGATTTCAATGAAAGCTTAAAATATCTTGATAAAAAAAAGTTAAATTTTAAAGAGGTTTATTCGGGAACTTGTGGCAACTACTTTACTAGGGTAATCTTTGAAGTGCTCAAAAGAAAGGGAATAAAGACCAACGCAACAATGCATTCTGGAGCAATTCGTCATTTAGACTACCCGTTTGATCCCCGCCTTTTTATCGAATATGAAATACCAGATAACTTTTATGTTTTTAATAAGATTGATGCTGATTTTCTTAATAAAAAGTATTCTAACAGATTAAAGGAAAACTTTTTTAAACCCATGCGAGAGATCGAAACTGAAAATAGTTGTGGACGACATTATATAGTTGACGCAAAAAAGATAAGGAAAGTTATCTATGTTGAACTTGCAGTCCAGGAGGCATCCAGTTTTATGGTGTGGATGACGATTTAAGAAAAATAAGTTATGAAAATACATTACTGGAAAAACTGGTGAAAGACGGGTATGAAGTGATTTTTAAAGTCCATCCCAAAGGCGCAAAATACAATAGAGAGCTGATAGAGAAGAAATATCCGACTGTTTCATTTGTCTATGACACACCAATAGAAGATCTTGCAAGCAAAGAGGACTCGATTTTTATATTTAAAATGATTGACTCCACAGCATTTAATCAGGTTTTGTCAACTGACTCACCTGCGATTGTTGTTAGTGAAAATCAAAGGCAACTACTGTCAATAGAGGCGGCGGATATTTTGAAGAATCGGGTCAGCTTTGTCGATTGCTTTTACGAAAATGGACTAGCTAAAATTGATGTACAACAACTTGATTTTTCTCTCAATAAAAAGTATATCAGCGATGGTGTGTTTTCTAAAAAGTTTCAGTAGAAAGATAAGAATTAGATATTAAGAGGGATATGTACTTTGAAGATCTCATTAAAAGATTGCAATGGCTGGGCGTTCTATGAAGATAAAACATGTAAAACAAAGCTTTGGTTGAAAGGATATTTTTATGGGAAAAATAAGAGCGATATAGTTAAGGATCTTGCTGTTCTCAACGATGACAAGGAAAGCCTAATAAACTATGTGAAGTCTCTAGATGGCCATTATGCAATTGTCGTATCAAAGAATCACAATGTGTATGCTTTTTCTGATAGAGTGGGAAGTCATAACTTGTTTTATACAACAGGCCGGTCATCAGAAATAACATTAACGGATGAAGTTAATGCGTTGAAGCCTTTTGATCCTTCAGAGTATGATGAGCTAGCCGAGCTAGAAATCATTATGAGTGGCTACACTATAGGCTCGAAAACTCTATTTAGGAATATAAAACGTTTACAAGCAGGTGAAGTATTACATTGTAACCATTACTCAAATTCAGTTCATCAGTATTACTATTATTTTGGGTTTATTGAACGTAAAACTTACTTTTCTTATCTGAAAGAATTATATGAGGTCACTTGTAGCGTATTTGATAAGCTACTCAAAGACGTCGGTGAAAGACAAATTGTTGTGCCTTTAAGTGCTGGTAATGACTCAAGACTAGTGGCATCCATTTTACATTATCTAGGAGCAACGAATGTTTTGTGCTACTCATATGGTTCTAAAAATAACTTCGAAGCTGCAGTAGCAGAATCTGTAGCGAAAAAACTAGGATTTAAATGGGTCTTCATTCCCCTTACTCATAGTAGCGAAAAATCATTTTATTCATCCTCAGATTTTCAAAAATATAAAATTTTTTCTGAAACGCTATCTTCAGTACCTTACATTCAAAGTCTATCTTCATTGAAGTACCTTAAAGAATTAGAGATTATAGATGACGATGCCGTGTTTATTAACGGAAATAGTGGTGATTTTATATCAGGAGGACATATAACACCGCTCATGCGTAATCATCATATGAGTGCTGAGAGTGACAGGATCGATAATGTTTTCAGAGCAATATTCAATAAGCACTTTTCGCTTTGGGGCTATAAAAAAACAAACGATAACTTAGGCTATATTAGAAAAAGCCTAGAAAAGCAATTTCTAGCTATTGGTGGTTTACCAGAAGAACGAGAGAAAGATCATCTTTTATATGAGTATTCTGAATTGATGGGAAGGCAAAGTAAATATGTCATTAGTGGTCAAAAAGTTTATGAGTTCTATGGCTATGACTGGAGAATGCCTTTATGGAGTAATGAATTATTAGAGTTTTGGGCAAAAGTTCCTGCAGAGTATAAAGTAAACCAAAAGTTATATTTAGACATGCTCTGCTTAAGTAACTTTGGTGGCGTTTGGGATGAAAAAATTCCAATAAATAAAAAAACAATCACCCCTAAATGGGTAATACCACTACGATTTATGTGCAAAATACCTTTTGGTCTTTTAGGGGCTTCAGGTAGAAAGAGATGGCATTTTTTTGAAAAAGCCGTGTTTAATTATTGGATGGATGTGACTCACATGCACGATACTACGTCTTATTTTCGTATGGTTAAAGACATCTTTAAAAAACCACGAAACCATGTTTCATGGCATGCAGAAGATTATATTAAAGAGACTAGAGAAAAGATATGAAAGCATTAGTGGTTAGTAGCAAGTATCAGCCAGAATACTCCGGATCCGGACTTCGCGCTCACAATACATACAAGCGACTCAGTACAAGCTATAATATTGAGTATGAGGTTGTTGCAAACTCTACCAATGAGTTGGGAAACAAGAAATATATATTTGATGGCAAAGAAGTTAACAGAATAGCACCACCTTTCCCCGTGCGAAGAAAGAAAGGAATGATAAGGAAGTTTTTAGTCGCTGCGAAAGCTGTCTGGGAATTCTTTTACTCCTGGCAATATATTAAAAATAGGACTAATGATTTTGACTACTTACACACTTTTGGTAATAGTTGGTCTGTAACTTTCCTAACTCTTTACTTCAAGTATCAACGAAAGCCGGTAATTAGAGAGTTGTGTAACGATGTAGACACTCC